>NZ_JBSFBL010000059.1:0-46187 GCF_053592935.1 Kribbella sp. NPDC002412
CGTCACCATCGAGGACAACCAGTCGCGCGTTCTGGCCTACTCGTCCGGCCAGGACCTCACCGACCCGACCCGTGTCTCCACCATCGTCGGCCGACGCGTGCCGCCCGAGGTGATCGCGCACTTCCGGGCCCGGGGCATCTTCCGCCGGCATCCACGGTCCAGCGAGCCATTCTTCGAGCCTGACTGTCTGCTTAGGCGTTCAAGCTGAGCCGTGTGGTTAAGGTGCGTGTCCCCCTCGGACGCCAACGTTAAAGCGACGCACAGCGGGGCTATGGCGACTTCAGCCGATCTGGTCTCGTGGTTGTCACTGATGTTGATGCCAGGGTCCGAAACTTGGCGAGTCCCGGAACGGCGCGGACAGTACATACACACTGCCAGGGCAGCTCGGTCACTGGCGAGGTTTTGGTCGCTTGGTCGGGATGGCAGTGAGTGGATCTTCCGGCCACGGATGGCGGGGGTAGCGGGCTCGCAGCTCGGCTCGGACCTGGGGATAGCCCTGCTTCCAGAAAGAGGCGAGGTCGCTCGTGATCGCGACCGGGCGCCGTGCCGGCGACAGTAGGTGCAGAACGACTGGGACACGACCGTCCGCGACGGCTGGAGTGGCAGTCCAGCCGAATACCTCCTGCAGCTTCGCTGCGAGGACCGGCGGCTCGGCACCGTCGTACGCAAGTCGCACCTCGGATCCCGATGGGACCCGGAGCCGTTCCGGTGCGAGTTCGCCGAACCGGGTTGCCGCGGGCCAAGGCAGGAGTCGCCGGAGCGCCGAAGCCACGTCGATGTGGGCAAGATCGCGCGAGCCTCGCACCGAGGCGAGCTCGGTACCCAGCCATTCGTCGAGATCGGCCAGGAGTGTCTCGTCGTCGACCGCAGGCCACGGGCCGCCGAGGTGGGCATGGCAGAACGCGAGCCGCTCCCGCAAGGCGAGTGCGGCCTCCGACCAGCGCAGTACGGACAGGCCGCTGCGCCGGATACCGTCGCGGACAGCCGCTTGGACGAGCAGCCGGTCGGGCTTCGCCAGCGGGACGTCGTTGAGCACGATCGCGCCGAGTGCCTCGACGCGCCGCGTCACGAGCCGGCCCTCGTCCCAGCGGATCTGGTCGGTGGTCGAGACGAGGTCGCCTGCGATGTCTCGTGCGGTCTGCTCATCGATCGGCGCCGCGGAACGGATCCTGGCGTCGGCGCGTCCGGGTGCCCGGTCGGCAACCGCGATCGCCAGCCAGGTCGTGGACCGCAACGGCGATTGCGGATCCAGAGCAGCACCCGTACCACCAGACATCTGGTACGTCGCCGAGTCGACCCCCCGGACCCGCGCGATCCGATCGGGATACGCCAGCCCCACCACGACCCCCACCGCAAGATCATCCGGTACTCCGCGCATCCCGCGACCAGCCGGCCCACGAACTGCCGGCCGCACTCCATCTCCGTCCAACGGGTCGCCGGTCGTCATGCCTCGGCCGAGGCGTTTCGCTTCTTCTCGCCAGCGGGCCGTGGCTCCGCGGTCCTCGCCGCGGCGGAGGGCTCGCCAGCGAGCCGGTAGATCATCGCCGAAGTCGCGGCCGGAGTCGTCCGAGAGCATCGCGACGACCTCGCGGGCCCGGTCGGCGCCGACCCGCGGCGAGCCGTCCAGCAACGCACGAGCCAACCGAGGATGCGCCCCGATCGCCGCCATCCGCCGTCCCCGCTCGGTGATCCGGCCGCCGTCGTCAAGGGCATCGAGGCGGCGCAGCAGTTCGGTGGCCGCGGTCATCGCCACCACTGGCGGCGCCTCGAGCAAGGTCAGACCGTCACCAGCAGGCGCACCCCACGCCGCGAGGTCGAGGGCGAAGCCTGCCAGATCGGCGATCGCGATCTCCGGCGCCGCATGATCGTCGAGATGCGAGTGGTCGGTGGCAGACCAGCACCGATAGACCCGGCCAGGCGCCTCCCGGCCGGCACGACCCGCTCGCTGGTCGGCCGACGATCTCGAAACCCGGCAGGTGACCAACGCACCGAGGCCACGGGATTGATCGGTCCGCGGCTCCCGGGCAAGACCCGAGTCGACCACAACCCTGACCCCGGGCACAGTCAGCGAACTCTCCGCGACCGACGTCGTGACCACGATCCGACGAGTGGCGGCCGAAGCCAACGCGCGGTCCTGTTCAGCCCTTGATTGGCGACCGAACAACGGCAGCACATTCTGACCGGCCAACCGGCGAGTCACACCGTTGACCTCGGCCTCCCCCGGGACGAACACGAGGATGTCGCCGTCGTTCTCGGTCAGCGCACGCTGGACGACGGCCGCGATGTGATCCAGCAGCCGCGGATCGACCCGCCCACCCGGAAGCAGCGGCACGGGGACCGGCGGTGGGGCCCACTCGATCGCCACATCGAACAGCGCCGCGGACGCGGTGATCACCGGCGCCGGAACGTCCGAGCCCAACGCACGACTCAGTCTGATGGTGTCCGCCGTAGCCGACGTCGCAACGATCGCCAGGTCCTCCCGAAGATTCGCCCGGATGTCGATGCAGAGCGCGAGCAGTAGGTCGGCATCAAGGTGCCGCTCGTGGCACTCGTCGATCACGATCGCGGCGACACCCGGCAACTCCGGGTTCTGCTGCAGACGCCGTACGAGGAGCCCTGTGGTCACCACCTCGACACGGAGTCCCTGGCCGCCGCTGCGTTCACCGCGCATCGCGTAGCCGATCCGGAGCCCGAGCGGCTCGCCGGCCAGCGTCGCCAGCCGGACCGCAGCCGCGCGGGTTGCCATCCTTCGCGGCTCGGCGACGATGATCGTGCCGCCGAGCGCATCGCCCAGCGCAAGCGGCAACAGCGAGGTCTTCCCCGATCCAGGCGGCGCAACCAACACCGCAGTACCGCGCGAACGCACTGCATCGACCGTGGCAGGAAGAACCGCCCGGACAGGCAGATCCGCCCCCGGCACCGACGATTCAGGCAGCAACACGCCTCGACGCTAGCCGACCCCACCACAGAACCCTCGACAACCCGGTCCACAGCCCCATGAACAACCCATTCTCCGGACACCGACTGGACCAGGCGGGAACGACTGCTCCGCGCGGACATCGTGGCGCATCGCCGACGAGTGACCGCAGCTGGTCAGCGCGGTGGACGGAGTACTGCGAACGGGTCCGTGACGGTCAGCTCGCGGGCCACGAACGTGTAGACGGTCGCTGGACGGCCGCCGCTCTGGCCGGGGCTGGCTCGCCGCTCGGTCGGCTCGATCACGTGCCGCCGCGTCAGGACGCGGGTGAGATTGGTGGCGCCGAGCTCATAGCCGAGTGCGGCACCGAACAGATCACGTAGCTCCGCGATGGTGAACTCCAGCGGAGCCAGCGCGAAACCGATGTTCGTGTACGACAGTTTCGCGCGCAACCGCGCGACCGCGGCATCGATGAAGTAGTGATGATCGAACGCGGTCCGCGGCAGCTCGTCGACGGAGTGCCACTGCGTGTCGGACGGAAGCTTCGGCTGAACGTCGGACGGAACAAGTCCCAGATAGCCCGTCGCCAGCACGCGGGCCCGCGGATCACGATCGATCGCACTGTGCGTGGCCAGCTGTTCGAGGTGCGCGACGTCACGAACGTCGACCTTCGTCGCAAGGTGCCCAGTGATGGCCTCCCGCAGCCGCTCTGTGGGCTCGACCCCGCCGCCGGGAAGCGCCCAGCGGCCGCGGTACGGGCTCCGTGCGCGTTTCCACAGCAGCACGCACAGCCTGCCGTCGCGAACGGACAGGACCACGGCGAGCACCTCGTGTGGGTAACTGGGGAAGTTAACCGGATCACCTTTCTTGGCTGTGGGCACGAGGCCGATGGTAGCGTGCAGCTAGTTATCGCCTCGGAAGCGAAAACATCACGGAGAGCAGGGCAGCAGATGCAACTGACGACGGAGACGGTCCGGACCGCGGTGGCGGCCGCACTGATCGAGGACCAGGCGGCAGACGATGTCACCACCCGATGGAGCGTCCCGGAGGCGCTGGAGGCCGAGGCGACGATGATCGCCAAGCAGTCCGGTCGCGTGGCCGGTCTGACTGCTGTACAGGAGGTGTATGCCGCCGTCGATCCCACCGTGACGGTGCGGACGGCTGTTGCCGACGGTGATCCGGTTGTCCCGGGGCAACCGCTGGCGTGGATCAGCGGGGCAGCGCGGTCGATCATCACCGGCGAGCGGGTGGCGCTGAACTTCGCACAACGGATGTCGGGCATCGCAACCCTCACGTCGGCGTTCGTTGCAGCGATCGATGGGCGCCCGATCGCGCTCCTCGACACCCGAAAGACAGCACCCGGCCTCCGGGCCATGGACAAGTACGCCGTGCGTTGCGGCGGCGGGACCAACCACCGGCTCGACCTGTCGGCCATGGTGCTGCTCAAGGAGAACCATCTCGCCGCGGCCGGCGGCGTCCTCCCGGCCGTTCGCCGGGTCCGGGACGGCATGGCCGCCGAAAACAACTGCATGGCGATCGAGGTCGAAGTCACCACTGCCGAGGAGGCCCGCGAAGCGCTGGACTGCCAGGTCGAGTGGATCCTGCTGGACAACATGCCGGTCGAGCAGATGGCTCTGATCGTCGAGCGGCGCAACACCTCCCGATCCGCCACCCGGCTCGAGGCCTCCGGCAACATCACCGTGGACACCATTGCGGAGGTCGCCGCCACCGGCGTCGATGCCATTTCGGTCGGCGCCCTGACCCACTCCCCTACCGCACTTGACATCAGTCTGCTGGTGACCCGCAGCCACGGGTGAACCAGGGATCGGCACGGCATCACCATGCCCAGTTATCGCTTGCTAAGCGAAAACCTCCCGAAAGAAGGATCTGTTGTGACCGTTGGTCAGCGCACGGCAATCAGCTGGCAGGAAGAGGTACGGCGCCTCGCCCAGGAGCGAGATGCTGTGATTCTCGCCCACAACTACCAGGAACCGGCGATCCAGGACGTCGCCGACCACGTCGGCGACTCCCTCGCGTTGTCGCGCATCGCGGCCAGTACCGACGCGTCTACGATCGTCTTCTGCGGTGTGCACTTCATGGCGGAGACCGCCAAGCTTCTCAGCCCGGACAAGACCGTGCTGATCCCCACCGCCCGGGCCGGATGTTCGCTGGCGGACACCATCGACGCCGACCAGTTACGGGCCTGGAAGGCCGAGCACCCCGGCGCGGCAGTTGTTGCCTATGTCAACACCAGCGCGGCGGTGAAGGCCGAGGCCGACGTCTGCTGCACGTCGTCCAACGCGGTGGAGGTGGTGAACTCGATTCCGGCGGATCAGCCGATCCTGTTCCTCCCCGACCAGTTCCTCGGAGCACACGTCCGGCGGCAGACCGGCCGGGACAACCTCGAGGTGTGGATGGGCGAGTGCCACGTGCATGCCGGCATCAGCGCGGCCGACCTGCGCGCTCAGGTGGCGGCCGATCCCGAGGCCGAGGTCCTGGTCCATCCCGAGTGCGGCTGCGCGTCGTCCGCGATCTGGCTCGCCGGCGTGGGTGATCTGCCGGCCGAGCGGACCCACATCCTCTCTACCGCCGGCATGCTGGACACTGCCCGCGACCTGACCGCGAAGACAGCCCTGATCGCGACGGAGATCGGCATGCTCCATCAGCTTCGCAAGGTCAACCAGCAGACGAATTTCGTGCCGGTGAACCCGAAGGCCTCGTGCCGCTTCATGAAGATGATCACCCCGGAACTGCTGGTGCGATGCCTGCGCGAAGGCCGCGACGAGATCCAGCTACCGCCCGAGATCGTCGCCCGAGCCCGGCGCTCGGTCGAGCGGATGGTTGCCATCGGCAAACCTGCAGGTGCTCGATGACGCGCACCGTCGACGTGATCGTCATCGGCGCCGGCGTGGCGGGCCTGTCAACCGCGCTCGGTCTCGCCGCGACCCGCGAAGTGCTCCTGCTCAGCGCCGGCGACGGCAGCACGCCCTGGGCACAGGGCGGCGTCTCGGCCGCGTACGGCGAGGACGATCCGCTCGACCACTGGCGCGACACCGATGTCGCGGGCGCGGGCTTCTGCGATCCCCGCAACGTTCGGGCGCTGGTCGAGGAAGGACCGCAGCGACTTGCCGAACTCATCGCTCAAGGGGCTCGCTTCGACCGTGACGACGACGGATCGCTGTCGAGAACCCTGGAGGGCGGCCACAGTCGTCCCCGGGTCGTGCACGCCGGCGGTGACGCCACCGGCGCGGAGGTTCATCGCGCGCTCCGCAGCGCCCTGCAGCGAACCAGCGTTCAGACGATGACCGGACGAACCGTCGGCCTGCTCCAGTCGGACTCCGGAAGCATCGTAGGCGTGCTCGTCGAGACAGGGACTCAGCTCAGGCGGATCGAGGCGCGCGCCGTCGTACTGGCCACCGGCGGTATCGGCAACGCGTACCTGGCCAGCACCAATCCCGCGACGGTGCGCGGTGACGGGATCGCCTTGGCGCTGCGGGCCGGCGCGTCGCTGGTGGACATGGAGTTCGTCCAGTTCCATCCGACCGCGCTCTACACCGGTGAGACGAACGGTCAGTTGCCCCTGGTCACCGAGGCCGTTCGCGGTGAAGGCGCCGTACTGCGCGACATCCATGGCCGTAGGATCATGGCCGGACGGCACTCGCGAGCCGACCTGGCCCCACGGGACGTCGTCGCACGAGCGATCGAGGCGACGATGCGCCGCGACGGGTCCGACCACGTCTGGCTGGACGCGACATGCGTCGCGCCCGACGTCCTCCGACAGCGATTCCCGACTGTACTGGCCTCCTGCGCACGCATCGGGGTCGACCTGCTGTCCGAGCAGATCCCGGTCGCACCGGCCGAACACTTCCTGTGCGGCGGCGTTCGAACCGACCGCGACGGCGCAACCGATGTACCAGGCCTGTACGCCGTCGGCGAGGTCGCCGCAACCGGAGTACACGGGGCCAACAGGCTCGCCTCCAACAGCCTGCTGGAGGGACTGGTCTTCGGGCGGCGGGTGGCAACGGCGCTGACCCTCGATCTCCCCTCGATGGACCGAGGTCGTTCACACGAGCTCGCGCTGGGCGAGGATCGCGAACCGGAGCGGATTCGCTCGATCCTGACCAGGTACGCCGGTATCCGTCGCGACGGCGCAGGCCTGAACGCCGCCGCTGACGAGCTCGAGACCGTAGGCACCGGACCGCTCGCGACGGTGGCGCGATCTGTCATCGTGGCAGCGACAGCACGACAGGACAGCCGCGGCTGCCACTGGCGCTCCGACCATCCCCACTCCGACGAGCGCTGGGACGAGCACATCGTCGTACGGCTCGACGAAGATGGCCGCCCGACCACCCGGCAACTGCTCCACGCAGCCACGCGGTGACGGGTCACCGGCCTCCGAGGTCCAGCGCTCTTTGCGGTCCCCTACGGAGGTCGAAACGGTTAGGCTCCGCCTGAGGGCGCCGGGCGCAATTACCTTTCGAGGAAGGTACCGGCCCCGGCTGTGCTGGACATCAAAGGGGGATCGTATGACGGAGCCGTCCAACGCCTGGCAGCTCGACGCAATCACGTACTCCGGGGGCACGCAGGGCGGACCGAGCGCCAACGTGAAGCTGTCCCACGCTGGGGAACAGGTCCACGCCGAGGGTTCTGGCACCGGGCTCATCGACGCGGTGTGCCATTCGATCTCGCAGGCGACGGGCGTGGAGGCGCGGGTGGTCGCGTTCCGGGCCTACTCAGTCGGCCCGGGCAGCGAGGCTGTCGGAGAAGTCGAGCTCGAGGTGGAGCTGCCGCGCCGTCGGGTGACGGTCCGGGCGTCGTCCACCGATGTCGTCGAGGCCGCCGGGCTTGCCCTCGTCGCGGCCATCAACCAGTTCAACGCAAAGCCGCCGGCACGAGGCTGAGTCCGGCAAAGTGGCCACATCCAACGAAGTACAAGCCGTGGTCTTCGACCTGGACGGCGTCCTGGTCGACTCCGAGCCGCTCTGGGACGAGGTACGGCGAGCTGTCGTCGCAGACGCCGGTCGAGCCTGGCCCACGGACGCGACCCAGGCTCTGCAGGGCATGAGTACGCCGGAATGGTCCGCATACCTGGTCGATGTCATCGGCGTACCCGGCCGGCCACAGGACGTGGCCGCAATGGTCATCGACGCCATGGTCGCCCGCTACCGTAAGAACCTGCCGCTGTTACCCGGAGCCATCGAGGCCGTGGAGCGGCTCGCGAACCACTGGCCGTTGGGCCTGGCGTCATCGTCACCCCGGCAGCTGATCGCGACCGTGCTCGACTCCGCCGACCTGACCAGCCGCTTCCAGGTCACGGTCTCCACCGAGGAAGTCACGGCAGGCAAACCCTCACCAGCGGTCTACAACGACGTCGTACGACGGCTGACAGCCGACGCGTCCCGAGTCGTCGCGATCGAGGACTCCAGCAACGGCCTCCGCTCCGCATCCGCAGCAGGAGTCCGCGTCATCGCCATTCCCAATCCGACCTACCCACCCCAGCCAGACGCCCTCGCCCTGGCAAGCACTGTCGTCGCATCTCTTGACGACGTCACCCAGGCACTCGTCGCATCACTGGTCCCTCAGGCCTGAGCTGTCTGATCAGGCGAGGGCCGCATCCTTGCTAGCGGGTGAAGGGCTTGCCGGCAATGACCACCCGGACGATGCGGGGTTCGGCGAGGAGGATGGCCGCCATGGCTTCGGCGTTCGCCCGACCGGGGTCGCGCGCGTACTCGATGACGATGGTGCTGCCGAGTGGGTAGTTCTCCAGGTCCGCGCGGGCCTCGGCGAGGTGCCTGGTGGCGGTCGCCTTGGCGACCTTGTTGACGCCGGCCGCGTCCACGTCGCCGGAGGTGAGGTTGTAGTCCTTCCGCTCCACCCAGGTCCGGGGTTTGGTCATCACCGACCCGTCCGCGATCTCCTCGGGCCGGACGCGCGGGATGGCCTCGTCGGGGATCGTGTACCCCGACTTGCCCGATCCCTTGACGATCTTGCGGTTCAGCCATCTGGTCGGCTCGCTCGGCTGACCCCGGCCCAGCGCCAGTGCCTCCCACAATTGGCCGCGCTTGGCCGAGCGCCAGCCGGAGTCCAGCCGGGCCGCGTCCGCGACGGTGTCGAAGTCCTCCAGCAGTTGTTGCCGCTCCGGCGGGAGCAACTCGGAGTACTCGCCGGCGCGGGCGCGCTCCACCGTCTGGAACAGCGCCGCCCGCAGTTGGCGCTCCTCGGTGTTCAGCGCGCCGCCCTCCGGCGGATGGTCCTTGGCGTACTCGTTCGCCTGCCGCTGGTACTCGCGCCACGACGGGTCGGTCAGGTCGGGCTCGATCTGTACGCCGGGACGCTCCCGCGGGCCGACCAGCTTGTCGAGCGACCGGAACGTCCGTCCCCGGGAGGTCCGGATCTTGTTGATCAGTACGTCGGCGCCGGTGGTTCCGGTTCCGGTGCCGGGCTCGGTGGCAGCCTTGTCGAGGGCCTTCAGGACGCGATCGACGTCCGCACGCGACCGCGCCATCCGGACAGCCTGGGTCGTGCCGCGCTGGAGTCCGACGACGTCGAGCAGCACCTGGCCGCCGTACGTCTCCACCAGCCGGCAGGCGGCGGCGTTGCGCCCGAGAGCCTGGTAGAACGCGACCGGCTGGCCGCCCATCGCGGGATCGCCGACCGCCCGCAGGAAGCTGCCCATGTTCTCGGGCGGGACGGCCGCGATCACCCGGGCGAGTGCGGTCTTGTAGCGCGGCGGGAAGGTGTTGGCGAGCCTGCGCAGTCCCGCCTCGGCCCGGCCGTCCTGCATCGCCAGCTCGATCGCGCGCGCATGGGCCACCTCAGCGGCCGTGGCCTCTGCCACCGTCTCCGCGGCCGTGGGTTCCGCTCCCTTCGGCTCGGCGGCCGGAGGTTCGGCGCCCTTCGTCGCCTCAGGCCGCTCGGCAGCTCCGCCACGAGCCTTGGCCAGTCGCCCGGACACCTCCTGAAGCCATTTCACCCGGGCCGGGACTGTCGCCTCGGGCACGGGCTCCCCGCCCGCCGTCTGAGCCACCGGAGTCTCGGTCACCCGCTCGACGAACGTCACCCTGCCCTTGCCGGGCAGCTCGACCTCGATCACCGTCTTGCCGCTGCCGACGACCCGTTCCGACGTCTTCACATACCCGCCGCGATCCAGGTAGCCCGTCAGCTCGCCGCCCTTTCCGGCGGCGAAACTCCAGCTCGTGCTCTCGCCGGTCGGCTGCAGTCCGACACTCGCCTCCATCCCCGGCAGCAGCTCGACCAGCGTGGTCTCCCTGGCCTGCGCCAGTACGCCCGTGACCTCGTCGCCGAGTTGCCGCAGGTCGATCGACGGATCGCTCCGGACGTCCTCGACCAGACGGTTCAGATCGGCGTCCAGCTGTCTGGCCTGCTCCTTGAGGTCGGCGACCTCCTCCGCCGTCGCCTCCGGATTCGCCTTCATCCGTTCGCGGACCTCGAGTTCCAGCGCCGTACGGCGAGCGGCCAGTTCGGCGGCCTGGGCACGGTACTTCGCGCTGAACCGGCTGAAGGCGGACGTCAGATTCCTCTCGAGCCGCGTCATCACCGGCTTCAGCGGCGTCATCGTGGCCGTCATCGCGGTCATCATCACCAGGTTCTGCGCGGACATCATGCCGAACTCGGACAGCGTCATCGTGCGGCCTTCCTCGACCGCGAACCGGACGTACCCGAACGCCTCCAGCGCGACGAACGCGGTCGCCTGCTCGAGCACGAACTTCCCGGCCGCCCGGTTGATCGCGAACGCCTCGATCAGGCCCTTGGCCAGCTTCGAGGCACCGTGCATGACGCCGAACATGCCCAGGTTCCAGAGGAACTCGCCCCAGAACGAGCCCTTCGGCTCCATCCCCGGGAACAGCGCGCTCAGCTCGCGCGAGATCGCGGTGAAGACCAGGGCCTCGGCGCCGAGCTTGATCACCCAGGTCGCGTTCAGGACGACCCCGGCGGCCGTACTGGTCTGCACCGCGGCGGCGCTGCCGGCGATGGCCGTCGCCGCGGCGCTGCCGGCCGCGCTGATCGCGAGCCCGACGCCGGCCGTCACCACCGCGGCGATCAGCATGATGGCCAGACCGATGATCAGGTGCGACCACATCACGATCGACGGCAGCACGCGGTAGAACTCCTGCACCGCCGAGTCCGCCCGGTGGTCCCGCAACAGCACCTCGAGGTACGGCAGGTCCTTGTCGGTCGCGGCCTGCCTCAGCTGACCGAGCCGGGCGGCGATCCGGTCCACGCCCTCGTAGCCCCACAACGCCGAGTTCCCCTTCAGGTACTCGAACGCCTGGACCGCGCTGTCCCACTCCCCCAGTGCCTCGATGCTTGCCGCCAGCAACTGTGCGTCCTGGTCGAAGCTCGCTTCGAGCGACGGCAGCCGCGGGTCACCGGCCAGCCTGGCCTGCTCGACCGCCTTGGCCCGTTCGGTCAGCTGGTCCAGATCGCCCTGCAACGACATCGCCCAGTCGTTGATGTCACTGATCGAGCCCTGGATCTGCGGGTACTTCGACCATCGCCGCTGGTAGTAGGTCAACTTGAACTGGGTCAGCACCCGCGGCAGCGCCGCGTTGCGTTCGTCGGCCGTCCTCAGCGCGGGGAGCGCCTCGGCGGTGAGGATCTTCTCGGCGGCGTCGCGATAGTCACGCCGTACCTCGTCGATCGCGCCGAGCGCACCAGTCAGGTCGTACCCGGCCAGCTGGGAGTTCGCGCGTTCCTGGTCCGCGCGGTTCGCCTGCAGTGCCGCCAGCGCCTCCAGCGCCCGCAGCTGGACGACGTCCGCGCTCGCGATCCGGCGTGACAGCAGGACGGGATCTCGCGGCACCGTCTGCTCGGGGGTCGGTTCCGTCGTTCCCGGCATCCTCAGGATGAACGGCTCGGCCGGTGGTGGGCCACCCGGGCGCTGCAGGCCGAGCCGGGCCAGGACGACGTTGCCGCCACCGAACACCGACGGGAACTGCAGACCACCGGGCCCGATCGACCGCAGACCCTGATCGAGGTCGGGGATCGTCGCCGCGATGCGGTCCTGCCTGGCCTCGAGGATGTCCAGTCGCGCGACCAGTTGCTCGTATTCCAGCACCGGCGCGGCGGCCTCGACGTCCACCGGAGGTGGCGGTGGCGCCGGAGTCAGCCGGCCGGGCGGTACACCCTGCAGGTCCAGTGAGCCGACGGGGAACCCGATGAAGACGTTCGGCCCGAGGCTGGTGAGTGCCGGGAAGCCACGCGGCTGCAGCTCGCCCCGCCGCTCGTACTCCTCGCGCGTCGGCAGGTCCTTGATCTCCCCGTACGTCGGTGGCGAACAGCGCTGGAGTTGCAGGCCCTGGCCCTCGCTGATCGCCGGCCGGGTCAATCCCGCGGCCGCGGCCGGATCGAGCAGCCGCATCGCCGCGAGGTAGCCGGCCTGGTCGGCCTGTCGCTCGAGTGCGTCACTCGCCACGGCCCCCGCCGCCGGGCCGCTCTGCTGGCGGGTATGGGCCAGTTCGTGGGCGAGCACCGCCTCGCCGATCGGCGTACCCGGCCGGTACAGGCCGGTGGCGAAGGTGACGTCGCGGCCCTCGGTCGTCGCGAGCGCTCCCGCGGTGGATCCGTGCCGGATCATCACGTCGGTCAGATCACCGCCGACGACCGGTTCCATCCGGTGGCGTACGTCGACCGGCAGCCGCGTACCCGGGTGTGCCGTCGAGCGGGCCTGCCGCTCGGCCGGACCTTCGCGGGAAGCGGTCGGCCCCGGCCGTCCCGCCGGCGGACTGCTGGTCCGCGAGCCGGCCTTGGGCGAGCCGGCCGTCATCTGATCGCTACCACCTCGCGGCAGGGCGCGGAGAGCGGGCGGAGGACCGAGCGCGCTTCCGCGGGCAGCCACTGTGACACCAGCGCGCAGATCCGTTCGGACGGTCGCAGGCCGAGCTCCCGCATCATCAGGTCGGCGAAGCGGTGGAACTGACCAAGGGCGTCGGCGACGTTGCCCTCGGCCAGGTGGGCGATCATCACGGTCCGGTGCGCGCTCTCCCGCAGCGGGTCCATGGCGATCCCGCGCAGCCCGATCTGGATCGCCTCGGCCATCCGGCCCTGGTCGATCAGCTCCCGCGCGCACTGTTCGAAGGTGTGCAGCCGCAGCTGCCGGACCCGCTCCCGCTCGGTCACCAGCCAGTCGTCGTACCAGTCGGGCAGCAGGTCGTCGTGCAGGACCGCACTCGCCTCGACGTCGTCGATCAGCTCGAGCGTCCGGGCTCCCGAGGTCAGCTCACGCAGGCCGTCCTGGGCGTCGACCCAGACCGACGACATCAACGTGACATGGCTCTTCGACGGCCGGACCAGCTCGCTGTGGATCCGGCGGACACGCCAGATCGAGGATCTCAGGTTGGCCTTGGCACGTTCACCCGACGCGTCCGGCCAGAGCTGGCCGGCCGCGAACGTCCGTTCCACCGGTGCCCCCGTCAGCGCCAGGAAGGCGAGCAGCCGCTGCCCGGCGGGCTGCACCTCCATCACGGCGCCGTCCACCCGCAACTCGAAGCCGTCCAGCAGTCTGAGCCGGACCGCCGGCCGCACCGCGACCGGAGCCACGGCCGCCCTCCCCGGAGCTGTGGTGGTCATCTCTCAATCCCCCCTCGACCAGGACCGAAGTACCCCTCGGCGTGTGGAGTCCCATCGATCGCGGTTTGATGCATGATCCGCCCGTCTTTCCCCGGCAATACGGGTTCGGCGGCGTTTCCCACACCGAGTCGCGCACCGTCGAGACGGAAGTGCACGGCCCATTCCCCAGGTCGCACGTCGAGGCCCGCCAGCGCATCGCCGACGGCCACCAGTTCAGCTTGCGTCCAACGCGGCGACGACAGCGAGACGTGGACGTCGGCCATCTCGCCGTCTTGTGTCCCACCCGGTAGCAGCAGGCTGACGGCCACCCGCAGTCCGGCCCGGGTGACATCGAGAACCGGCCGCTCCGACAGCCCCGTTGCCCGGGCCAGCCGTTCGATCAGCGCCCAGGTTTCGTCGAGTGCGTCCGACCGCGTCAGTGGGCTCGGACGGCGCGACCTCGTGACCATGACACCCGCCACCGCCACCGGTGCCAGCACCGCCCCGGTTGCGACCAGGACCCGCTGGTCGATCCCCGGAATCGCCCACCCCGCGAGGAGTCCGGCACCGGCGAGCTGAATCAGGCACATCCAGCGCGGCCGGCTGAGGCCGGCCGTCATCGGCCGATCGTCAGCGCGCAGCCCCTCGAGGCCGAACCGGACAACGGCGTACGCCGTCAGGAACCAGATCGTCGCCACACCCGGCCGCACTCCGGTCGCGGCCAGCGCCACGACCCCGATCACCAGAAGCGCGGCCGCTTCGATCAGTTGCACCGGCAGCAGCCGGACCCCGGTGAGCCGCGCCGGGAGGCCTGCGCCGGGCGGGTACGTCACTCCGATCCCGGCCGGCACCCCGTAGCAGCAGCCGACCGCCAAGCAGCCGGTCCGGCCGGCGGCAAGGAACACCGTGAGACCGCAGGCCAGCACGTCGAGTCCGCGCAGTACGTCGACGCCCGCCGCCCAGCAGAACCCGGCGACCGCGACCCCGGCGACCCACACGTGCTCGAGCAGGACCAAGGATTCGCGACCGGTGATCGCCCGCCGGGTCAGCCCCCACAGGAAGAACGACACCGCCGCCGCCGCGCTCAGCCCGAGCACCACGATCGGATGCACGCCGGCCCGGATGCCCGCGACCAGCGCGAGCAGCAGCGCGCCGTAGTACCCGGCGATCCCGATCGACCGAAACAACGGCACGCGCCGGCCACCGAGCCGCAGTACAGCGGGATCGGTGCCCGCGGACAGCCGGCGCGCACCGATCCCGGTCGTGTTGCGCAGACCCCCGGTCACCGTTCGACCATGGCGCCGTGGCGTCACGGGACCGTCACCCCGCGCCCCTCACCGTGCCCTCCTGGCCCAGCGGCCACGGGTGACGGTGCCGTGACGGCGGCCGCGAACTCTTCGACCATGGCCGGTTTCGCGTCCGTCGCCGCCGTGGCGCTCAGCGTCCGTGAGCAGCTCAACCGCTGCTACGACGACCTGGTCGCCGCGGACCTCGACGCGTTCCGGGCCAAGCCGACGGCACGGCTCGTGCAGACGACGGACTTCGCCCGGATCGGCGGCGATGCCGACAACCCGATCCGCTTCCCGACGCTGTCGATCTTCGTCTGGCGAGTCGACGTCAACCGGACCATGCGCAGCCCGTGGTCCGCGGTCGCCGCGCAGGACCGCACCATTCATCTGCCGCTGGACGTGCACCTGCTGCTCACCGCCTGGGACAGCGAAGCCGAGGCCGAGCTGCGCATCCTCGGCGCGACCATGCAGTGCCTCGAGACCCGGCCCGTCATCGCCGGCCCACGCCTGCACCCGTCCGGACAGTGGCGGCCCGGTGAGGCGGTGCAGATCGTCAACGAGGACCTGGTCGTCGAGGACGTCCTGCGCACGTTCGAGACGCTGCCCGTCGACTACCGTCTCAGCGTCTCCTACCTGGCCCGCATCGCCCGGATCGATGCTCCGTCGGATCCCGACCACCCGGACGTCCTGACCGCGATCCGCGGCCTGGTGCCCTCGGTAGAGCCGTGAACAGGCCAACGAATCTGTTCACGCCGGCCGGGTACGACGAGGCAGTCCACCGGCTGGCCATCGGTGTCGAGCTCGTGGACGCGCTCGACGCGCTGGGAACCTACGGCGGCGGGCGGTACCAGCGGCCGGCCGCTGTACTCGACGAACGGCATCCCTCGCCGTTGCACAGCTGGCGGCGCTGGCCGCCGGGTCAGGTGCTGGACGACGTACTCACGGGCTTCGATCGGCACCGCAGCGGCAGGTTCGCCCGGCTCTACGGCTCGCCGCCGGATCCGCACGACGAGGACGTGACCGTGCGCGTCGTCGAGCCACGCCTGACCGCGGGCCGGTGCTTCGTCCCCCGCCGGCTGCGGCTGCGCCTGCACGACGACCCGGTACCCGATCCCCCTCCGGACGCCGGGCCGAAGCGCATCTTCCGGGTCGGCGTCTTCCCGGGTGCCGGCGCCTACCCGGCCAGTGGCGGCAGCGTCCTCCGCGGCCGGGTCGTCCGGCCCGGAGCCGACGGCGCGGCGCATCCGGTCCGCTGGGTCCGGGTGGTCGCGCGCGACGAGCACGACGACCTCGGCTGGGCGCACGGCGACGACCGGGGCGAGTTCGTGCTGGTGATCGGCAGCTCGGCCGACGCGGCCACGATGCCGGTCGATCCGCTGCCGCTCGAACTGACCGTGACCGTGCCGCCCGCGGCCGCGGCCGATCCGGCCGACGTACTGCTCAAGGTCGTCGATCCGCTCTGGGACCTGCCGGTGCAGACCGCGATCGCCACCGGCGATCCCCTGACCGACCCCGTCCTGACCGGGCGCAGCCTCTGGCCGGGGACGGAGCTCGGTCCGTTCGCCGTGGACGTACCGCTCGGCCGCGAGAGCACGGTCTCGATCGAGCTTCCCGCCTGACACGACACCACACCGCACGACCAGCTTCGACAGGAGTCCAGCGAATGCCCGAGTATCTGTCCCCCGGCGTGTACGTCGAGGAAACGACGTTCCGGTCGAAGTCGATCGAGGGAGTCGCCACCAGCACCACCGGCTTCGCCGGCATCACCCGTTACGGACCGGTCCAGTACGTCGACGGCGACCGGCCGGGCCCCCGCAGTACCGAGGCCCGGCTCGTCACCAGCTTCACCGAGTTCGAGCGCGTGTACGGCGGACTCGAACAGATCGTCCCGGCCGACGGGTCGCCCAGCCGCGAGTCGTTCGTGGCGCACGCGGCCCGGGCCTTCTTCCTCAACGGCGGCCGCAGACTCTACGTCAGCCGTGTCTTCGCACCGACCGGGACCGATCCGAACCTCGACTTCGGACTCGGCCGGCTCGCGCTGCCGTTCGGTGTGAGTGACGTGGCGACCTGGCGGGCCCGGTGGCCCGGGCAGTACGGCAACACGCTCGTGACCGTGCGCCCGGTGCGCAAGCGCAACTGTGCGTTCCAGCACCCGACGTTCGGGACGCAGGCCACCGCACTCACCCGTGGTGCCGTCGTGGAGATCACCGAACCGCCGGCGGTGCCGCCGGACGCCGACGCCGATCTCGTCCCGGGGGCCCTCGCGGTCGTCGACGAGGATCCCGCGGTCCGGGACAGCAGCGGCCGGCCGCAACAGATCTTCCGGCGTTCCGCCGGCCCGGTGGCGACGACCGCCGCCACCGTGATCAAGGAGGTCGTCCTGCAGGTCCTGGTCCAACCCGACACCGAGCGGATCGACGCCAGCAGCGACCTCGCCACGCATCCGGCGCAGCGCCGCTGGATCGGTCACATCCTGCAGTCCGACGATCCCGAGGACGAGAACGCGATCGTGTACCTCGACACCGAGGCGCCCGACGACCCGGCGGCGCCGGCCGACCTGCTTCGGGCGATCGACCTGATGGTGGCCCTGCAGACGCCCCTCGAGGGTGCCCGGCTGGAAGGCGGCAACGACGGGGCCGTCCCCGGGCCCGACGACCTGCTCGGACAGGACGCGTCGCCCGACGTGGTGACGCAGAAGGCCACCGGCCTCGGCGCGCTCGCCGAGCTCGAGAACATCGCGATCGTCGCGTTGCCCGACGCCGGAACCTACGACGACGTGGACGTCTGCCAGGCCGCCGCGTCGGTGCTGATCGCGCACGCCGAGCGGATGAAGTACCGGATCGCCGTCGTCGACGCGCCGCGCGGCAGCTCGATGACCGAGGTCCGCACCTTCCGGGGCAAGTTCGACACCACCCGGGCCGCGATGTACCACCCGTGGATCGAGGTGTTCGATCCGCTGCAGCGGATCGCGCAAGGCGCGCCGCCGCGCCGGATCCTGTTGCCGCCGTCCGGTTTCGTCACCGGGATCTACGCCCGCACCGATGTCACCCGGGGCGTGTTCAAGGCCCCGGCGAACGAGGTCGTGCAGGGGCTGACCCGCTTCGAGGCGAACATCAACACCGCGCGCAACGACGTCCTCAACCCGGAGGGGATCAACGCGCTGCGGTTCTTCGCCGGCCGCGGCAACCGGGTCTGGGGGGCACGCACGATGACGTCGGACCCCGAGTGGACCTATGTGAACGTCCGCCGGCTGTTCAACTTCCTCGAGCACTCGATCGACCGGGCCATGCAGTACGCCGTGTTCGAGCCCAACAACGAGCGGCTGTGGGCGAGCATCCGGCAGTCCGTCGAGGACTTCCTGTACGTGCAGTGGCTGGCCGGGGCGCTGCTCGGCAGCAAGCCGGACGAGGCGTTCTTCGTCCGCTGCGACCGCACCACGATGACCCAGAACGACCTCGACAACGGCCGGCTGATCTGCCTGATCGGCGTCGCGCCGACCAAGCCGGCGGAGTTCGTCATCTTCCGCATCGGCCAGTTCACCGCCGACGCCCGCGCCTGATCCGGGCCGGTCCCGAGCAGCCCAGTCCGAGGAGGATCCATGCCGACCCAGCGAGACAACCCGTACCCCGCCTTCAACTTCCTGCTGTCGCTGGGCGGCGACAGCGGCAACGGCGACGAGGGCACCATCGTCGGTGGCTTCTCCGACGTCACCGGGCTCAAGTTCAGCGTCCAGTTCGCCGACTACCGCAACGGCAACGAGAAGGTGAACACGGTCCGGAAGGTACAGAACACCTTCACCGTCGACGACGTGACCTGCAAACGCGGCGTGATCGGCAGCCGGGACCTTTTCGCCTGGCTCGAGGACGTCAGCCGCGGCACCGTCGACGCCCGGACCGTGACCGTCTCCCTGCTCGACGAGTCCCGCAACACCGTCTGCACCTGGAAGCTGCTCAACACCCAACCGAAGAGCTGGTCCGGCCCGGCCCTGGCCGGCAAGGGCGGGACCGACGTGGCGATGGAAGAGCTCGTGCTGTGCTGTCAGGGCATCGAGTTCAGCTGACCACGGACTTCGTTCCCGGGGCGCCCGGTGTGTACCTCACCGTGCCGCGTCCGCCCGACGTGCTCACCGCCGTACGGCGTGACGTGGCGGCGTTCGCCGGTGTCAGTCCACGCGGGCCGGCGTGGTTGCCACTCGGGCGGCCGGACGACGACGTGGACGTGGCCACCTGGCTCCGGATCACACCGGTCGCCCGGTCCGTTCCGGTGGCGATCGGCAGCTGGGACGAGTACCGCACGATCTTCGGCGGCTTCGAGGGTCCCGGCCGGTTGCCGTACGCGGTCAGCTCCTTCTTCGCGGCCGGCGGCGTCAGGGCGTACGTCGTACGCATCGTGCACGACGAGGCGTACGACGGCCTGCGCGGGCGGGCCACGGGGGCGCTCGGACTGCGGACGACGGGCGGGTCGGCGGTGAACCTGCTCGCGCGGTCCGAAGGGAGCTGGGGCAACGCGTTGAAGGTCACGCTGCACGCCCGAACGCGACCGCTGGCCGTGGACTCCGCCACGACGACCGAGGTGGTCGTGGACCGGTCGGCCGCAGTACCCGCGGGTGCGTTGGTGCGGTTGACCGGCGGAGGCGATCAACAACTGCTGCGCTTCGTCGAGCGGGCCGAGCTGCGACCCGACCCGCAGGGCCCGGGGCAACGACTGCATCTCGTCCTCGACAGTGCGCTGCCCACAGCGCCGTTGCTCGTTGAGCTGGTGGAGCTGAGCCTGGAGGTCGCCGACCTCGATCCGGTGCTGCCACGGAGCGAGACGATCGACGGGATCGGTCTGCGACCTGACCATCCGCGCTGGCTGGCGCGCGCGCTGATCGGCGAGTCGACGTTGCTGTGGCCCGATCCGGCGTGGGCAGCGAGCACCCTGGCTCCCCCGGAGCCATCGCTGGAGCCAGTGCCCGGCGGCCCGTTCACCGGCGGTCTGGACCGCTGGCAGGACATCGTTCCCGAGGACTTCTGGGATACGCGCTGGATTCCCGGCGACGAGCGCCCGGGCGCCGGCGTGCACAGCCTCGCCGAGTCGGACGACGTCGGCCTGCTGGTGGCGCCCGACCTGTACGATCCGGCGCCGTTGACGCCGGTCGACGACGTGCGTGATCCGGTCTCGCTCGCGGGTCCCGAGTTCCAGCTCTGTGTGCGGCCGGATCCGCCGCCGGAGCCGACGCCACGGCCGCCCGGCCTCGACGGGCTGCGGCTGGATCCGCTGGTCCCGTCCGAGCTCGACCGGATCACCGCGGCGCAGTCCGAACTGGTGCGCTTCGCCGACCAGCGACGCGAGTTCACCGTCCTGCTCGACGTACCGCTGGGGTTGCCGCCCGGGCGGATCCTCCAGTGGCGCACGGCGTTCGACTCGCCGTACGCCGCGTCGTACCACCCGTGGCTCGACGTGGCCGCGCCCGACGACGACCGCGACGACCTGGTCCGGTTGAACCCGGCGGTCTTCGCGGCCGGGATCATCGCGGACCGGGAACGGCGTCTGGGAATCCCCCGCGGCCCGGCCAACCAGGTCGCGGTCGGCGCGGTGCGGGTCTCGGCCCAGGTGCCGGACGAGGTGCACGACGAGCTGCACCCGGCCGGCATCAACGTGTTCCTGCCCGAGCGTGACGGCATCCGGCTGTCGGCGGCACGGACGCTCAGCTCGCGGCCGGAACTACGGCAGCTGTCAGTCGCCCGCCTGCTCACGGTCCTGCGGCTGACGCTCGAACGGGAGCTTGCCTGGGTCGTGTTCGAGCCCAACGGTGAAGAGCTGTGGGGCCGGATCCGGCGCGCCGTCACCGGTCTGCTGAACCAGTTCTTCGTGGCCGGCGCGTTCGCCGGCGCGAAACCGGGCGAGGGGTTCTTCGTCCGCTGCGACCGGACGACGATGTCCCGCAACGACCTCGACAGCGGCCGGCTGATCTGCCTGATCGGCGTCGCACCGGCCGAGCCGCTCGAGTTCGTCGTGCTGCAACTGGTGCACGAGCCGGACGTCTCGGTGCGGGTCGAGGCCGGCTGATGTTCGACTTCGCCCGGTGGCAGGCGAGCTTCGCGCGGGACCTGTCCCACGTCGTTGTCCATGACAACGAACAGTCGGCCGCGCTGAGTACCGCGAACAACGCGTACGGCGTGGCCACCGACGGCGAGGTGTTCCTCGGCCGGACGCCGGCGGGTGATCTCGGCCGCGAGGTGGTGATCGCGCACGAGTTGGCGCACGCGTTGGGAGCCCGCACCGAGGAGGGTGCCGAGCGAGCGGCCGCCGGGGCTCGGGCTCGTTTGCACGGACGTGCCGGCCCGGCTCCCACCGTCCCTGGTTCGCCGGGCCGATCGTTGGCGCTGCACTCGTGTTCGCGGGGACCGTCCAAGGCGCAGCGGGCGCTCGACGGCGAGATCGCGTTCACCGCCGACCTCGCCCGGGACGCGTTGTCGGAGTACCGGGCGCTGAGCGACGCGGACCGGCACAGTGCGGTCGTCAAGTACTACCCCGGTGGTGCGATCCAGCGGCTTCTCGGTGCGCTGCCCGCCGACGACGCGTCCGGTCCGTTCAACGACGTCGTCCAGGACATCCTGCGCCGAGTGCAGCGGCACTCGGCCCTCGCCTCCGCCCAGGCCTCCGGTCTGGCGACCGAGAGCCACATGGTGGTGGCTCAGTCCATGCACATGGAGGCCGAGAATCTGGCGCTGGCCCAGGCCGCGACCGGATCGGCCACCCCGACCCAGGCGCAGGTCACCGCCCAGCAGGCGGCCCAGGTCGCGCAGACCTCGATCCCGCCGTCGTCGTCGGTGCTCACGCCGATCCAGGTGCTCAACCACACCACGGCCGCGGTCGCCGCGGTCGTCTCGGTGGTCTCGTACGCGAAGGTGCACCACCCGGAGCTCGACCTGACCGCGGCCGACTTCAAGGTCGACGTGGTCGGGCTGGAGAATCGCGGCGCGGGCGTGATCGCGTACGGCGAGGTGGAGGCCGGCCGCAACGTCGCGGTGGTCGGCCGGACGTTCACCCGATTCGTCCAGGCGAACCCGGCTTACGCTCTGAGTGTGGTCGTCCACGAATTGCACGGGCACCCCGAGTACGGGCCGTACGGCCTGCCGGGGAGCGAGTACGGCCTGGAACTGTACGACCGGGCCGCCCGGCTGATGCCCGGGTACGTGCAACCGACCGGCGCCGCCCGGACCAGCGAGATCGATGCCTACGGCTACCAAGAGACCGAGATCTACTCGCTGCTGCGGTCCCTGCCCTACCACACACCGCTGGCCGCGAAGGACGCCGCGCTCCAGGCCGGGTACGTCGATCCCGAGCCGACCGTGGTCGGACGACTCCAGCTGATCCAGTCGCAGTGGGAGGCCCGGGTGGCGAAGGCCTTGGTCCGTGGCATGTACGAACGCTTCCGGCTCGACCCGCGGCTGACACCCGCCGCCCTCGCCGCCTTCAGACGCTCGGTCACCACCGTGTTCGGCGCCGACGCGAAGGACATCCTGAAATGACCGACGACTACCCACGTCTGCTCGACGCCGTCCTCAGTCCCCTGGGCGAACCCGCGGCCCGACGGGAACGCGAACGCGCATTGACCCTGCTGCTCCGCGATCACTCCGACCGCGCCCGCACCGACCTCCTGAACGCCCTCCGCACCCATCCCACTGCACTCCAGCTCCCGGCCATCCTCGAAGTCCTCCCCTTCTTCGGCGGCTCCGACACCGTCCGGGCCCTCGAGTCCTTGCTCACCGGTGAAGACCCCGACATCGCCGGCTATGCCGGCATCGCACTAGGCCGCGTCGACGATCCCGAGGCAAGACCCGCCATCGAACGAGCCCTCTCCTCCCCTTCCCCCCAAGCCACGGCCGCAGCCGCCGACGCCGCAGCCACCACCGCGGACCCGTCGTACTGCGCCTTCCTCCGCCCGCACCTGACCAACGGCTCCCCCTCGGTCCGCTACCACGTCGTCCACGCCCTCCTCACCCTCGACTGCCTCAACCCTGCCGAGCGCAGCTCCCTTGCTGCGTCTGAATCCGACCCCGCGGTGGCATCGCTCCTCCGGAGCAGGTGACCGACCTCAGTGCCGGCAAAGATGCATCGGGCGAATACGGCTGATGCCTTCGATTCCGTGTGTTTCCCATTGGTCAAGGAGAGTCGGCCGGAGCGCCAACGGTCCGTGGAGATGCATTCCAGTGCTCACACCGTCCAGATCCGTCAAGTCGCTCTCACGGATACTCAGAAGCCCGGGTTCTGTTTGGTCTGCGAGGACCGTGCCGCACCGAGGACACACGCCGTCTGGCGGCAGATAGCTGTGTTGAGTGCAGATCCGAGCAGTCGACGTGGCGGACAAGAGGCGCAAGTCATCCAAGGCTCGGCCCGACGGGCCCGCGACTGGCGACGAGGTCAGACCACGGTTCGTCGGAATGGCAGTCACCAGCCGCGTTGAGACCACCAGGGCACGGTTCACCAGGTTCACGGCATCCCACCTCGAGTGCGGCCCGCGAAGCGGGCAGGGATTGCCGTCGACATCGACCGTGGATGCGGGTCGATCGAGCAACTCGCGCACCACCCGCGGGACGCCGCGTACCTGACGGTTCTCCGGACGACCGCTGCCACATACCGGGCAGCCGTCGGCGGTGTCCAATGCGTTGTCCTCGTTCACAAGGAATCGCAGGTTATTCCTCTCCACGCCGACGCCGATGACGACGACCAGATCGGCCAGAGCGAGGTCAGCATCCTCGTAGTGCGTGGTCCGATACTCCTGCCACGTCACGCCGCGCCGCGCCGCGGCCGCCTCCAGTGCCCTGAGTGCAACCTCAACTCTCGCATCCGTCTCTGACGGAAGAGACAGATAGGCGGCAACCCCCTCCAGCAAACGGAGCGGAATACCCTCCTCGTCTGCAAGTGCCACAGCAACATGCAGAGCTAGGTCCCATGCGTCCTCGCTGGGTTGCATCGCGCGCCGAACGGCGAGCTCAATGTCTCGATACATCAACCCCCCAGTGATCTGAGTGACCAGTCGACTCCATCACGGTAAGCAATGGTGGGCATCTGCGGGTCGGTGGCCTGGTTCATCAGCGCGTAGAAGTCGAGCAGTTGGTCACGAATCCGATGGCGGAATGCCCGATTCGTACCCAGCCGGTCGATGAAGGCTTGGTTGACAGCAGACGATGTCTGGGCAGTTATTGGATACCCAAGTGCATGCAAGTAGGCGTGCAACGCTGGGTGCAGCACATTGAGGTGTAGTGCCTCCCGCACGGTCATCAAGGGCTGACTCTCAGGTCCTCCGATATTCTTGGGCCAGACATGGTGCCCATGCCAGCCGACAGCGTCTGTAGCGTCTGCACTGTAGGTCCGTCCTGACACGGTAATCCGGTACTTGTATACGGTCTTCTTCAAGTCCGTCCCCCACTGAAAGTCCAGGGCACCCGGAACTCCTCCCGACGCTATCGCCTTCTCCCCCATCAGGCCGCTGACCCATCGCAGCGGCGCCCCTGGGCCCTGCTTCTCGCTGGACTCCGACCGGCCGGTCCAACCGGCGATCGTACCTGCCGCCAACGCGGCGGGCTTCGGCTCGAGCTTGGGGTCGCTAGCGCGATCTGAAGGCTTGGACCTCAGCGCCGCGAGGGTGGCGGCGGCCGCCGCCACGTCCCCGTTGGCGCCAAGCAGGGCACTGAACCCCGGTTGACCGTTGCGCTCGACAAACGCCGCTGCCGCTGTGCTCTTCCGCAGCATCCCCGAGCCACGGATGATGTCGACATCGGCGAACGCCGCCCGCAACGCGGCGAACCCGCCCTGGGTTTCCGCCGAAAAGTTTGCGAGTAAGTCGTCGATCGTCAGTACGCCGCCCACCGCGGGTTTGGTGAAGCGCACCCGGCCTCCGTCGCGCCCCGTGCCGCCGCCCGCGCGACCGCCGCCGCCCCCGGTGTCCGTCCCCGGTCCGCCTCGCGCCGCGATTCGTACCCCGACATAGGTTCCAACTACCAGCAGAGCCGGAAACACCTGCTGGGCACCAGCGTCGAACTCTCCGCTGGCGAAGCTGGAAATGCCGCTGAGAGCTGACTGAACCGTGGTGTAGATCCCGAGCGGGATCCCCAACGTCAGGTAGTCGAAGGAACCGATCGCGACGTTTGCAGGTGTCAAGGCCTGAGCCATCATCGCCTTGTCGATCCGCGCCAACGCCTCCTGATGCTCCTCGGGAAGGTCCAGGCGCCGATACTGGTACCTGATGGCGCGGTTGCCCCGCGCGGCTTCTGAGCTGCTCAACCAGTCCCCGATCGTGATACCGAGGCCACGAACAGCGTCAGATACCAGGTGCTCGGTGCGGTCGCGGAACGATGCGGGGTCGATGCCGCGGGCCTTCAACCGGGATTCGACCTCGTCCATCGACCCGATCGTCTCGTCATAGCGATTGTCGTCCGCCAGCCACTGCAGCAGGTGACGGACCTGATCGTCCTGCGCCGAATCGACGATATAGATCGCATAGACCTGGGCCTCGTTGATGCCAGCCTCGTGGGCCGTATCGCGAATCAGTTCGCCTCGCATCCGCGTCAGCGTCTGCACTCCTTCGGTGACCGGGCCCAGAGCGCCGATCCGAACGCTTGCCCACGCGCCGATCGCGTCAAAAAGCGCCGCCATGTCGAGTTGCTCCTGCAGAGCGACGAACTGGCCGCTCTGCCTGGCCAGCGCGAAGATCTGGACGACGGCCTTGTCTGTACCGTAGTCATCAGCCTCGATCAGCCGCCGTACGACACCTGCCTTGCCGACCGGATCGAGCTCCGCCACCCTGTCCGGAACATGGGCTTCACTGCACCGCTGCAGCCGCAACGGATTGACAGAGCTGAGCGCCATCCGGCCGGAAAGATGCGGATCGACAGCTCGCGCAGCCACGTTGTTCGCCTCACGCTCGGCCACATCCCCACTGTCCAGGTCCGCCCCGGCCCAGCGGGTCCGGCGATGCTGTGCTGCATGAGCGAGTTCGTGGGCCATGATCAGCTCGGAACGCAACGACCTTCCAAGACGCTCCGCCGACGCCGCGAAAATGTCTCCTAGGTACGTTGATGCGATCGATCCGGGAGCGGCATCAGCATGGATCCGCACGTCGGCGAGCGACTCGCCGACCACATGTTCCACTCGTCTTCGCACAGCACTCGGAGCACGCGGACCACCGGGCGACTCCGGTTCCCGTGGCGCAAAGCGTGGCCGCAGCATCCAACAATGTTTCAACATCAGCGTCACCACCTCGTCGCCGTTGCCGCGACAATCACAAATGACGTTCTACCGAGTGGTGACGGTTGTGTGACGGGGGTGGCTGAGAGTCGGGACATGGCGGACCTGTTGCTGACGACGTTCCGGTTCGAGCTGGAGTTCAACCGGGTGACCGGGGACGGGCCGCAGCGTCTCGGGGACGGTGGGTTCCAGGAGATCAACGGGCTCGAGATCGAGATGGACGTGAAGGATCTCGAGGTCGGTGGACAGAACACGTCGGTGGTGCGCCGGGTCGGGCGGGCGAAGTACTCGCGGTTGATCTGCAAGCGCGGGATGTTCGGTCCGGCCGGCGGGGACGCAGTACCGGAGTTGTGGCAGTGGTTCCAGGACGTCGTGGCCGGAGTGCGCCCGGTACGGCGCTACGACGGCACCGTGATCGTGCAGGACCAGCTGCGCCGGCCGATGGCGAGCTGGCAGTTCTCCCGGGCACTGCCGGTGAAGATCGTCGGACCACAGCTGAACGCCAAGACCGGTGAGGTCGCGATCGAGGAGCTGCACCTCGCACACGAGGGGCTGCTGCTGGCGGGTACGACATGACCACCCAGCCGGCCGAGGACAAGGCCCCGACGGGCGCGGTCCTCGACGTCCTCGACAAGAAGGGCAAGGCGACCAAGACGATCCCGGTGCAGTTCAACCCGGCGTCGTTGCGGCTGACCATGTCCAACAACGTCGACGGCGGCACCTCCCGGGGCCGGCAGGCCCAGCAGTACAACGGCAGCGGCAGTACCCAGCTGCACGTCGAGCTCGAGTTCGACACCGCCGACGAGGGGACGACGGACGCGCCGGTCGACGTCCGGACCAGGACCGCCGAGGTCGCGCAGTTCGTGCTGCCCGGCGGCAAAGGCTCCAAACAGGCACCACCGCGCGTGCAGTTCCGCTGGGGGTCGGTCGCGATCGCCGGCGTGATGACGAGCCTGGTCGAGGAGCTCGACTTCTTCTCGGCGGACGGCGTCCCGCTGCGGGCGAAGGCGACGATCGACATCAAGCAGCAGGACCCCAAGTTCGAGGCGCTGGCAGCGGGTGCGGGCGCGAACCCGGACACCGGCGCGCAGGCGGCCGGCGAGCCGACGTCGGATGCCACCGGCAACGGACCCGGGACAGCCGGCACCGAACGGCCGTCGGGTCCGGACGCCAGGACGGCCGAGGCCCTCGACGGTGAGAGTGCGGCCGATTTCCTCACCCGGAACGACCAGCCACCCGAAGCGTGGCGGGCGATCGCCGGCCTGGTCGGCGACGCCCTGTCGCTGGCGGCCGGTACGTCGATCGACTTCTCCGCCTCGCTGGACGTCGGCGTGGGCATCGGCATCTCGGCCGGGTTCGAGGCCGGCCTCGACGTCTCCGTCGGTGCACAGGCGGGTCTCGACGCCGCCGCGGCGCAAGGTGTGTCGGCCGGATTCGCGCTGGCCGCGGCCGGCGGGCTGAGCGCCGCCATCGAGCAGTCCGCCATCGAACAGGCAACAGCAGTCGCCAACCAGAGCAGAGCGGCCTTCGGCACACCGGTCACGACCCCCGGCGTCAGCACCGGTACGGCGTCCCCGAGCGTCAGCGCCGGTCCGGCGTCCCGGAGGACGGCCGCCCAGCTCACGGCGGCACCCCGCCCGTTGCCACCGCGGGCCGATCCACGGGCAACGTCGTACGGCCGCGGCGTCCCACTGCGCGACCGAGTCACGCCCGACGCGTCACTTCCCGGTGCCGGTGGCTGGACGGTGATCGCGCCCTTGCGGCCACCGCAATACGCCGTGCCGGCCGTCGCCACCGACTGCGGATGCAGTTGTGGTGGGGGTAATAGTGGCCTGCGGCAACAATCTGCTGGATCGGCCGCGGCCGTGGTGGCGCCGGCGCGGCAGCCGATCGGGATGTGGGGCCGGTCACGGCCGCGGAAGGGGTGTTGTGGATGAGCATCCACATCGGGGAGATCACGTCCGAGGTCGAGGCGACGACCGCGGAGCCGGCGGCCGCCGAGGCGGCGGTGAGCGTCTGGCAGGAGCGGGTCCGGATCGAAGCGATCCTGGAACGCCTGGCCGCCGACCGGCTCCGGACGGCGACCGGCGATGACTGAGTTCGCGGCGCACCCGTTCTCGTCGGCGGCCCCGGTGTTCTCGGTGGCCGGCCGGACCGAGGGCCGGCTCGCGCGTGACCTGCTCCGGCTGGATGTGCGCGAGGGCGTTCTCGGCCTGCGCACCATGGTCGCCCACTTCGGCGCGATCGCACCGGACGCCGACGGTTCGGCCGAGCAGTTGTCGTACCTCGACGGCCAGGTGCTCGATCTCGGCTCCGCGCTGACCGTGACGATCGGGCCGGCCGCGGGTGAGCGGAAGATCTTCCGCGGCACGGTGTCCGCGCTCGAGGTGTGCTTCGAGGAGGGCGCGGTCCCGTACGTGAGCGTCTTCGCCGAGGACGCCCTGATGCGGCTGCGGATGACCACCCGGACCGCCACGTACTCCGACAGCTCGGACGCGGACGTGGTCTCGGCCGTCGCGGCGGAGCACGGTCTGGACGCGAAGACGGACGTGGACGGCCCGACGTACCCGGCGATCCAGCAGTGGGAACAGTCGGACCTGGCCTTCCTCCGCGACCGGGCGCAGCGACTCGACGCCGAGCTGTGGGTCGACTCCGAGGACGTCATCCATCTGGCCGGCCGGGAACGGCGCCCGGGCGTCGAGCTGACGCTTGTCCAAGGCAACGAGCTGATCGGCCTCACGGCCCGTGCCGACGTCGCCCACCAGCGCCCGACGGTCGAGGTACGCGGCTGGAACCACGACGCGGTCAAGGCGGTCACGCACACGGCGGACCGCGCGGTCGTCACGGCCGAGATCACCACCGGCCGCAGCGGCGTCGAGATCGTGTCGAACCTCTTCCAGCGGTCGTCGATCAGCAGGTCTCGCCGCGACGTCCTGGACCAGTCCACCGCCGACGCCTACGCGGACGCGGAGATGCTGCGCCGGGCGCGGTCCTTCGTCACGGTCGTCGGCACCACCTCGGGAACACCCGACCTCGTCCCCGGCGCCAAACTGGACCTCCGCCGAGTGGGCCGGCCGTTCGAGGGCAGCGGCTACCGCGTCGTCCACGCCCATCACAGCTACGACCTGACCACCGGCTACCGGACACGCTTCCGGGCCGAGCGGCCGGCGATCGTGGCCTGAGGCGAAGGACACCGGCATGGCACTTCCAGGCGAACACAGCAGTCCCGGCCCCGAGGGTCCACTGCTCCCGGGTCTGTACCCCGCGACGGTGCAGGCGCTCGACGGCGATCCGCTCGACCTGCAACGGGTGCAGGTCGCCCTGGACTGGCTCGACAAGGCCGATGGAAACGGTCCCCCGTTGGCCTGGGCCGTCGTCGTCAGCCCATACGCGGACAGCAACCAAGGACAGCAGATGCTGCCGGAGATCGGATCCACCGTGGTGATCGGGTTCCAGGGCGGTCATGCCGACTACCCGTACCTGCTCGGTGGCACCTGGAACGGCTCGGCGAAGATGCCCGAGGAACCGGCCGCTGTCAACAACCTTCGCCTGGTGCAGAGCCGCTCCGGCAGCCGGCTCGAGTTCGACGACACCGAGGGCGCGGCCGCGGTCCGGCTCTCGGCGGCCGGCCCGTCGAGTGAGCAGTCGAAGCATTCCGTCGTCCTCGACGACGCCGCCGGCACGGTCACGATCCACTCGTCCAGCGGGGCGACGGTCACGCTGACAGCCGCGGGCGGCGTACGGATCGAGGCTGCGGCGACCGTCGACGTCAGCGCCGCCGCGGTGAGTGTGGACGCGGCGGTGAGTGACTTCAGCGGGATCATCACGTGCGACACCCTGATCGCGACCGGCGGCGGTGTCGTCTCGCCGTCGTACACGCCCGGCATGGGGAACGTCTGGTGAGCACCCAGGTCGTCTCCGGCGGAACCGGAACGTGCACGCCACCGACGGACTGGCAGCTCGTGGCGCCGTGGTATCGCTGGGCCCGGGTCGGCGAGACGGATCCCGACGCGCCCGCGCGGGGCCTGCGACCCGCCTTGCACAAGTACGGTACGACGGACTTCGTCCGGCGCTTCCTCGACAACCCACAGCTGTCCGTGGTTTTCGACCAGGCCGACCGGGTCCAGCGCGTGGAGCCGGTCAGCAAGCCGAACCTGCCCGGCGACAGTCGCTCGCGGCTGCTGTCCGGCCGCAAGCTCGTCGCGGGTCCGACCCGCAAACTGTTCCTGCCGGCGCACCAACGCCACTACCTGGTCGCCCTCGGCCTGCACTGCGACACGCCTGGCTATCCACGGGTCGACCCGATCGGCGTTGCCGAAGCCGGCTTCGTCGTACGGCGGCATCGCGTCGTACTGCCGCCCGGGAAAGAGGCGGCAGCGGCGACCCTGTTGCGTGAGCTCGCCGCGGCGCGTGCGGTCGCCCGGACGAAGGCCGGGTACGAGGTGGCGCGTGCTCAACGCGGGCGGCTGCACCCGTTCCGGTTCTCGAACGGTCAGCGGGCCGACGCGGCGGAGCGTCGTACCGAGATCTTGCAACGCGTCGAGCTCGCCCGACGCAAACTGCAGGTGTGGGCGGCGCAGAACGGAGTCGAGCGGAAGACCGAGGGCTGGGTGCCGACGGAAGGGCGTTTCGGCGCGTGGATTCCGATCGAGGACACACCGGACGAACTGATCGAGCGTAGCTACCCGCTCCGGCTGCTCACCACGCCGCCCGGGCGGCCTGAGCATGCGGCCGCCCAGGGCACGATCTACTGGGGTTCGGTGCCGATCGGTGGTGACGAGGTGGCCGCCGACGGCTCGGCGCGGTTCAGCGACAACTACGACTACGAAATCCGCGGCTGGGTCCGGCAGGACTGCGGTGATTGCCCTGGGCACCTGGTCTGGTCGGAGCCGTCGGAGAGCTACGGCCTGGCCTCGTTCCACGATCCGGCGGGCTGTGCCCAGCACCCGGTCGAGGTCCGGCTACCCGATCTGCGGCAGCTCGAGGGGTCGGACGCGACGCCGTCGGTCCGGGTCTCGTCCCCGCCGGGCAGCGGGTTGTCGGTCCCACACACCGGCGACCTGCCGGCCGCGGACAGCGGATCGGTCAATCCGAACGAGCAGATCTGCTTCTTCTCGATCTCGCTGTTCACGATCGTGGCGTTCTTCCTGTTCAACCTGTTCCTGCCGATCCTGCTGTTCGCCCTCGGTCTGTGGTGGATGCTGAAGCTGAAGTTCTGCCTGCCGCCCAGCATCGAGCTCGCCGGTGAGTTGTCGACCGAGCTGGAGATCGTGCCCGGCGGCATCTCCGCGTCGGCCGGCCTGGACATCGACATCCTCCCGGGGCTGAACCAGAACGACATCACGAACTCGTTGCGCGACGGGTTGAACGGCACCCTGGTCACGCCGCCCGCGCCACCCGGTGGCCTCCCGTCGGGAGTGAACCTCGGCACGGTGCTGACCGGGCAGTTCACCAACGACCCGATCCTGGAACTGCTCGCTGTGCAGGGCTACTCCGACCCGGTCGGCTCCGGCCCGGATTTCCACCAGACCCTGACCTACACGACCGAGGTCGGCCGGGAAGAGGTGATCCATCCATGACCGCGTCCGATCGTTTGGGTACCGGGTGGGATCTTGCGCTCGCGCCGGATCCGGCGCGCGGTGCGCTGCGCTATCGCTCCGGCCCGGAGAAGGTCCGGCAGGCGATCCAGGTGATCCTGCTGACCGAGCCCGGCGAGCGGGTGATGCGGCCCGACTTCGGGTGCGGGCTGCGGCGGTACCTGATGGAGCCGAACACGATCGCCGTCCGGGCCTCGCTGCAGCGTGCGGTCGCGATCGCGGTCGAGACGTGGGAACCGCGCGTACGCCTGCTCGACGTGGCGGTCACACCGGCCGAGGACCCCGCGGTGGCAGTGATCTCGATCCGGTACGAGCATCGCCGGGACGGATCTTCCGGTCTGCTGGTCCAGGCCCTGCCGCTGGGAGGTTGAGCCGATGCCCCTGCGTACGCCGATTCTCGACGACCGCTCGTTCGCCCAGTTGCGCGACGAGCTGATCGCCCGGATTCCCGTCTACGCACCACAGTGGACCGATCACCAGCCCAGCGATCCCGGGATCACGCTGATCGAGCTGTTCGCGTTCCTCGGCGAGAACCTCCTGTACCGGTTCAACCAGATCCCGGACGCCACCCGGCAGGCCTTCCTCGACCTGCTCCAGATCCCACTGCGCCCAGCCGCGGCCGCGGCCGCCCTCGTTGCCTTCAGCACCGATCAGCCCGGCGGGGTGCTCGCACCGGACGGCACCGTCCTGGCCGCGGGCAAGGTTCCGTTCACGATGCTCGACGAGTGCAGCGTCTGGCCGCTCACCGCACGCGCGGCGATCCGCGCCCGGGTGGACGAGGAACTCGACGTCGACACCCTCGAGTACCTGGCCCGCTCGAGCGCCGCGCAGGGCGCCTCGATCGACGACGTACTGCGCTACCGGACGGTCTTCGGTGCGACCGATCCGGCGCGGCCGGGCGGCGACCGCCTCGACCCGGCCGGATCCGTCGACGGCACGCTGTACATCGCCCTCGTCACCCCGGTACCACCGGATCCGGCGGCACTCGCCGGCCGCGAGCTCAGCATCGGTTTCGTGCCGTCGCTCGAGGTGCCGACCATGGCCGACGCGCAACCGTGTCCCGGCGAAGGCGAAGTACCACCGGCCCCACCGATGCGCTGGCAGGTCTGTACGACGGACCCCGTTCCGGACGCGCCCCGGCCGGAGAGCGCCGACCCGGTCTGGCTCGACCTCCCGGTGGCCGGTGACACCACGTCCGGCCTGCTCACCTCCGGCGTCGTCCGGCTGAGGTTCCCGTCCGATCCCGCGCAACTCGCCCGCATCGGGGTGTACCTCCCGCCCGATCCCGACGCCCTCGGCACCGGCGACCAGCCACCGCTGATCGAGGACGACGAGCTCGACGCGCAACTGATCGGCTGGTTGCGGGTGTTCCGTCCCGACGGCACCTCGATCGGCGCGATGGAGTGGGCCGGCGCGAACGCCGCCCGGGTGCGCCAGACCGAGGCGGCGCGGGCCGAGTTCCTCGGCACCGGCACCGGGGAACCCGGGCAGCAGTACCGGCTCGTCCACGGCCAGGTGATCGGCTCGATCACCCTCGACGTCGAGGAGCAGGGCCAGGGCCGCTGGGTGCCCTGGACACAGGTCGACGACTTCCGGGCCGCCGGACCGGACGACCGGGTCTTCACCGTCGATGCCGAAGCCGGTCTGGTCCGGTTCGGCGAGGTCCACCGCGGCCGGGCGCCGCAGATCGGCGAGCGTGTCCGGGTCCGCGGCTACACGTACGGCGGAGGTGCCGCGGGCAACGTCGGCGCGGACGCGATCTCGGCCGCCCCGCATGTCGCCAAGGTGACCGTGACCAATCCGCTGCCGGCCACCGGCGGCGCCGAGCCGCAGAGCATCGCCGAGGCGATCGACCAGATCCCCGCCGAGCTGGGCCGCCGCGATCGTGCCGTCACCGTCTCCGACTTCCGCGAGCTGGCCGAGGCCACACCGGGCGCCGGCATCATCCGCGCCGAGACCCTCCGGCTGTTCGATCCGCGGCGCCCGGGGCAGCAGTCCCCCGGGGTCGTCAGCGTCGTGGTCTGGCCCGGGCACGATCGGTTGACCCCGGACGCACCGCGCCCGGATCGCGGCGTCCTGGAGCAGGTCTGCCGGTACCTGGATCCGCGGCGACTGATCACCACGGAGGTGTACGTCATCCCTCCGACGTATCGGCGGATCGCTGTGTCGGTGGGGATCGCGGTCCGTCCTGGATACGGCGCGGAGGGGGTCCGCCGGTGGGTCGACACGGTGCTGCGCCAGTACCTCTCGCCTGTGCCGCCGTACGGACCGGAAGGCCGCGGCTGGCCGCTGGGCAGGCCGGTGTTCGGCCCGGAACTCGAGGCGGCCGCGCTGCAGGTCGAGGGGCTGGAGTTCCTGACCGGACTGCGGTTGTCCGAGGACGTGGACGGCGAGATGGTCGAGCGGGAGACACCTGTCCGCATCGACCTCACCGCGTGGGAGGTTCCGGAACTTGCCGCGCTCACGGTCACGACCGGCGATCCCGTTGCCCCCGGCGACGTCGAGGCACCGGCGCCGCCGGCCGGTCCGCCGGTGCCGGTGCGCTCACCTCGTGAGGTGTGCCGATGACCGAGCGCCCGGTGAGCGGAGTCAGCACCTGTGACCAGTGGGTGCGAGGCCGGCACGACGCCACGGCGGTGGAGGCCGTGGTGGACGGCGGGTCGGGTGTCGCGCTCACCCTGACCTGGCAGGACGCCGAACCGCGTCCGTGGGACCCGGGCACGGCCTGCTCGGTGCGCGGGTCGGCAGTCGATCGGCTGTGCAGGGTGTACCGGCTCGATCGCCACAGCGTTGCCCGGTTGACGATCGGCGACGCACGCGCCGGATTGGACTACGCCGTGCTGCCGGCCGAAGTCGAGATCATCGGGGTCGGTGAGGTCGGCGGTGCCGGTCCGTCGTTCACGCCCCGGCCGGAGCCGTCGCTGCTGGACGGTGCGGGGATCGCGGTGGACGACGACGACCGGATCTTCCTGGCCGACCGCGGGCGCCGGGAGATCGTCGTCCTCGACCTGTGGAGCCGTCGGTTGTTGCGGCGGATCCCGATCGCGTCATCCGCTTCACCACAACGCCGGCCGGTCGCGCTCGCGGCCCGGGGGCGGGACGTGGTCGCGGTGGTCGCTCAACCGGCCGGGCTCCTCGCCCTCAGCGCGCACCGGGGGCCGCGCGAGCTTCTGTTGCCGGACTCGGTCCCGGACCGCGTGCCGGCGCGGGCGACGATCATGCCGTCCGGCGAGACGATCACCTTGTGGCACGACTCGGCGGGCCACTCGTACCTCGTCGGCGGTCGGCGTACTCCGCTTCCGGTGGACGGCGCGTGTGAGCTGGTGAGTCTCGACGACACCGTCGTACTCGCGCCGGCCGCGTCGGGTCCAGATGGTGCGGCCGGCCTGCACCGCGTGATCGTCACCGAGACCGGATGGATCCGGGCCCAACCGCTGGACGCCCGCGGGTACGACGGTCGTGGACTGGTCGCGCTCGACGGCGGCCGGATCGGCTACTGGACCGAGGACGGGTTCCGGCTCGCCGTTCCCGGGCGGGTCCGGTACGCGCGCACGGGCGGGTGGCTGAGCTACCGGTTCGACAGCGGCCAGCCCGGCAACCGGTGGGGGCGGATCTTCCTGGACGCCTGCGTTCCGGACGGCACGGACCTCCGGGTGTCGACCCTGAGCAGCGATGACGAGTACGCGACCACGCGGCCGCCGGTGCCGCCGGATCCGGCCGGCTGTTTGCCGGTAGCAACGACCAGTGAGCAGCCGCTGCCGCCGGCAACGATCACGACCGGTCCGGCCTCGCCGCTGCACCCTCGGACGGACGAGCCGTCCCCGTGGTGGCGGCTTCCGAGCGGCACGACGTACTCCGTGCACGAGGCGCCGGTGGTGTCGGCGCCGGGCCGCTATCTGTGGGTGGCACTAGGGCTCGCCGGGAACTCGCGGCGGACGCCGGCGGTGCGCGCGGTCCGGATCGAGCGGCAGGCCCACACGTTGTCGCGGAGGTTGCCCGCCGTACTGGTCGGCGACCCCACACAGGCCGAGTTCCTGGATCGCTTCCTCGCGCTGTTCGACGGGTTCCTGTACGACCTCCAGGCTCGCTCCGATCGGCGCGACCTGCTGGTCGATCCCGCCTCGACCCCGGTGGAGGCGCTGCCGTGGCTGGCGTCGTTCGTCGGTCTGCTCCTCGACGATCGCTGGGCCGAAGCCGCTCGTCGTCAGCTGATCGCGGAGATCACGACGCTCTACCGCCGCCGCGGAACGCTCGGGTCGTTGCGCCGCTACCTGGAGATCTATCTCGCCGGTGATCGGGCCGGCGAACGTGGCCGGCCGGGTCTGTCACCGGTCCTGATCGAGCACTACCGGCTTCGCGGCCTCGGGCCTGACCTCGGCGCCGACCCGGTCGGCAGTGGCCGGTCCGTGCTCGGGGCCGGTCTGCGCGTCGGCACGGCACAGGACGACTCCGGGGCGACGACAGCCCCGGACTCCAGTGCGCACCGCTTCACGGTGGTCATCCCGCGGCCGCTCGACACCGAACAGCAGTCCGCTGTCCGGCAGGTGCTCGACTCCGAGCGGCCGGCCCACACGGTGTACGAACTGTGCACGGTCGACGCGGGGATGCGGCTGGGTCGCGGCCTGCATCTCGCGCTGACGAGCGTGATCGGTCCGACCGGGGGGCTGCGGCCGGCGTACGTCGGCGCCGGGGCGGCCGACCGCGACCTGATCCTTGGGGGTCCGTCGACCGGGCTCGCGGTCGAGGGGTCCCGTCTCGACGTCGGTGCGCGGATCGGGTAGGGGTCACGATGAATCGGGCGCAGATCGACGTGATCCGGCTGCGGTGCCGTGCGGACCGGATCGCCACGGCGCGGGCGGTCGATCGTGCGCTGCGGAGGGAGCTCAGCGCGCCGGACGGATTGCTGGTCGCGGAGCTCGGCAGGGTGACGGAGTTCTTCGGTCCGGCCGAGCACATCTGCGTCCGCCGGCTGTCCGTCGAGCTTCGTCTTCGCGTGTCACGGGCGACCGGGACAGCCGGGATCCGGCACGCCTGGCTGGCCGCTGCCGGTCAAGCTGTCCGCGACGTCTCGGAGTCAGCCATGCAGCGTCTTCGCGAAGGCGTCCTGGTCAGTGCGGATGGTGAGGTAGTGATCTACGAGACTCACATCGACGCGATCACGGACTTGGTGCTCGGCCTGTCCGGTTCCGCCGAGATGCCCGCGGACCGCCTCGGCCCGGAGGACCTGCACCGGGCGCTGGATGTGGACAGGGCAGAACGCACGGGCCTCGCGCAGGACGCGGGCATCGGGCAGGGCGCGGGTTCTGGGCGGGGCTCGGGTCTCGCGCAGCACGCAGATCCTGAGCAGGGTTCGGGGCGTGGGCAGGGCGAAGGCCTCGGACGGGGCTGGGGTCTTGGGGAGGGCTCGGGTCTCGGGCCGGGCGCGGATCGGGCGCGGAACGCGGATCCGGGCCGGCGGTGGGACCCAGAGCGAGCGTTGGACGACGCGCGAGCCTGGGACGTCGAGCGGGCCTCGGAAGCCGGGCGGCTCTCGGACGTCGAGTGGGCCGGGGGCGCCGGGCCGGGACGGGGCGGCGGGCGGGCGTTGGATCTTGACCGGGCATGGGCATGGGCCCAATGCGGTCTGTACTCCGGCACCCTCCCCCGGTCCGCGGCGGCTCGCGCCGAAGTGATCGCGCGTGTCCTGACCTCCGCCCCGGACCTGCTCCCGGCGGTTCTCGCCCGGGTCGACGCATCGTTGCCCCTGACACCGAAACAGTGGGTAGCCCTCGCCGTGACCTGGACCAGATCCCAAGGATCCGTCACGCCGGCCGCACCAACGGCCCCGTTTGTTGCCGACAGCCCCATTGTCCACGCCGCACTCGGCTCGCCCGTCGGCCACGCCCTGGCCACGCACGCGCAAGCGGTTGCCGACCTGCCGCAGTCTCAGCGACAATCGCTCGCCCGCCTGGCACTCGCCACTGCCGCGCCACACCACAGCCGAGACGCGACCGCAGGCGCGGTTGCCGAGGCTCTGGGGACAGGCCCGCCGGCCGAGGTGGAGCCCGCTCGGCCCCGGAGCCTCGAGCCGCAGCTCACCGAGTACGGCGGCCTGCTGTTCCTGGCCCTCGCAGTCGATCCAGTGGTCACGGACATAGTGGTGAACGACCTGCCCGACGTCCTCGCCCGTCTGTGCGGACGTCTGGCCGGCGTCGCGCCGACGGATCCCGCGGTCCTCGCCCTCACCGGCATCGATCCGGCCGAACAGCCCACCCCACCCGACGACGAACTCGACGCCCTGGTCGAGGACCGCATCCGCCGCTGGGCAGTCGCGAGACTCCGGCTCGCCCCGGCCGACGACGACCTGGACTGGCTCTGGAGGCGGCGAGCCGGTGTCGCGATCTCGCCGGGATGGATCGAGGCCGAACTGTCACACGCCGACGTCGACCTGCGGGTCCGCCGCGCCGGGCTGGACCTGGATCCCGGCTGGCTCTGGTGGCGTGGCGCCGTCCTGAGGTGGCGCTATGTCTGACCTGGTCCGCGACCTGCTGACGGCCAGGGCCGGCGCCTTGACCGCCAAGATCGCCGCGCGCTGCTCGGACGACGACCTGCGCACCGATCTCGAGACCCTTGCCGACGCGCTGCTCGCGGAGAGCCGCCGGACGAAGCAGGGCCATACCCGATACCCCGGCGACCGGCTCACGCGTCTCGTCGAGGCCTTGAGCCTGACCCCGTTCGCGGTCGATCTGCTGATCCTCAGCGGGCTGCCCGACGAACACGAACGCCTCACCCGCTGGGCCCGCCTCACCCACCCCGCCCGGCTTCCGTACGTCACGCCCGCCGCCATCGCCGACGTCCTCGGTCTCGACTCCGTCGGCAGGCATCATCTGCGCGCCGAACTGGACGGCGGTGTGCTCAGAACCTCCGGACTCGTCACCGGCGATCCGGCCGAGCCCCTCCCGGACCGCGGCCTGTTCCTTCCGACCGGCTTGTGGAGCGCGCTGCGCGGTATCGACACCTGGCCGGACCACGTGGAGCTCGACCCGACGCCTGGCACCGTGCCCATCGACCCCGCGGTTGTCGCAAGGCTCACCGACGTACTGTCCGGCAGTCGTCGCCGACCGGTCCTGGTCGCGGTCACCGGCTCCGAGGACAGGCCCGCGCCCGAACGCGCCGGCCTCATCGGCCGACTCGCGAGGCAGGCAGGGCGCGACGTCGTACCGATCGACGTGACCGACGGTCCGCTCGACCCGCGACGGGCCCAACTGTGGTCCTTGCACGCTGTCGTCCACGACGCGATCCCGCTGGTGTTCGGCGGCACCGGCACCGCGCCACTGGCGCAGCACCCGGGACCGGTGATCGTCTGCCCGGCCGCCGGTGAGCGCGCACCACACGACGCACGTCCACTCGTCACCGCCCAGCTCCCCTCCCCCGGAGTCGCGGAATCGCTCGCCCTGTGGGAGACGTTGCTTCCGGGTTCGAACGGAGCGGCCAGAAGCCTGGCGGGTCTGGTGCGGGCCGACTGGCTGAGCGCTCGGCGAGCCGTGGCCGATGCTCGTCTGGGCACCCGGTCCGCTGTTCCGGAAGCAGCTCGTGTGCTGGCCGGGCTCCGGCAGCGGATCGACGCGGAGCTTCCGTTCAGCGTCCGGCTGGAGAAACCCCGGGCGAGCTGGCGTGACCTGGTGCTGACCCCGTCCCAAGAGTCGTTGCTGCAGGCAATCACCGGCCGGGTGGCCGGGCAGGCGACGGTGCTGCACGACTGGGGGCTCGGCGCGACGGTGCACGGCGGTCAGGGCGTCCGGGCGCTGCTGACCGGACCGCCCGGCACCGGGAAGTCGCTGGCCGCGCGGGTGATCGCGGCAGACCTCGGCCTGGACCTGATGGCCGTCGACCTCGGTGCGCTGATGAGCAAGTGGCTGGGCGAGACCGAGAAGAACCTCGGCGCGGTGTTCGACGCGGCCCGGCAGGCCCGGGCGGTCCTCTTCTTCGACGAGGCGGACGCGGTCTTCGGCCGGCGGACCGAGATCTCCGACGCGCAGTCGCGGTGGGCCAACCTGCAGACGGCGTACGTGCTGTCGCGGATGGACAGGTTCGACGGACTGGTGCTGCTGGCAACGAACCTGCGGTCCGCGATCGACGACGCGTTCGTCCGCCGGCTGGACGTGATCGTGGAGTTCGACGAGCCTGACCGGGACCAGCGGCTGCTGCTCTGGCAACGGCACCTGCCACCGGCCGCGCCGCTCGCCGGCGACGTCGACCTGCCGGCGCTCGCTGCCCTGTACGAGGTCACCGGCGCGCTGATCCGGAACGCCGTACTGGCGGCAGCCTTCGCGGCCGCGGCCGCCCGTCACCCGATCGACCAGGCCGCGTTGGTGCGGGCCGTCCGGCACGAGTACGAGAAGGCCGGCCGCTCGTTCCCCGGCACACCCCGGCGAGTCGCCGGAACCCGACAGCGGATGCGAGGCTGAGATGGCACAGGACCTGAAGACCCGAGCGGAAGCCCAGCTCGCCTTGAACCAGGCGGCGGCCGCGGAAGCCGCGACCGCGCTGGTCTCCGCTCGCACGGAACTCGACCGGCGAGTGGCAGACCCGTCGAGCCTCACGCCGGACCAGTGGGCCGGTTCGGTCGGTGCGCACCAGCACGTCGAGCTCGCCCGGGCCGCCCTCGCGGCGGAACTCGCCACGCAGGCGTCGATCCGCTCGGCCCTCGCCGCGGTCACCAGCCCGGCGGACACCGCGACGTACCAGGCGGAGCTCCGCGCATCGATGCTGCGTCAGGCGACCGTCCGGGTCAGCCTCAGGCAGGGCCGCGAACGCCAACTGATCGGCACCGCCCTCGTCCGCACCCTCGGCGAGGTGATGGACGCCGCCGGCGCCCGCGTCGCGTCGGCTATCACCGCCGTTGCCCAAGGCACCGCCGACCAGTCCGCGGTCCGCACGGCGCGGGACGCCTTGCTGCGGCAACCACTCGACACCATCGTCGAGGACGCCACAGCGCTCCGGTCGAGTCCCATGTTCACCGGTGCGCGAGACCGGCTGGCCGCGCTGATCCCCGATGCCCTGCTGACCCGCGCCCGGCAGCGGTACGCCGAGTCCACCGCGCTCGCCGCCGAGGCGGCCGAATTCCTCGCCACCGCCGAGACCGCGGAGAACCGCGTCCTCGGCGAGCTCACGCCGATCAGCGCCGTCACCACCACCGGCGACGCGTTCCGTACGGCGCTCGCCGCGCTCACCGGCTACGTCGCGTCGGCCGCGTCCGAGCTGGCCGGGGTCCGGGCCCGACTCGAAGCGGTCGCCGCCACCCCCGACCTGACCCCCGCGCAGGCGGCAGCCCTCGACCCGGCCGGGCGGGCGGAGGCGATCGCCGCGGCCGAGTCCGAGCAGGAACTCGCGGATGCGGTCGCGGAGATCGCGATCCTGCGGCAGGCCCTGGACGACGCCGTACTCAACGCCCGGATCGACGATCCCGACTCCGACCCGGAGGCGGACGCCGACGTGATCGCCGCGCAGGCGGCCCTGGACGCGCCGGCGCCGCAACAGGCTCTCGAGGACGCGCGGACGAAGTACGGCCAGGCCGCCCGCGACGCGCTGGACGCGTGGGAGGTGGAGGTCCCCGACGAACTCTGGGCCGCGCTGACGTCCTTCGAGGCCGCGGGCGACGTCCTCGACCGGCTCGCCTCCCAACCCAGCCGGGACGCGCTGCTCACCGCGCTCGACACCACACAGGACGCGTACGCCGATGCCCTCGACGACGCCGACGTCCAGCTGCGCCGGCTGCAGGTGGCGAGTCTCGAGACCGGTGACCGGCGTGCCCGCGCCCGGGCACTCGGCGAACTCTCCGACGACCGCACCACCCAGTACGCCCGCGGCGACGGTCCTTCCGGCCGGACGGCCGACCAGCTCTGACACCCGCGAAGCCGCCGAGGAGTGCACCGTGGCCAGTCCCGATCTGATCCTGACAACGCCCACCTGCGAGGACGTGACGTTGCCGGTCAACCCGTTCATCTCCAACCGCTACCACTTCGGCATGCTTCTGGGCGTCGCCGATCTGGACACCGATCAGGGTTACCACCGAGGCAAGACCTGGCTGCACACGGCCTGGCTGCACGGCTACGGCACGGTCTGGGGGCTCCAGACCGAACTTCGGGCAGGGAGCAACGAGCTCGCGGTGCGGGCAGGTCTGGCGGTCGACCAGCGCGGCCGGGAGCTGTACGTCGCCGACACGCTCTGCGTCGACCTCGGCCTCTGGTACGACGCCAACCGGCCGGACGACCTCGAGGTCACCGACGACGGCGCCGGTGGTGTCATCTTCGAGCTCGAGCTGGCGCTCTGCTCGCAGCGCTGCCTCGACCGGCCCGTGCCCGCGATCGCCGACAGCTGCGAGGGCGCGTCGACCGACACGGCGTACTCGCGCGCGGTCGAACAGGGCCTTCCGGTCCTGCGTCCACGCCCCGAGCCAGGTACGACGCCGCCCGGCTTCTACCCCAGGGTCCACCAGTTGCTCGGGCTGGCGGAGGTCGTCGATCCGCTCGTGATCGAAGCGCTGGCCGACATCGCGGCCGCCGACCCCGCGGACCGGCTCGCCCTCTCGCGGCGGAAACTGCGCGCGGTGCTGGCCGCCGACGCCATCGACCGCCGGCCGTCGGCCGTCGGCGACTGGTGGCCCGCACCGGAGCCGGCCTGCGTTCCACTGGCAGACCTCAAGGTTCACCTGTCCCCGCAGGGAACCGGCTGGCACGTCGTCGAGGACGGCACCGATCCGACCAAGATCGACAACCTGACCCGCCCGGCCGTCGCACCGACCGGGCTGCTCCAGAATCTGCTCGTACCGCCGGCCGGACAGGACGCCCGGATCTCCGGGCGGCTCGGCGCCTCCGACGACGTACCGGGGCCACGCCTGGACGAGGACAGCTCCACCCTGTCCGGGCGAACACTGACGCTTCGGTTCAGCAGCGAGCTGAAACCCGCCACCGTGCGACCTGAGGCGTTCACGGTCACCACGCTCCGGCCGGGTGGCTGGGAGACCGTCCAGGTTTCCGGCGCGCAGGCAGCGGGCAGCAGCGTGACGGTGACGCTCGGATCCGCCGTCCGGTCCCGGCCGGTCCGGGTGATCGTCGAGGGCGCCGGGCCGCGACCACTCCTCGGCGCGGACGACCAGCCACTCAACGGCGGCCGCGACGCCGCACTGATGATCCGCACCGCGTGACCACCACCGGGAGGAGACCGACCATGACCGTGCAGAACTCGCAGAACCCCACCGTCCTCGACCAGGGGTTTGCCCAGGAGGGCATCACCGTCGTCGACCCGGCCGGCCCACTCACGCGTACCTGGTACTTCGACGGCCGGTTCCTGCGCGCCGACGGCTTCCGCGCGGACCAGGCCTACGAGCGGTCGCTGGCCAGCCTTGTTGCGCAAGGCAACGGCACGGGCGTGGTGCACGGTCTCGAGGTCGCGCTCGGGACCGGCGACCGGCTTCGGGTGGAGGCCGGGCTCGCGCTGGCGCCGTCCGGCCGCGTCGTACTGCTCACCCGGCAGGTCGAGCTACCCACCGCGACGCTGATCGCCCGGGCCCAGGGCGCGCTCGACCCTTCGGACACCTCGACGGGACGCACCGCGTTCGGCCCGTGCGCACCCCAGGACCTCGGTAACGAGGTGCCGGTGCTGCCGGCGACGACTTTGTGGGTGCTCACGGCGGCCGCGATCGAAAGCCTGTGCGGCGAGGAGGAGCGGTTCGGTCAGCTCTGCGCTGACGCGTGTGCCACCGAGACGGACCGGTCGCAACTCGTCGAAGGAGTGATCTTCCGGCTGCACCCCTTGACGTTGTCACTGCCCAGTCCGGTCACGGTGGCGATGACGGCCGCACACCTCCGCTCGCGGGTAGCAGCTGCCTGGTTCGCAGCCGAACGCCAGGCCATCTCCTCGATCGTGTCCGGGCCCGGACTGCACCTTCCGGTGTGGTGCCAGGGCGCGGATGCGGTCGGCGGTGAGGAGGTGGCGCTCGCCGTACTGCACCGCGAGGGGACCGTGACCCGATGGGTCGACGACTGGACCGCACGCCGGGAGCTGCACGAGACGACGCCGCGGCGCTACTGGCAGCAGCGCATCGCGATGCGTCCTGTCAGCACTGCCAGTGCACAGCTCTCGCAGTTCCAGTGCCAGCTGACCGACCTGCCCCTCGCCGCCACGTCGACGGTGACCGGCAGCACGTTGCTCGACGCCGGGATCGTGGAGCTGCCACCTGCCGGGTACCTGCAGGTCGACCCGGCCGGTGACGTCGAAGCTCAGCTCCGGACCCGGTTCGGGCCCGGGGTGGACCTCCGGCTGTGCGTCGGTCGTTCGGACGTCGTCCCCGGGCTGGTGGACCAGGCACGGCACCGCGACCGGATCAGCCTGACGCAGGGCCTGGACGATCCCAGCGCCAAGGAAACGGTGGACATCCTCGTCCCCGACGGCGAGCTGGAACCGGCCCAGGTCGAGGCGAGCGCCCTCGTCGGTACGGCGCGGACGCTGCCGGCGACCCGCGACGGTCAGAGTGGATCGGCGATCTCGGTGGCGACGATGGCGCGGGACGGCAGCGGCCTGGGCTGGACCTGGTGTGCGGCCGGCACCGGCCAGTTGCCCGCGGCAAGGATGCCGGACCCGCTGACGCGCTTCGCCCGCGGGCAGACCCTGCGCCAGCGCCGGGTGGCCGCCGTCGACGCCGCGATCCGCGCGATGATCACTCCGGACGATCGAGCGGCCGGCACGGACCGCCCGATCTCCGTCTGGGCCCAGATCATCACGTCCGCCCGGGTGGACACGCTGCGGCCCGGCGACACGACCGACGCACGGGCGCGGCTGACGTATGCGGCGGCCGTGGACGACGTCTCGGTCCTCGATGCCCGGATCAGCGGCGAGTTGCGCGTCGTCGAGCGGGTGACCGGCGAGGCCAATGGCGCGCCGACCGTACAGCTGACCACGATCCTCGACGGTTTCACGGACCGGTTCATCGTCGACGACGGCACTCCGCGATCGGATGTGATTCCGATCCGGTCCCTGACGGTCTACTGGCTCTTCGGTGTCGACGACAACGGGGCCGACCAGCTCCAGGTCGGCTTCCTCCAGGACCGGTCCGGACTGTTGCTTGCAGCAACGAGCGGCGGCGTACCGCGGACGATCCAGGCCGTGTTGAGCGCGATCCTGCTGCTGGCCACCCCCGTCCCCGGTCAGCCGGCGCCGCCGGTCCTGCCGCTCGTGGTCGCGCCGGCCGACGCGAAGACACCGGAGTGGACGTCCGGGGTGCGCGGTGTGTTCGCCCGGATCTTCGACCGGCTCGCAAGCTCCGGGCTGTTGGGCTCCGGCGTACTCTCAGCGGCCGGGCCGGGCCTCGCGGCCGGCGGGCCCTCGGTGACGCCGATCGGCACGCTCGAGCTCACCGACACCGCCGGCGCCGCGACGCCGGGATCCCCGACCCGGACCCAGGCCGACACCGCGATCGATCTCCTGGCCGCCGCGCTGGCCTCCGCGGGACGTGATCCGGCGTTCGCCGTCAGCGCCCGCGCGCTGCTGTACGGCGGGATCGGACCCGCGGTCGCCCCTGTCAAGGCGACCCGCGACTGGGTGCTCTTCCACCGGCGGTCGGTCATCACGTGCCAAGGCGACCAGGTCCCGCCTCCCGCCGTACGCAATCTGCGGCTGTACAACGCGAACGTCGGCTCGCAGGACCAGTTGAACGTGATCCTGGATCGGCTCACCAACGGTGAACCGGTCGTCGACCAGGGCTTCGTTCCCGTCATCGACGTTGTCTTCACCGAGAACTCGGCCGAGATCGTCTCGTCGGTACCGGCGCTGCGGATCGCGTGGCAGTCGACCCCGCGACCACCGAGCCTCGGCTTCGTCGTCGCCGCCGGCGGCGGCGAGGGCCAACTCGTCGCCGGGGCCCGGATCAACGCCGTGCGAACCGCGCTGGCCGGGCTCGTCACGACCGACCAGGCAGCGGTGAGGTTCCTGTCCACCGTCCCGCCCGAGTTCACCGCGATCGGCGTCGACGGTGTACTGCTGACTGCCGGCGTACTACCGAGTGTGACACCCACCGATCCCAAGACCGCCTGCGTCCGCCTGCTGCGCGTGGAGCGCTCGAACACGGCCCGGCTCATCAAGGCGTTGCGGTCACTGCAGGCAGATCCGGGTGTCCCACTCGAAGACCTCATGAACCGCCTGGACATCCCGGTAGACAGCGTCACGGCGAAGTTCACCGACGATGCCTTGGACAACACCACCGACGTCCGCACATGGTGGAAGGGATCCGCGTCGTTGACCACGACGGTGCTGTTCCCGCAGGACCTCGGCGACGGCACCGACTCGGTCGACGCCCGCCTCGCCCGCGCCAAAACCGCCCTCGCCGCCCTCGACCTCGAACTCAAGGACCGCCTGCAACCTCACATCCAGATCCCACCCTGCGGCGTCACCGCAGTGATCACCATCGACGATGTCGTCAACTGACCCCGCCGAACACGGCAATCCGCGGAAAGCACCGCTGACGGAGCTCACATCGCCCTGGCGGCGCTGGTAATGCACCAGCAGCGTGCGCGGCTCCACGTCGTCCGTGAAGCTGCTTCCGTC
>NZ_JBSFBL010000060.1:0-45364 GCF_053592935.1 Kribbella sp. NPDC002412
CTGCGCCTGCACGGTGACGTCGAGCGCGGTCGTCGGCTCGTCCGCGATCAGCAGCCGCGGCGACAACGCGAGCGCCATCGCGATCATCACCCGCTGCCGCATCCCGCCGGAGAACTGGTGCGGGTAGTCGTCCAGCCGCTTCGACGCCGCCGGGATCCCGACCCGCTTCATCAGGTCCAGCGCGGCCGCCCGGGCCTCCCGCCGGGACGCACCCCGGTGCCGCCGGAACATCTCCCCGATCTGCGCCCCGACCCGGAACACCGGGTTCAGCGAGCTCAGCGGGTCCTGGAACACCATCGCGATCTCGCGTCCACGCAGGCCCTTCGCCGTACCAGGTGCAAGGAGATCCCGGCCGTCGTACGAGACGGTCCCACCAACCACCCGGCCCGCGGGCCGCGGCACGATCCCCATCACGGCCTGCGCGGTGACGCTCTTTCCACTCCCTGACTCCCCCAGGAGCGCAACGGTTTCACCGGCAGCGACCTCGAAGGACGCACCGTCGACCGCCTTCACCACTCCGCCCGACGTGGCGAACTCGACCCGCAGGTCGCGGACACTCAGCAGACTCATCACAGACTCCTCAACCGCGGGTCGTAGCGGTCGCGCAACGCGTCGCCTAAGACGCCGAGCGAGACCACGAGGAAGGCGAGCGCGATCCCGGGGATGGTCGAGATCCACCACGCGTCGGCCAGGTAGTTGCGCCCGTTCGCGATCGTCACGCCCCAGCTCGGCGTACTGGCCGGCGTGCCCAGCCCGAGGAAGCTCAACGAGGCCTCGGCCAGGATCACGTGCCCGATCTCGACCGTCGCCACCACCAGCACCGGCGCGATGCACGCGGGCAGCACGCACCGCGAGATCAACCGCCACGTCCCCGCCCCCAGCGTCCGCGACGCGTCGACGAACTCGCGCCGCCGCGTCGCCAGCGCCTGACCCCGCGCCACCCGGGCGAACGTGACCCAGTTCGACACCGCGAGCACGATCACCACGTTCACCACCGAGGGACCGAGCAGCGCGGCGATGAAGATCGCCAGCAGGATCGAGGGGAACGCCAGCTGGATGTCGGCCAGCCGCATCAGCACACCGTCCAGCCAGCCGCCGAAGTACCCGGCCGCCAGCCCGACCGTCACGCCGATGGCGCCGGCCAGCACCAGCGTCGCCAGCCCGACCGCGATCGAGATCCTTGCCCCCTGCAACATCTGGGCGAGCAGGTCCTGGCCGACCTGGTCGGTGCCGAAGATCGCGAACGACCCGTCGGACAGCCGGCTGAACGGCGACCGCAACCGGTCGGCCGTCCGGGTGTCGACCGGGTTGTACCGGACCAGCCACGGCCCGATGATCGCGGCCACGACGTACACCGCGATCACCGCGAGACCGAACCGGATCCGCGCCGAGCCGGCCCGGGTACGGCGCCGGCTGCGCACGACCGGGAGCGTCGCTGTCGTCACGTCGACCGCCACTTCAGTCACCCTCCAGACGGACCCGCGGGTCCAGGAAGCCGTAGAGCAGGTCCACGAGCAGATTGATCACCACGAAGATGGTTGCCACCAGCAAGATCGAGGCCTGGACGACGCCGTAGTCGCGACGCCCGATCGAGTCGATCAGCAGCCGCCCGACGCCGGGCCAGGCGAACACGGTCTCGACGATCACGGTCCCGCCGAGCAAGGCGCCGAACTGCAGGCCGACCACGGTCACGATCGGGATCAGCGCGTTGCGCAGAGCGTGGACGAGGATCACGATCCCCTCGCCGAGCCCCTTGGCCCGCGCGGTCTGCACGTAGCCCTCGTGCACGACCTCGAGCAGGCCGCTACGGGTGAGCCGCACCAGGATCGCCAGGAAGGGCAGCGCCAGCGTGATCGTCGGCAGCACGAGGTGCGACCACGTCCCCGAGCCCGCGCTCGGGAACATGTGCAGACCCCGCGCGAACACCAGGATCAGCACGATCCCGAGCCAGAACGACGGCGTCGACTGCCCCATCAGCGAGAAGACGGAGATCGACCGATCCACCCAGCTGTGCGCTCGCAGCGCCGCGATCACACCGAGCGGCAGCCCGATCAGCAGCGACAGCAGCAGCGCGGTGGTGGCCAGCTGGATCGTGGCCGGAACCCGTTGCAGGACAAGGCTCATCGAGTCCGCGTTCAGCCGGAACGACTGCCCGAAGTCCAGGTGCACGACGTTCGCCAGGTACGTCGCGTACTGCTGGATCAGCGAGTGGTCGAGCCCGAGCTGTGCCCGCAGCGCGTCCACCTGAGCCTGGTCCGCGTCGGGCCCGAGCATGATGTACGCCGGGTCGCCGGGGACCAGTCGCAGGACGACGAAGATGATCGTCACCGCGCCCCACAGCACGAACAGCGAGAAGAACACCCGCCGGACGACGTACGCCCCCATCAGACGCCGCTCCGCAGTACCGACACCACGCGCCGTACCTCCTCGATCGAACCGGCCTGGATCAGCTCCGCACCGAGCGCACCCGCGCACCGCCCCGCGTTGTCCAGCACCGGTACGGCGACCATCCGCGGCAGGGACGCCACCGGCCGGGCGTTGTGCGCGAAGCCACTCACCCGGACGCGCTGCAACGCGTCGAGCAGATCCGGTGTGCCGGTGACCTGGTCAGTAGGAAGCGCGGACAAGTAGGCGCGACCGAGGGCGCTCTGCCGGAGCGACACGGCGTGCCCCGGCTGGACGGGGAAAGTGCCGGGCGACCCGCCGGCGCCGCCGAGCCCGCCACTGTGCGAGCCACCGGCGCCTGCGACCGCGGCGACCTGCAGCACCGTCCCCGCGCTCTTCGGCAGCGGCTTCGCGAGGACGACCAGTCGGCCAAGGCGGCCGCCGAGGTCGGCCAACGACGATCCGGTACGGCGTTCCGTCGTACGTCGCAACGCCGCCAGCCCGTCGACGGCGGTGTACCGGTGGTCGTCGACGCGGTTGGCCAGGCCGTGTTCGCAGAACGTGGCGAGGATCCGGTGCACGGTGCTCTTGTGCAGGCCCACGGTGACGGCCAGCTCGGTCACGCCGTACGCCCGGTCTTCGCGGTTCAGCTCGGCCAGCACGGTCAGGGCGCGGCTCAGCGACTGCATGGCGACCTCGTTTCAGGCGGAAAGCAAGGAGCCACCGTGAACGTTAACGGTAGCGTTAATGCACCGTAGAAGCGTGTTATTTACGTGTCAATAGACCGGCGTTGCTCAGGGCGAAACGGCCGATTGACGGCCAATTCCCGTGAACGTTAACTTCACAGACCATCCACCTCATCCGCCCTGGGAGGCTTTGCGTGACGACATCCGACGTGCGCGCCGCGCTGCTGGCCGCCGATCCCCGTCTGTCCAAGTTCTCGCCGTTGCCGCGCATCCTGGCGTTCGACGAGTTCGACAGCGGGACGCACGGCTGGTGCGAGTTGCTCGGCAACTACAACGGCCGCGGCGACCTCAGCACGGTCGACGACCACATGCGCGACTTCCGGCCGCCACAGCTGTCGGCCTGCAACTTCTTCGACATCGGCACCCACGGCGCCCTCAGCGGCACCTACGCGCTGAAGCTCGCCACCCGGCCGCACAAGGGCCACACCGCGGTGGCCATCCGCCGGCTCACGATGAGCGGCCGCGGCCTGGTGCAGCTGGAGACGTACTTCGCGTTCAAGTCCGAGGCGACCCTCGGCGGCGGCGCCGAGCTGGACAGCTTCGGCGACGTGCAGTGGGACGGCAACACCCACCCGTCCGAGGCGCAGTTCGGCGCGTTCACCGTCGCGACCGACCTGTGCGGTGACGGCGGCCTGCGCTACCACACGGTCGCGCGGTACCAGAACACCGACATGGACAACCACTTCACCCGGCAGTGGGTGGCGCCGATGGTCCCCGAGCCGACGCCGCGCGAGCACTTCGAGGGCAAGGTGAAGCTCGAGTACGCCGCCGACTTCACCGCGCCGAACCCGGAGGACTGGAAGCCGTTCGGCGAGCCGCAGGAGCTCTGCTACAACGAGGTCCCGACCAAGGTGAACTGGCACTACCTGCGCTGGCTGGTCGACACCGACAAGCGCCGCAACGTGGAGCTCCAGGTCAACGACCGGGTGATGGACATGCGCGACGTGCCGGTGCCGCCGTACGAGGAGCGCTACGAGACGCTGGAGAACCTGCTGAACTTCTACTTCTCGGTGCGCACCCACTCCCAGGTCCGGAACTTCCTGTTCCTCGACTCCGTCCTCATCTCGGTTGATTGGTAGGCCCATGCGACAGTCCATGACGGCGGTGCTGGAACGCGACACCACCTTCGAGAACCGGTTCGCCACCGAGCCGTACGAGGTCGCCTGGGCCGGCGAGGCTCGCTGGTTCGTCCAGCACGTCGGCGGCGAGGGTACGGCGACCTACGTCACCCAGGTCTCACCGGACGGCATCACCTGGTGCGACCTGGACGACTTCGAGCACGTGGTCGAGCCAGGCGAGCTGATCAGCTGGCCGGTCACCGGCTTCGGCCACTGGCTGCGGCTGCGCGCTAAGGTCGAGGGCTCCGTCCAGGTGCGGATCCACCTGGCCGTGAAGGCTTAAGGTCGTACTGGGGGTTAGCGGATGACAGAGGCGCGGCGGGCGACGTTGCGGGACATCGCGACGGCTCTCGGGCTGTCGGTGAACACGGTGTCGCGCGCGCTCGGCGACAAGGACAGCGTCAGTGCGAAGACGCGCGCGGCCGTGCAGGCCGAGGCGGCCCGGATCGGCTACGTGCCGAACACGCTGGCCCGGTCGCTCGTGCTCGGCTCGGCCATGACGCTCGGCCTCGTCATCACCAACCCCTCCAACCCGTTCTACGCGCAGCTGATCAGCAGCATCGAGCTCCGGGTCCGCGCCCAGGGGTACTCGCTGCTGCTGCTCGTCACCGACGAGTCAGCCGAGAACGAGCAGCGCGCCACCGAGGCGTTGCTGCGGTCCGCGGTCGACGGCGCCGTGGTCGTGCCGGTGCAAGCCGAGTGGGACCACTGGCGCCGGGTCCGCGACACCGGCATCCCGCTGGTGTTCGTCAACCGTGACGTGCCCGAGCTCGACTGCGACATGGTCGGGGTCGACAACGAGCGCGGCGCCTACGAGGCGACCAGCCATCTGATCGCGGGCGGCGCCCGCCGGCTGCTCGTGCTGGAGGAGGACCTGCCGATCACCACCACGGCTGACCGGGTGGCCGGCTTCCGCCGCGCGATGGCCGACGCCGGCCTGAAGGTCGCCGATGACATGATCCGGGCCGTCCCGACCAAGCGCTACGACTCGCTCGCCCTCCCCTGGCAGCCGGAAGAGGCGTACCGCTTCGCCCAGACCCTCCTGAGTGATGGTCATCCGGACGCGATCGTGACCGGCAACGACTACTTCGCCCTCGGCCTCCTCCGCCTGCTGGCCGAGCACGGTCTCGCCGTCCCCGACGACGTCGCGATCACCGGGTACGGCGACCACCCGTACGCGGCCTACCTGCAAACACCCCTCACCACCGTCCGCCTCCCCGCCGCCGAGGTCGGCACCACAGCCGTCGACCTGCTCATGCAGAGGCTGAAGAGCGGCGGCTCCGAACGGCCGCGGAAGACGCTGATCCGGCCGGAGCTCGTCGTACGGGCGTCTTCTAGTCTGACTCCAGCCAGGCTCTGACCGACTCGTTGTGCTCGCCCAATCGTGGCGGCGGCAGGTTGGTCTCCCGGGCACCGGCGTACGGCTGGTCGTCGAAGCGCAGCGGCGGGCCGGGCAGCTGGATCTTGCCGAGCGTCGGGTGCTCGACATCGATCAGCAGGCCCTGCGACAGCGTCTGCTCCCACTCGTAGACCTGCTGGAAGTCACGCACCTTCCCGGCCGGAATCCCCTTCTCCGCAAGCCTTTCCAGCCACACGTCCGCCGACTCGGTGGCGAAGGCGGCCTCGATCGAGGCCGTGAGCTCGGACCGGTGCGCGACCCTGGATGCGTTCACCGCGAACCGCTCGTCCGCCGGGTCCAGCCCGACGATCGGCGCGAACGTCCGCCACTGGCCCTCACTGCCGACCGCGACCTGGACGATGTCGTCCTTGGTCCGGTACAGCCCGTACGGCGCGATCTGGGCATGGTGGTTGCCGACCCGCTCGGGCAGTTCGCCCGCGACCGTCCACTTCGTCCCGTGGAACGCGTGCACCCCGACCACCGAGGCCAGCAGACTGGTCCGGACCACGCGACCCTTGCCGGTGATCGACCGCTCGTGCAACGCGGCCAGCGCACCGTAGGCGCCGTACATCCCGGCCAGCAGGTCCGCGATCGGCACGCCGACCTTCGTCGGCTCGGTCGCGCCGGTGATGCTCATCAGGCCACCCTCGCCCTGCGCGATCTGGTCGTACCCGGCCCGGCCGCCGTCCGGCCCGTCGTGGCCGAACCCGGTGATCGACAGGATCACCAGACCTGGGTTGAGCTCGTGCAGCCGCTCGGTCGAGAACCCGAGCCGGTCCAGCACCCCGGGCCGGAAGTTCTCGATCAGCACGTCGGCCCGCCGGACCAGCTTGGTCAGGAAGTCCTTGCCGTCGTCCGACTTCAGGTCGGCCGTCACCGACTCCTTGTTCCGGTTGGCCGACAGATAGTACGTCGACTCGCCCTCGACGAACGGCGGTCCCCAGCCCCGGCTGTCGTCACCGCCCGCAGGGGTCTCCACCTTGATGACCCGCGCGCCGAGATCACCCAGCATCATCGCGGCGTGCGGCCCGGCCAGCGCCCGGGTCAGATCGACGACCACCACATCAGACAGGAGATTCTGCACGCCGTCACCCTAGGCGAGTCCCGCCCGCCCGGCTGTGACGCGGTTCTCGCTGTGTTGAACCGATCCGGGTTCTGATACGTGTACCGAGTGAGGGAGCCTCATTCCAGGAGGGGAACCATGTCAGCACGTACGAGCATCGTCGCAACAGCCACCATCCTCGCGGCCGCGGGACTCGGCCTCCCGAGCGCGGCCGCGGCGCCCGCGATACCGCTGAGCGGCGGTCAGGAGACCCAAGCCGCCGATCCGGACGGCCACGGCTTCTTCACCTACACCCTGGAAGGGACGACATTCTGCTGGACTCTGAGCTGGCAGGACATCGAAACGCCGACCGCCGCGCACGTGCACGTCGGAGCCCGCCATGTGGCCTTCGCCGGAAACATCGTCATCGACCTGAACGCCGACGGAGTCCCCGGCCCCGACACATCCGGCTGCCGGACCATCTCGGCCGACCTGGCCGCCGCGATCAGCGCCGATCCGAAGAACTACTACGTCAACGTGCACAACGCGACCTACCCGGCCGGCGCCATCCGTGGCCAGCTGAAGTAACCGTTCAGTCAGCCGCCCCGCCGACGGGTGCCTCTGATGGACAGGTCGTAGGTCGCCTGGACGGAGAAACCGCCCTCAGGACAAACGCCAGGATCGCACTGATCGTTCGCGTGAGCACAGCGCACCTGCGCCGGGTCACCTCCAGGGCTTGACCTTGCGGACCAAGGACGCGAGGCGGTGGGTGACGTCGCGGGGGCGTTCCTGCATCAGCATGTGGCCGGCGCCCGGGTACATCCACAGGCGCGCGGTGGGGAGCTCTGCCGCCATCCGGTTGGCGTGCCGCGGTGGCAGCAGGCGGTCGCGGGTGCCGTGCATGATCTCGACCGGGAGCTCGGCAAGCACCTTGAGCGCGTGACCGCGATCGTGCTGCAGGATCGACTCGAAGAAGCCGCCGTACGACGGTCCCGGCACGACGGCCAGATCCGCCAGAAACAGGTCCACCTCGGCGGGATCCACCTTCTTGCCGAACACCATCTGGCGGAGCGCCGGCCGCTGCAACCGAGCGGCGGCCAACTCGAACGCCCGCCGGCTCCGCGCCGCGGTGACCTGAGCCGCGCGGAGCGCCTTGCGCTCGACCCGCGCACCGACGAGGTTCACCGCCCGCGGCGCGAAGGCCACGGCGGCCGTGTCGAACCGCTTGGGGATGCCCAACGCTCCAGAGGAGGCCTGGCCGGACGTCGTACTGACCAACGCCGCGGCCTTGATCCGGGAGCCGAACACCTCGGGGCGCTGGTCCGCGAGCTCCATCAACGTCATCCCGCCCATCGAATGACCGGCGTACACGACCGGGCCATCGCCGACCACCGTGTCCAGCACGGTCATGAGGTCGTCGGCCAGCTGCTCGATCCGCGTCGACCCGACCGGCGCCGCGTCCGACCGGCCGTGACCGCGGTGGTCGTAGGTGACCACGCGTACGGCGTCCTTCCCGAGGATCTGTGGAAGCGCCTCGACCTGGTTGTGCCAGGACCGCGTCGAGCAAGTCCAGCCGTGGACGAGCAGGACCGTCACCGGCGCGTCCTCCGGTCCGGTCGTCTCGACGTTCAGCCTGAGCCCGTCGGTCGTGGTCACGTCCGACCGTTCCGCCTGGATCGTCACGCAGTCTCCCGTTCCCGTTCGCCGGCCGCGAGGTGGGCGGAGCGCAGGCGGCCACCGCGGGCGCCCCGTCCGACCAGCCAGGCGATCCCGGCGATCTCCAGCAGGCCGACCACGCCGAGCAGGGCGTAGCCGCCGTTCCACATCCATCGTGGCACGTCCGTTCGTTCCTCGCGCCGCAACACCTGCTGCTCGTCGATGAACTCGACGGTCTGGCCGTCCGAGACCTGCACGGCCGGCTTCTCGATCGCGGCGTCCGCCGGCGCGTACACCCACATCGACACCAGGTCGCGCTGCCCCTGGTGCAGCCGGATCATCGACTTCCACTTGCCGTACATCGGCAACGCGTCCGTCGACCGGTAGGTGCCGTCAGCAACCTTCGTCATCCGGTGCGTGACGAACCCGCCGCCCTGCCACGCCATCGCCTCGAACCAGCGCGCACCCTCGGCGGCGTCGGCCGGCTCCAGCTCGACCGTGACGTACGCCGTCGGCTCGGCCCCCGTGGCCACCCGCTCCAACGACACGGTCGCGGACACACCCGGATCAGCCGACCGCGGCACGCAGAAGAACACAGTCCCCAGGACGACGGCCAGCCCGACGGCCCCGAGTTGATGCGTACGGCGGACCGCGGCCGGGCGCACGTTCCGGATCCCCGTCGCATGCTCTTCGCCGGCGACTTCGGCGTACCGGGTGGCGAGCCAAGCTCCGACCATCCCGGCTCCGATGCCGGCCGCCACGCCGTACCCGATCGCGGACGGGAGCATCGACGACGGCCACGGGATCGGCATCCAGACGTGGCTCCAGGTGTACTCCGCGACCACGCCGACCGAGCCGATCAAGGCGCCGGCGACGATCCCGAGGCGGAAGCGGTTCTTGTTGCCCAGGGCAAGCGCGACGGCCTCGACCAGGACCGCCTCGACGATCAGCAGCGGGAAGTGACCGAGAATGCCGCCGAGCGGCTGGTCCACCGCCCAGGCGATCCCGCCGCGGATGACAAGGTAGACCGCCAGCGCGGCGAACGTCGTACCCGGGCCGCGCCGGGCGCGCAGCACAGTGAACGCGAGCGCGGCGCCGAAGGCGATCAGGATCGGGTGCAGGATCAGCGGGAACTGCGGCACGCCGTAGTTGAACTCGGTGCTGAACAGGTCCCACGCGATCAGCAGCGCGCCGACCGAGACGAGCTCCTGGAAAAGGCGGCGCTTGTTCGGCCCCATCAACTGCTCGACCTCGGCGATGGCCAGCAGGCGGGCGAAGATCGACAGCACGACGCCGCCGATCATCAGCAGGTGCGTCGGGCCCCACAGCGTGACGTCCTCGCCGAACAGCCGGTGCCAGACGTCGTCCATCGGAAAACCGACCAGGGCGAACGTGCCGCACACGGTGACCAGCGCGGCGCTGCACGGGATCCGCCAGCCCTTGGTCAGCCTCAGTGTGCGGGCCGGCAGCGGCTTGCGGGCGAGCGCGATCGGCAGTACGCCGGACACGATCACGCCGAGGATGCCGAAGAAGATCGGGTAGTGCGCCGGTGTGCCGAACGGGCCGGTGTCGCGGCCGCGGGCGATGTGCACCGCGATGTCCCACCACACGCCGAAGGCACAGGCGAGCAGCGAGATCGCGTGCAGGTACGGCGTCAGCGCGGCCCATCGGGGGACTCCGTCCAGTCTCCCGATGGTGTCCGCAAGCCGTCCTACCAGCGTGACGCGTCCGGTCCGTTCCCGCCACAGCAGGACGGCGAGTGCGACGTACAGCAACGAGACGAGTCCGGTGACGATCGCGATCTGGTCGAACGTCGCCGTACCGGTGGTCGCCAACGGGATCGCCATCAGGGGTGCTCCTTCACATTGGCTATGCACCATGCTCGATGTTACATCTCCTATGTAACGTCGAGTCTGGAAGACTGTCAAGCGTGGAAGCACGAGACGAGGAGCTCACCGTCGACCAGCTCGCCGCCAAGGTGGGCATGACGGTCCGCAACGTGCGGGCGTACGCCGGACGGGGCCTGATCCCGCCACCCCGGCTGGTCGGCCGGACCGGATACTACGGCGCCGACCACGTGGCGCGGTTGACGCTGGTCCGCGAGCTGCTCGGCAAGGGCTACACGCTGGCCGCAGTCGAGCGGATGATGAGCGAGCTGCCGGACGGCGCGCTCGCGCTGGGCGTGTTCGAGACGCTGGTGAACCCGTGGACCCCGGCGGAGCCTGAGGTGCTGGACGAGTTCCAGCTGGCCGAGCGCGCGGGCGTGCCGCACGACCCCGCGGTGATCGCGCGGCTGGTCGAGCTCGGGATCGCCGAGCGCCAGGAGGACGGCCGGCTCCGGATCCCGAACCCGGACCTGCTCCGCACCGGGCTCGAGGTGATCAAGCTCGGCGTCCCGATGCAGGCGATCTTCGACATGCTGCCGAAGCTGTTCACCCAGGCCGACGCGGTCGCCAAGATCTACGTCGAGCTGTTCCGCAGCACCGTGTGGCGCGAGTTCGCCGACGCCGGCCTGCCCGCCGAGGGCTGGCCGGAGATCCAGCGCACGCTCGAGAACATCATCCCGCTGGCCGGCCAGGCCCTGGTCGCCGCGTTCCGCGAGGCGATGGCCCGCGAGATCGAGGTCGTCGCCTACGAAGAGCTGGGACTCGACCCCAAATCGGCCCTCCCCTCCACCGGGTAGCGCGAGTACGCTCGAAGTGCTTGAGGGGTGTGCGGTATGGGGGAGCTTCGGGTTGCGGGGGTCATGAATCGCACCGTGGCAGCGGTGCGACGGGAGACCGTGTTCAAGGACGTTGTCTGTGCGTTGCTGGCCAGTGACGCTGGGGCAGTGCCGGTGGTGGACGACGGCCATCCTGTCGGTCTGGTGACCGGCGAGGCTCTGGTCGCGAAGCTGGAGTTCCACGGCGGCAACGACGCACGGCCGCTCCTGGGCGGCGCCAAGGCACGCGCTCGTTGGCATCAGGCCGCAGCCCGAACAGCGGGCGAGCTGATGCAGCCCGCTCCGGCGGTCTATAGCGACACGCCGATCGGCCGAGCAGCAGCCCAGCTGGCCGCGTCGACGCAGCCCCTGCTCTGCGTCGTCGACCAGGACATGCGGCTGATCGGCGTACTGACCGCGCGTGAGCTGCTCAGCGTCTACCAACGATCCGACCAAAGCCTGGCAGCCGAGATCCAGGAGCTGCTCCTGCCACACACCCAACGTCCCGCCCGGACCCCGGCCCCGGTCACCATCCAGGTCGACCACGGCGTCGTCGTCCTGGACGGGTCCCTAACCTTCCGCAGCCGCGCCGAACACGCCGGCTACGCCGTCGCCCACCTCCCCGGCGTGGTCGCCGTCCACAACAACCTCACCTACGACCTGGACGACCTCGCCATCACCGGCTTCTGAGCACGGGCAACGGACACCGTCTTCGGCGGCGACAGATCTTTTGAGCCGCAACCGACCACACACACCCACGCGATCGGCGCGGAACAAATGCATGCACGCCCGTCGCGGACAGCGACACCAATGGCGGTGCGTTCGTCGTACGCACACGACGGACACCGAGTGCGAGTCATGGCAACCAGCTCAAGGCGGTGTCCATTCGGTTGTCCGAAGAACGTCACCCTCACCGATCACCTCCAACGACAACTTGGCTCAGCGAGCCGCCGAAGGTTGCCGGCTTCAGCCTGCCTCGGGAGTTGTGAGCGCGGATGCGAGATCGGTGTGGATGAAGTCCTGCCCCTTGAACAGCAATGGTTCGCCCGCATCTTTGGCCAGTGCGTAGGCGAAGCAATCGCCGAAGTTGAGTCCAGCCGGATGACCACTGCCCTTGCCGAAGTCGCGATATGCCTCTCGTGCTGTACGGGCCTGCGCCTCGGTGACCGGCTCGACCAGAATCTCCGCGGCGGCGACGAGCTCATCGAACCGGCGGCTCACCACCGGGTCCCTAGCACTGTCCATCACGACTGCCGCCTCCAGGAAGTTGGCCGCCGAAATCCGCCGCGAGGGAGCAGCTTCGATCGCTTGGGCGAAGTCAGCCGCATCCGGCTCCGCCCGCAGGATCGCGATCAGTGCGGAGGTGTCGATGATCACCGAGGCAGCCCGCTCTCGTCGTACAGCAGGTCTCCATGCTCCGCGGTGCGCAAGGACTCAGGCAGACGATGGGCTGTGTCTGCACCGATCGCCAGCAACCGATCGGCGAGGCCGGCACCGCGAAGACGCCGCACCCGGGCAAGACGTTCCCGAACCGCGGTGTCCACCGCAGCCGTCTGGGACTGTCCCGTCAGGCGCGCCAGCTCACGCACAAGCTGATGCGTGTCCTCGTTCTTGATGTTCAGACTCATCGATCCACCTTTCTACCCTGCCAGGGTAGCATTCTACCCCCGAGCAGGTCCGGCGTTGCGCTCTCCTACGCCGCCGCCTCAGCGCGCTGCCGAAGGCGACCAAAGACAACCGCGGCCGCAGGCCGTTGCCGGCGCCACGTCCCCGTCGCCGAACACCTCCGACAACAAACCCGGCTCGGCGCCGCCGGATGCGGCCACAAGAACAGCCGCGGCCGAAGACCGCGTCCTTGCCATCTACCCCTTTGTCGTCGTGTCTTACCTAGCCGCAAACGATTGCATTAGGATGTTTGGCATGATCGCCGCTGCGTTGACCACGCCCTTTGACCGGTCTGAAGCTGTCGATCTCGGGGGTGCGCGGGCGTTGGTCGAGCATGTGATCGGGGGTGGGGTGCCGGCGGTGTTCGTGGCGGGGACCAACGGGGAGTTCCCGGCGCTGGACGATGGTGAGCGGCTCGAGGTGATCTCGGCTGCCCTGGAGGTGGCTGGTCCGTCGCGGGTGATCGCTCATGTCGGGGCGGCGACGACCCGGCAGGCGGTCCGGTTGACGGCCGAGGCGCGGCGGCGGGGAGCCGAGCGGCTGGCGGTCATCACGCCGTACTTCGTCCCGGCTGGGCCCGAGCGGGTTGTCGAGCACTTCGAGCGCTGCGCCGCGGCGGCGGACGGTGCGGACGTGTATGTCTATGTGTTCACGGCGCTGGCGGGGACGGTCGTGCCGCCGTCGTTGCTGACCAGGATCGCGACGATCGACGGCATCGTCGGTGTGAAGGTCAGCGGCGCCGGGACGGACGTCGTACGGGCATATGCGCAAGCGACTCCGCCCGGATTCGAGGTCTGGTCGGGCAACGACGCCGAGCTCCCCGAGGTCATGGTTGCCGGCGGCACCGGAATCGTGTCCGGCAACGCCGGTGCACTCCCCGCGCTGTTCGCCCAACTGCTCACCGGCTACGCCGCCCAGCCAGCCGTGCAATCAGCGGTGAAGACGGTCGACGGCAGTATCGCGAACATCAAGCACCTGCTGGACCTCCAGGGCCTCCCCGGCGGACGCTGCCGGATGGCGATCGACCCACCGGATGCCGACCGCCGTACGGCGTTGGCTCGGCTACTGGTTTGACGCGTCCTCCGGCCGACGGCGGCTCCGGAACAGGAGGAAGGTTCCGCCGGCGACGATCACCACGATGACCGCCGCACCGATCACGACCCAGATCGTGCCGGTGTAGTCGTCCGGGTCCGCGTCCTGGGCGCCCGGCGGGTTCGGGTTCGGCGACTCGGTCGAGCCGAGCGTCGGACTCGGCGTCGGGTCGGCGACCGGCTGCGCCGCCGCGCTCACCGGCATCACCATCAGCAGGAGCCCGAGCAGAACCGTACTCAGCACTTTGGCTCTCATGCCCGCCCGGTGCCCATCGGGCAAACCACGCGATGTAGTAAAATGACGTTGTCGGCCTTCGGATCACGCGTTCGGAGGCTTTTTCATGCCTTCCTACCGCTCATTGCTCAGTCATCGCGAGTTCGCCGGGCTCTACGGCAGCTTCACGCTATTGGTTGCCGCCAGCACGCTCTGGGGGTTTGCCCTCGCCACCTTGATCAACGCTCAGACCGGATCGCCGTTCCTGACCGCCGTCAGCATGTACGGCGCGACGTTCGCGACCGTGCTCGGTGCGCTCACGCTGATGTCGGTCGCCGACGGGCACCGGCCGCGGCGGACCCTCGTCGTACTGCAAGGCGTCTCGCTGCTGGGCGTGGCTGCGCAGGCGGTTCCCGGGCTGCCCTTGGCCGTCCGGTTCGTGCTGCTCCTCGTGGTCGGGTTCTTCCAATCGCTCGGGACCGGGACGCGGTTGGGGTTGCTCGCCGAGGTGGTCCCGGCCGAGTCCTACGCGCTGGCGCGTTCGCTGATGAACATCACCTCGGGCGGCATGGCGATCCTCGGGTACGCCGTCGGCGCCGTACTCCTGCGGGTGCTGGATCCGACCGGCGTGCTGGTCGTCGCCACAGCACTGACCGGGGTCGGGCTGGTCGTCGTGGCTGCGACCGTTCGCGAGCATTCGATCCGGCTGACACCGCGGCCCGGTCTGCGGCAGACGTGGTCGACGAACGTCGTACTGCTCTCATCGCCTGGTCGCCGGGCGGTGCTGCTGAATCTGTGGGTGCCGAACGGGCTGATCGTCGGCTGTGTCGCGCTCTTCGTCTCCTACCTCCCGGCGCAGGCCGGGATTCTGCTGGCCGCGGGATCGGCCGGGATGCTTCTCGGCGACCTGACCGTCGGGCAAGTGCTCACCGGCGAGCAGCGGCGGCGCAGCGCTTTCGCACTGCGGTTGCTGCTGGCAGCGCCGTACCTGTTGTTCGTCTTCGAGCCGCCGATCGTGGTGACGGCCGCGGCCGTGTTCGTGGCGAGTGCCGGGTACGCCGCCACCCTGCCGCTGCAGGAGCAGTTGCTCGAGCTCACGCCCGATGCCGTCCGCGGTCAGGTACAGGGCGTGGAATCGGCCGGGCGGATGACCTGGCAGGGCATCGGGGCCGCGATTGCGGGCGGTCTCGCCCAGGTGGTACCGACCGCGGTGACGATCACCCTCCTGGCCGCGACTTCGTTGGCGATCACGATTCTCTCGCGGCCGTTCGTGGTTCGAGCTCGAATTGCAGGAGGCGGTCAGCTCGTGCGCTGATGTCGGCCGCGGTGGTGAGTCCGTCGGGGCGGCGGCCGTACCAGTGCACCAAGCTCGTTGCCTCACGCAACAGTTGGAGCTCGGGCACGGCGCGCTGCTCGGCCTGACCTCGAAGTCGAGGATCGCCGTGACCCGTGAACCGTCCATCAGCACGTTGGTCGGGAAGAAGTCGGCGTGGATGATGCTCCGCGGCAGGTCGCGCTGCGGCTGCACGGCGGCGAAGATCCGCTGCACCTGCGCCCGCCGTACGGCGCCGTCCAGGCTCGCGATCAGCTCGTTCGGGTCGGGGACCCGCGGGTGCACCTTGGTCAGGTCGCCGTCCCACTCGTTCCGCGACGGCAGCGTCTGGGGGTCGAGGCGGGCGAGGGCCTCGTCCAGCTCGGCCGGCGCCGCGCCACAAGCCTCGGACTATACGACGTCACCGCGCCGCGGATGCTCTCCCCGGATCCGCCGACTCAGACTGGCCGTGAGCAGCTCGCCGCCGACCTCACGCCGTACGACGGTCGACCCGTCGTCGGCGATGACCGGCACCGGCACCGCGAAGGACAGACCGTCGAGCGCCCGCAGTACGGCGTGCTCGTAGTCCGGGACGGTCGTGTTGCGGTGGATCCGCAGTACGAACTCGTCCCCGACGAAGAAGGTCGTGTTGTTCGTCCCCTCCCCCGCCGCCCGAACATCGGACGCGCGGACTCCCCAGGCCTTCAGCAACTCCTCCACCGGCCCATCCTCACCCGGCTCCGCATAGCGGCGGGTACCGGGGTGCGGGCGGAACTGGGGGTTCCGAGGTCACGGAGGGCAGGAGAGGACCTCGTGCAATGGCGGAGCTGGACACCTCCACACTGACGCCGGAGCAACTTGCGCCGATGCTGCGCTGCTGGGCGGCCGGCATGGAGAACGTCGAGGCCGGCGTCGAGCTGCTGATCACCCACCGCTACTGGCTGGAGCGAGCGGACTTCCGAGCAACCTGCATCACCGCCGACGACCAGGGCTGGAGCCCCGACGGCACCATCTGCTCGATCGCGACGATCGACTGGGACGCGGTCACAGCGACAGCCAAGGACACCGACGCGCCGCCTGCCGCGGGCAGCATCCTCCGGCTTGCGTGCGCGCTGGCCGACGGCGTCAAGCACGCCGTTGCGCTCGGTAAGGAGCTCAAGAATCTCGAGCCGGCCGACGTACCCCTGATCCTCGAAGCCGTCGCTCACACCACTGGGCGTCACCACGCGGACGCCGCACTCCGAGTCACCGGTCGCTTCGAGCTGTAGCCGGGGGCGACTTGACCCTCTCGGGACCCTCAGAGGTCCCCTAGCGGTGGCTAAGGGCTGGGTAGGTACCGATATCGGTAATTTTCCGCATGTGTCCGAACCAAGGACTTGGGATGTTGTTCTAACCAAGCACAACACCCCGCACAGGCAGGACCGGAACGATGAGCCGACAGATCCAGCTTCGCCGCAGACCACTGCGAACCCGCCGCACCACGAAGACGCTCGACCTTCGTACCCCGTCAGGCCGGCCGCTGCCGTTCTGATCCCACCCGACCAGTCGCCCGAGAAACCCGTCCGACCATGAAGCTCCGACTGCACGTCCACCGCACCTTCACCGGCGGCTGGTGCGCCGACATCGACGACGACAACGACCGCCAGCCCGACGACCCGTACTGGTGCGTCGACCAGTGGCCCACGCTGCACGCCGCGCTCGCCGCCGGCTGCACCCAGCTGGCCGAGTTCGCCCTCAGCACTCCCACCCGCGTCAGCGAGCAGTACGTCCTGCAGGCCGCCTGACCTCCGGATGCCCCTCCGTGGCGGAGGCCGGCAGGTCACCGAGGTCCGCGTCCCAGTCGTCGTGCTCGTCGTCCGGCAGCGCCGCCTCGTTGCGGCGGGCGATCCGGACGAACGCGACGATCAGCAGGATCGGCCCGAGCACCATCGCGGTCTCGGGGATCCCGCCCATGTGCAGGGCGCTCATGAGGCCGTCACCAACGCGATCCCACCGGCTGTGAACGCGACCATCGCGGCCAGCATCGGGTACTGCGCCCGTCGCAACTGCCGGCGCTGGAACAGTTCGGCAGCGCGATCATGCGCGGACACGACCCCAAGTACGTGTCCGAGCACGATCGCACCGATCTGGACCCCCGCTATCACCCCGGTGGACAGGAACGCGTAGCCGATCCGGGTCCCGCTCGTCCCCAGTAGGTCCCATCCGCGCCCGAACGGATCGGTCGCGAGCAGCACGCCTTCCTGCCCCTGGAACATCGCGAACGAGAAGTAGTGCGCCACCGCGTACCCGATCGCGATCGGCACCAGCGAGTGCACGAACGCACCCGGCAGGCCGGCCCGCCCGACCGCACGCGGACGTACGCGGGCCGCCCCGGTCGTCCGCGCCGCCAGGACGAAAAGCACCGACACGATCGCCACCGAGACGATCAGCCCCAGCGTGTGTACGGCGATGTGCTGCGTCCGACCGAGATCGCCAGTCAGCTGAGTCCACGCCGACCAGCGAGAGATTCCGTCGAAGGCTGTCGATCCGAGCAGCAAGCACAGCAACCCGACGATGCCCGGCTCCTGCGGCATCGTAGCCAGGCCGGCCAGCGGGTTCCGCAGGGCGATTCGGCCGTCCGCGCCGCGTCCGAGCGGGCTCAGTCGTGCCAGCACCTCGCCGTACACCTCGAAGGTGTCGCCGATCCGGAACCAGGCCGGTCCATAGACGATGCCTGCGGCAACATTCAGCACTGCGTAGCCGGTGACGAAGGTCGCGACGACCAGTGGATCCGAGCCGTCCGGATACGCGAGCTCCAGCCAGAGGAAGCCGGTCAGCCCGGCGACCGCGGGCCAGTAGGCGATCCCCTCGGGCAGTTGCTGGTACGACGTACGCCGTACCAGGCCTGCGATCGTGCGGAACGGGTTCGCGAGGCGCCAGATCGGGCCGCACGCGAGTGAGAGCGGGATGATGCCGACCCAGATCCAGACGTACAGCCAGGTCGGCGCCGGGTTGAGCGCCGGCGAGCTGCTACCGAACCAGGCGGCCCCGAGCAGGAGCGCGAGCGCGGCCAGTCCGGCCAGCTTGAGTAGTGCGCGCGTCAGTCGATTGTCGACAATCCGCGTCAGCGCGGCGAGCGGCCGACCGCCGGCGGCGTCGAACTTCGGCCGCGACCAGAACGCGGCGAGCGCGAAGAAGGACACGGCCACGGCGGCGCCGGCGGAGTACACCGCCAGCCACAGCGGCACCGGCAGGTCGCCGCGGCCGCCGATCCCGTGCATCGGAACCAGCAGTTCCACCACGGCACCGCCTCCGATCAGCCGGGGCTATCTGACTGATCGAATGTAACACGGTCGATGTCACATAGCGAGAGTCTGATACTCGTTCGCGTCGAAGCTGCTGGTCAGCTGCCGGAACCGGAACGTGAACGACGGCCAGATCGTGGTGTTGCGGCCCTCCGAGTCGAGGTACCAACTCGTGCAGCCGCCGCGGGTCCAGACCGTGTTGCGCATCGACGACCGGACACCGTCCACGAACGCCTGCTGCACCTCCGGCCGGACGTCGACCTCGCGCAGCCCGTCGGTGTCCATCGTCTTGAGCGCGTCCAGGATGTAGGCGATCTGGGACTCGATCATGAACACCATCGAGCTGTGGCCGAGACCGGTGTTCGGGCCGATCAGCATGAAGAAGTTGGGGAAGCCGGAGACCGCCGTACCGAGGTGGGCCGCCATGCCGTCGGACCACGCCTCACGCAATGAGACCCCGTCGCGGCCGTAGACCATGTCCATCACCGGCAGGTCGGTGACCCGGAAGCCGGTGCCGTAGATGATCGTGTCGACCTCGTGCTTCACGCCGTCCGCGGTGACGATCCCGGTCGGCGTCACCTCGGCGATGGGGTCGGTGACCACCTCCACGTTGGGCTGCGCGATCGCCGGGTAGTAGTCGTCGGAGATCAGGATCCGCTTACAGCCGAGGGTGAAGTCCGGCGTCAGCTTGGCCCGCAGCAGCGGGTCGCGGATCTGGTGCTCGAGGTGCTTCTCGGCGACCTTCTGCGCCTGCTTCATGATCGCCGGCAGCTTGGCGAACCCGAGCACCAGCGACTCGCGGCCCCAGTAGATGCCGGCCCGGATCGCCTTCTGGACCAGGGGGAACCGCCGGAAGACCGCCTTCTCGGCCGCGGTGATCTTGCGGTCGGGCCGCGGCATCACCCACGGCGGCGTGCGCTGGAACAGGTGCAACTCCTCGACCTCGGGCTGGATCGCCGGCACGAACTGGATCGACGACGCGCCCGTCCCGATCACCGCCACCTTGCGGCCGCTGAGGTCGAGGTCGTGGTCCCACCGCGCGGAGTGGAAGACCGCGCCCTCGAAGGACTCGATCCCCGGCAGTTTCGGGTACGACGGCTCAGCGAGCGGACCCATCCCCGACAGCAGCAGTTGCGCGGTGAACTCGCCTTGGCTGGTGCGGATCCGCCACTGACCGTCCTCCCAGCGCGACGACTCGACCGCGTGACCGAACCGGATGTGCGGACGGACGCCGAACCGGTCGGTGACGTCGCGGAGGTAGTCCTCGATCTCGGATTGCGGGGAGAACGTCGACGACCACTCGGGGTTCGGCGCGAAGGAGAAGGAGTACAGGTGCGACGGGACGTCACACCGGCAGCCCGGGTAGGTGTTGTCCCGCCAGGTGCCGCCGACGTCGCCGGCCCGCTCCAGTACGACGAAATCGTCGTACCCGGCCTGCTTGAGGCGGACGGCCATCCCGATCCCGGCGAACCCGGTCCCGACCACGACGATCCGGTGGTGAGTGCTCTGCTGCGCCATCGGGACCTCCAGCCTGCCGAGAAGAACTTACTCGGAGTAAGTTACTCGGAGTCAGTTAGACTGCGCAAGTGACCTCCACCACGCCCTCTGCCCAGACCGACGAGCCTGCGGGTGGGGTGGTCAAGCGGCGTCGGGACCGGGCCGCTCGGGAGCGCGAGATTCTCGAGGCGGCCGAGCGGATCTTCGGCGAACGCGGCTACCAGGGCACGTCGATGGACGACGTCGCCGCCGCGGTCGGGGTGTCGAAGCCGCTGATCTACCAGTACTACGGCTCCAAGGACGGACTGTTCCTCGCCTGCCTGGCCCGACTGCGGACCCAGTTACTGGACACGGTGTCCGACGCGGTGCTGGCGGCGCCGGATGCCGAGGACGCGCTGTACGCCGGGTTCGTCGCCTGGTTCGAGTTCCTGGACGACCACCCGCAGGCGTGGTCGGTGCTGATCGACGAGGGCATGCTCGGCATGAGCCCGGCCGCCGGCCCCGCCGCCGCGGCCACCGACGAGGTCCGCGCCGCCTTCATCGAACTGATCGCCGCGATGGTCCGGATGAACCTCCCACCCGGCCGCACCCCCGACGAGGACGAGATCCAGATCGTCGCCCAAAGCATCTCCGGCGCCACCGAACGCCTGGCCATCTGGCGCAGCCGCACCCCCACCCCACCCACGCCGCAAAAAGTGGCCCGAACCCTCCAAGACCTCCTCTGGCAAGGCCTCAACACCCTCCGCACCACCCCCTAGCACCCCACAAATCGGACACCGCTCCGCCGCGGCTGTCCTGTAGGCCGCCTCCGGCGGCCCGCGCACACCGCAGCCACGGGCAACCACCTTGGCGCCGCGTCCTGTGGACCCCGGGGCTCGAAGCCACCGCGACCCGGGCGACTACCAAGCGACCGGGTGAGTCGCACCAATCGGACACCGCTTCGCGGCGGCTGTCCTTCCAGCCGCCTCCGGCGGCCCGCGAACTGGGATCGCGGCTCAACGCACTGGCGCAAGCTGGCGTGGAGACAGAGAGCCTCGGCAAGCCTGCCGAAGCCACGAACGGCGACAACACACGGTCGATGCCAGCAGCACGACCAGAACCCGGGTGTCATGCGCAAGGCATGCCGTCGAGCGCAGCAACTCCCGTAGCAAGCTCCATCTGGTTGCGGCCGTCACCGGGCAGCCTCACCTTTGGGTGGTTCCGCGTGGCTCGTTGGGCTGACTGCCAAGTGCTTGCCTAGCGCGGTGATGGCTGCTTCGGCTTGGGTGAGCATTTGGAGGGCGGTTTGTGGGGAGCGTTGGGCGGCGACGCCGAGGAACATGGCGTCGTTGACAGCGGTTGACCAGGTGGTGCCGATGACGAACTGGTGGTCGTCGCGGGGATGGCTTGGCGGTAGGCGTTCAGGCCGGTGGGGCCGGCGGCCAAGGTGACGTCGAGGAGAGCGGCGCCGATGCGGGCACTGCCCCAGTCGATCAGCAGGGGCACTCCCGGCCTTCCCGGCCTTCCCGGCCTTCCCGGCCTTCCCGGCCTTCCCGGCCTTCGCGGCGCCCGCGGCGGACGGGTTGTTCGCGGTGTTCGCGGTGTTCGCGGTGTTCGCGGTGGTCGCGGTGATCAGTGTGACTCGCTCGACCGTAGGTGAGACCTGGCCGCCGCTCAACGCCGTACGGCGTTCCACACCAACGATCCTGGCACCGAGAGCGCGCTGGATCCGATCGAGGCGAAGCGGCACCGGTGCGGTCACCCGATCGAGCATAGGTTCACCGGAAGTGCGCGTCGGCGGACGGCAAGGAGAGCAGGACGATCACCGCGACCGAGCCAAGGGTCGCGACGAGGAGCCGGGCCAGTTGCACGGCGCGGGTCCAGGACGGGAACTCGGTCCTGGCTGCTGCAACCACGGCGCGCCCGTCGAGCGAGTGCACCCCGGGATCGGCTGACTTGCGGAACGCCGACTGCACCACCTGCTCGGCGAAGACCTGACTCGTCATCACCAGGCCACCGCCGACGATCGCCAGGCCGGCCAGCACGTAGGACGCGATGCGCGCCGGGGCGTAGCCGGCCAGCAGGAGTACGGCGACCAGGGTCAGGCACGCCGCGATTCCGTAAGGAAACAAGGCCTCCCGAGCGCTCTCCTTGAACTGCACGCGATGCGCGGCCAGCACCCCGGCGGAGTGCCCCTGCCGCACCACCTCCACCTCCGCCGCCCGCTCGGCGGCGTCCCCATCCCGCCGCGCAACCCAGGTCAGCAGCACGAACCCACCCGCCAGGAGCACCTGCAACCCCGCCGCCACAACCACCGAAACCGCCATCCTCCACCCCTCTAGCATGAATTGAACTAAGTTCAAGTACGATACCAACCCATTTGAACAAAGTGCAAGAGAAGCCCCTGGCGCGTGGGGCCAGTTGAAACCAGGTGTGCTCGCGGCCCACCGACTCGATCGGTGCGCCGAGTCGACCGGGGCGGCCGAGCGCAGTGTCGACCGGTGCGCCCGAGCGCAGTGTCGACCGGTGCGCCCGAGCGCAGTGTGGGCCGATGCGCCCGAGCGCAGTGTGGGCCGATGCGCCGAGCGCGGCGTCGGCCGATGCGGCCGAGCGCGGCGTCGACCGGTGCGGCCGAGCGCGGCGTCGGCGGGTTCGCCGAGCGCGGTGTCGGCCGCAAGCTCTGGTGGCGGCTCAGAACCGCAGCGTGCACGCCACCGCACGGTGGTCCGACGCCGTGATGCCGTCGACGGCATCCCCCAGAGTCGCGCACTCGGTGACCGACACCGGACGGTTGAACATCCCCGGCCGGAAGTAGATGTGGTCGATCCGCTGACCGAGCAGCTCAGGCCCGGCCTCGGCAGGAGCTGTCACCGCATCTGGATCGCCATCACCAGCCACCCAGGCGTCGGTGAGGAGGTCGGTCAAGGGACGCAGCAGCGGGCTCGAGGGCGGCGCGTTCAGGTCGCCGGCGACCACAACCGGCAACGGCCCATCCAGCGACGGTTCGGTGGCCAACGAAGCCAGCAAGCCGGCCTGCGCCAGTCGGTCATCGTTGTACGCCGCGTCGTACTCCAAGCACCCCACCACGACATGCAGCGGCGCAACGGGATGCGCAACCGTGGCAACCGCCGCCACCGGATCGAAGTCACGATGGCGGGCCGGCATCCGCACCACCCGCCAGCCCGTGATCTCCCATCGGCTCAGCAGCCCGATCCCCACCTCCACCCTGGCGTCCCGCGGGTCCCGCGCCACGTCCGTGGCCGGTGGGTACGACGGTCCGCCGTACGCCGCGAACATCCCCAACTCGGCGCCCAGCGCCGCCACCTGGTTCGTTGCCCCCGTCCCCCAAACCTCCTGCAGCGCAACGACATCCGGCCCGGCCGCACGCAACGTCTGCGCGATCACCTCGTGCCGCGCAACCCACACCGGCCCGAACCGCCACCACACGTTCCAGGTCAGCACCCGCACCTCGCCCATACCCCCGCCGTTCCCACCCAACCCGGGCCGCAATCCCAGGAGCGCCGGGGCGTGCACTCCACTGGCCGGCGGTCGGACAGCGTCACACCGTCGACGGCAGTCACGTCGCAGCCGCGATCCTGCATGCGGATCACCGGGAGGCCCACGCTCGGCGACTGGCCCGCTTCACCTCACCCCGGACGGCAGCCCAACGCCCGACGCTCCGCCTGCACATTCAGCATCTACTTCAGTCCGTCATGATCGGCCGGCGTAGCTGGCTCTGCCTTCCACGTCGACCAGGTGCCTCCGGCGCCGACCACGTCGGATCGCACACCGAGCCGCGCACCCCCGCCGAAGGCGGCAACAAAACAGCCACCGCGAAGCGTTGTCCTTCCCCGAAGCTTGTCCGAGCGTTCTCCGGCTGACGGATGTCATGGGTACGTCGTGACGCTCGATCCAGGGTCACCACGCCGTACCCGGCGAAGGTTTTCGGTATGACGACACAGACTGCGGTCAGCCTGAGGGGTGTGACCAAGAGGTATGGGGCGGTGCAGGCGGTCGCCGGGGTGGATCTGAGCATCCGGACCGGTGAGGTGGTGGCGTTGCTGGGTCCGAACGGGGCCGGCAAGTCGACCACGATCGAGATGCTGCTCGGGCTGGTCCGGCCCGACCAGGGCAGCGTCCAGGTGTACGGCGGTACGCCGGTCGACGCGATCGCGCAGGGGCAGGTCGGGGTGATGCTGCAGAGCGGCGGCATCATCGAGGACGCGAAGGTCGGCGAGCTGGTCAACCTGGTGGCCGGCCTGCACAAGGATCCGATGCCGGTCGGCGAGGCGCTCGACCGGGCCGGGATCGGCGACCTGGCCGGCCGGAAGATGAAGGGTCTGTCCGGCGGCCAGAAGCAGCGGGTGCGGTTCGCGATGGCGATCATCCCCCAGCCGGACCTCATCGTGCTGGACGAGCCGACGACCGGGATGGACGTGGAGGCCCGGCGGGACTTCTGGGCGTCGATGCACGCCGAGACCGCGCGCGGCCGGACCGTGCTGTTCGCCACGCACTACCTGGAGGAGGCCGACGCGTACGCCGACCGCGTCGTGCTGATGCGCAACGGCAAGGTCGTTGCCGACGGCACCGCGGCGCAGATCAAGGCGAGCGTGTCCGGCCGCCGGATCCGGGCGACCGTGCCCGGCGCCGACCTCGCGGCCCTCGCGTCGCTGCCCGGCGTTCGCAACGTGGAGACCCGCGGCGACGTGGTGCTGATGCAGTGCGCCGACTCCGACGACACCTTGCGCTACCTGCTCGCGAACACGCGGGCCCATGACATCGAAGTGACCTCCGCCGACCTCGAGGACGCCGTCCTCGCCATCGCCGGCCATGTCAAATCTGAACGGGAGACCCTGGCATGAACCGCGACTACCTGATCTTCGACATCCGCCGCACGCTGAGGAACCGCCGGGTGCTGATCTTCGCGATCCTGATGCCGCTGGTGCTGTTCGTCATCTTCGGCGTCACGCTGCCGAAGGACGCCAGCGAGGGCGGGATCTCCGCGGTCGCCTACGTAATGGTGAGTATGGCGATGTTCGGCTCGATGTCCGCCGCGATGAGCAGCGGCGGCGTCATCGCGGCCGAACGCGACGGCGGCTGGAACCGCACCCTGCGACTCACTCCGCTGAAGCCACAGGCCTACGTGGCCAGCAAAGTGATCCTGTCGCTGCTGCTGGCGCTGCCCCCGCTGCTCGTGGTGTTCCTGTCCGGGATGATCTTCGGCCACGTCCACCTGGACGCCGGCCAGTGGGCGACGGTCGCCCTGGTGTCCTGGCTCGGCGCGCTGCCGTTCGCCGCTCTCGGCCTCGTCATCGGGTACGTCGCCAAGCCGGACAGCGTGCAGCCGATCACGGGCCTGGCGACGATGCTGATCGCGGCCTTTGGCGGGCTGTGGTTGCCAGTTGACCAGATGCCATCGCTGATGAAGCACATCGCCCAGCTGACTCCGGCGTACTGGACCGGGCAGACCTCCCGCAGCGCGCTGACGCAGAGCGGTCTGGACACGCACGCCCTGCTCGTGGTGCTGGGGTGGACCGTCGTACTCGGTCTGATCGGGCTCCGCCGGTTCCGGGCCGACACCGCACGCGCCTGAGGTTCGTGCATTAGCGTGACTGATGTGACGCGGACCCCAACCCTGGTCGAGGCCTTGGCCTTGCGTGACAACACCCGGCCGGGGCGCTGGGGCTGGATCGCTGCCGCGGTCTGGCTGTTCTACCTGTCCAGCCCGTTGAACGCGATCCTCGACCAGCAGGGCGCGACTCGGGTGTTCGGTCTGGTCACACTGGCCCTGTTCGCCCTCTCGTACCTCGGCTTCTTCGGTTGGGTCCGGCGGATCGGGCTGGCGGGCGGGCTGGCGACCTGGCAACGGTTCGCGTACCTGAGCGCGATGCTCGCGCTGACGCTGGCGCTGATCCCATCAGCCGGCCAGAAGGCGCTGACCTGCTGCGTGTACATCGCCGCGGTCGCGATGATGGCGCTGGAGGCGCGGGCCGGGGTCGCCGTCGTGCTGGTGCTCCTCGTCGGCGCCGAGCTGTCGATGCGGGTCGTGCCGGACTGGACGACGGACAACAGCTACGGGTTCGCCATCTTCCTCGGGGCGCTGGCCGTCTTCGGGATGCGGCGGGCGATCCAGCGCAGTATGGAGCTCGCCAAGACCCGGCAAGACATGGCCGAGCTCGCCGTCCAGGAGGAGCGGAACCGGTTCGCCCGCGATCTGCACGACATCCTCGGGCACTCGCTGACCGTCATCACGGTCAAGGCCGAGCTGGCCGGGCGGCTGATCGCGGCGAACCCCGAACGCGCGAGCGCGGAGGTGGCCGACGTGGAGAGCCTCGCGCGGGCGGCGCTGGCCGACGTACGGGCTGCGGTTGCGGGGTATCGGGAGCTGAGCCTCGCTGGTGAGCTGGTGTCCGCGCGGGCCGCGTTGCGGGCGGCGGAGATCCGGGCCGAGCTGCCGACCACGGTCGACGAGGTCCCGGAGGAGAACCGCGAGCTGTTCGCGTGGGTGGTGCGAGAGGGCGTGACGAACGTCGTACGGCACTCGGGCGCCAAGCGCTGCACGATCCGGCTGAGTGCCAACCAGATCGAGGTTCTGGACGACGGGAAAGGGCCGACGCCTGGCGGTGGCGCGTCCGGTCACGGGTTGATGGGACTGCGGGAGCGGGCCGACCAGGCCGGCGCGAGTGTGCAGGTCGGCCAGGCGCCTGGCGGCGGCTTCCTGCTGGCTGTCAGGGTGGGCCCGTGACCATCCGACTGCTGATCGCGGACGACCAGGCCCTGGTTCGCGGGGCGCTGGCCGCGCTGCTGGATCTCGAAGCCGATCTCGAGGTGGTGTCCGAGGTCGGGCGCGGCGACGAGGTGATCGAGGCCGCGCGGGCGGCCAAGCCCGATGTCGCGCTCCTCGACGTCGAGATGCCCGGGCTGGACGGGATCGAGGCGGCCGCCGCGCTGCGCAGCGCCGTACCCGGGGTGCGGATCCTGATGGTCACGACCTTCGGGCGGCCCGGGTACCTGCGGCGGGCGATGGAGGCCGGTGCGGCCGGATTCGTCGTCAAGGACACGCCCGCGGCCCAGCTGGCCGACGCCGTACGGCGGGTGCACCAAGGCCTCCGCGTGGTCGACCCCTCACTGGCTGCGGAGACGCTGGTCGCCGGCACGAGCCCGCTCACCGCCCGGGAGTCCGACGTACTCCGGGCAGCCTTGGAGGGCGGGACGGTCGCCGATATCGCCAAGGAGCTCCACCTGTCCGAGGGCACCGTCCGGAACCACCTTTCGGCGGCGATAGGCAAGACCGGCGCCCGCACCCGGGCGGAGGCGGCGCGTATCGCGGTCGACAACGGCTGGCTCTGAAGCTTCCGCCCAGCATAGGGTTGGCCAAGGGGAGGGGATCACGATGTCGATCGAGCAATTCAGCGTGCGGGGGCGGTTGGCGGACACCGGCGAGGGGATCACCGCGGACGAGCTGCAACTGGCAGCGCGGAACCACGGCATGCCACTCGAAGGCCTGCGGTACGACGTGACACCACCCGGACTGCACTACGTCCTGGTGCACTACGACATCCCGGCAACGAACGCGACCACCTGGTCGCTCAGCATCGACGGGTGCGTCGAGCAACCGTTGTCGTTCGGGCTGACCGGGCTGCGGGCGATGGGCCGCCGTACTGTGCGGGTCACCTTGGAGTGCGCCGGCAACGGACGCGCGGCCCTGCAGCCGCGGCCGATCAGCCAGCCCTGGCTGAACGAGGCAGTCGGTACGGCGGAATGGACCGGCGTGCTGCTGTCCGACCTGTTGCGGCTGGCGGGGATCCGCGGGGACGCCGTGGACGTCGTGTTCACCGGCGCGGACCACGGGGTCGAGCGCGGTGTCGAGCAGGACTACCAGCGTGGCCTGTCGGTCACCGAGGCGATCGACTCCGGTGCGATCGTTGCCTGGGAGATGAACGGTCAGCCGTTGCCGCCGCAGCACGGGTATCCGCTGCGCCTCGTCGTACCCGGGTGGTACGGGATGGCGAGTGTGAAGTGGCTGCGCTCGATCGAGCTGATCGACCACGAGTTCGACGGCTTCCAGAACGCGGTGGCGTACCGGATCAGGAAGACCGCCGACGACCCCGGTGAGCCGGTGACCCGGATCCAGCCGCGGGCGCTGCTGGTCCCGCCCGGCTTCCCGGACTTCATGAGCCGCCACCGGTTCGTTGCCGCCGGCACCGTTACGCTGCACGGCCGGGCCTGGTCCGGCTGGGCGCCGATCGAGCGGGTCGAGATCAGCGTGGACGCCGGGGTCAGCTGGGAGACCGCGAAGTTGGATGCCGCTGGCAACGACGAGCTGGCCTGGCGGGGGTTCAGCCACGACTGGGAGGCCACTCCCGGCGAGCACGTCATCACCGTCCGCGCCATCGACGCCAGCGGCCGCGAGCAACCGATCGAGGCGGACTGGAACCGCGGCGGCTTCGCCAACAACACCGCGCAGCGGATCACGGTTCTGGTCACCTGAAAGGCGTGTCGTTCGGCCGTTCCCGGGCTCGGCCGTCACATCCTGGAGACGTACACGGTCTCACTCTCGTAGGAGTGTTGCGGTGAACGATCTGGGTGTTGAGGTGCACTTGCACGCACGGGTGTTCCGTACGGCGGGCGAGTGGTACGCCGACGTCGACGACGAGCTCGACCCACAGCCGGACGACCCGTTCTGGTGTGGCTCCTACCACTCCCAGCGCGCCGCGATCGACGCGGCGTGCGCGCGGATCGCGGCGATGCAACTGGCGAACACGACACGACTCAGCGAACAGGCCTCCTGATCACTCCGGCTCGTTCTGCGCCGGGCCGCCGATCCGGTACGGCGTGCTGACGCCTTCGTACATCAGGTGCGTCATCAGGCCTTCCGACGCGTGCGGCAGGTTGTGGCAGTGGTCCATCCAGACGCCCGGGTTGTCGGCCAGGAAGGCGATCTCGTACGTCTCGTCGTCACCGACCTCGAGCGTGTCGACCCACCACGGTGAACCGGTCGCCGCGACACCGTTGCGGGACAGCACGACCGCGTGGTGCCCGTGGAGATGCATCGGATGCGCCTGGCCGCTGGTGTTCGAGATCGTCATCCGCACGACGTCCCCCTCGGCCACCATGAACATCGGCACGTCGGGGAACTTGTGCCCGTTGATCGTCCACCACAGCCCCGGCATCCCGTCGAGGAACCCGGGCCGGCGGCCGATCCGGTACTCGAACTTCCGGTCCGCCTGCGCCGGATCGAGCCCCAGTGGCGCCGAGGTGCCGTAGGTCAGCAAGTCCACGGTCTCGCCCGGCAGCTCACCGGTCGGCGCGTTGGCGCCGATCCCCAACGACAGCGTCGAGGATCCCGCCACCAACCGCATGCCGCCGGCAGGCACCACAGCCTCGAGGTCCACTCGGGCTCCGGCCGCCAACGGAAAGGCAGCGGTGACCGGCGTCGGCCCGTGCACATCCCGTCCGTCGACCGCGACCACCTTGTACGGCGTCCCGAGCAGCCCGACCCGCAGGATCGCGTTGTCGGTGTTGATCACCCGCACGCGAGCCTTCGTGCCGACGGGCAGGTCGACCTGCTGGGTCCCCGTCCGGCCGTTGATCGTCCGCTTCCCGTCGTACGTGTGAATCGCCGCGATCACCTCACCAGGCTGCTCGGGCGCGATCACGATCGTGCCGAACAGGCCGCCCTTGACCTCCTCGCTCGACACCTGGTGCGAGTGGTACCAGTACGTGCCCGCCTCCTCGGCCGTGAAGCGGTACACATGCTTCTGCCCGATCGGTACGGCGTCCTGCGTCACGCCGGCCACCCCGTCCTCGGCGTTCGGCACATCGATCCCGTGCCAGTGCAGCGTGGCGCCGTCCGGGATGTTGTCGTTCACCAGCGTCACCTGGACCAGGTCGCCGACCTTCGCCCGGATGAGGGGGCCGGGTGACGTCCCGTTGAGGGTGTAGCCGTCCATGGCTTCACCACTGGCCAGCTGGAACTTCGTCTTCCGCGCGGTCAGCGTGACGTCGACGTCCGGGGTGCCGGTCTTCGGTCCGGTGAGGTCGGCGACGTTCGTCCCACCGTGGTGGTGCTCGTGTCCGCTCGACGCGGGTCCGCCGCCGTAGTCGGCGTACCCCATGTCCATGGCCGAGTAGTCGTTGGGGACCAGGCTGGTCGCCCAGAGGTACCCCAGCGGTGCGAGCACCGCCAGGGTCACCCCCAGGGCGATCAGCTGCCGTCTCCGGTTAGACATTGGCCGGCTGCTGCGCCGAGACCTCGGTCGAGCGACGGGCCGCCGTACCCGCGACGCCGGCGATCGCCAGGCCGTTGATGCCGTGCAGGACGCCGAGCGCCGGGATGCCGAACGACACCACCGCGAGGACGAACTGCACCGCGACCAGGGCGACGATGATGCCGGCCAGCGACCGGCCGCGCGGGACGTCGGTCAGGAAGGACACGATCAGCAGGAGGAGTGCGACCAGGCCGATCGCCGTGCCGGCGATGCTGTGGTAGCTCTGGCCGAAGTTGCTGTAGTCCGCCCCGATCACGACGCCGTCGCCGGCGTCCTTCGAGACCGTGAACCCGGCGAGCGCGATCGCCGCGACCTGCAGGACGACGGCGATCGCGATGGCCAGGCTGAGAACCCGGTAGGCCGTCCTCATGCCCGACGCTCCTGCCGGCTCTTCCGCACGAACAACACCGCGGCCCCGATCAGCAGCAACGGCAGGATCGGCGGGTGCCCGCCACCCACCACGCAGCCGACGGACAGGACCAGCCCGATCGCCAGCAGCCCGATCAGCAGCGGGAACGGCACCTTCCCCAACGGCCCCCGAGCCGCCCACGGCGGGCGACGCCCCGGACCGCCCGGCCCGGCGCTCTGCGCCGCGCCCTCCGGCGCCGTCCACGGCGGCTTGGTCCAGCCCCAAGGGCCGCCCCAGGCTTCGCCGGTCTCGGCACCGGCCCGGTGTCCGCCTGGGAGGTCCGAGAAGAGGGCTGTCAGGTCGGCGTCCGTCTTCGCCTCGAGGGCTCGGCCGATGCGCTCGGTGTGCTCCTCGGCGGTCAGCCGGCCGGCTTCGTAGTGCTCGCCCAGACGCTTGACCGCGTCCTCGCGTTCCTTGTCGCCGATGCGGATCGGCCCGCCCGGCCTCTCGTCGTTCATCTCAGACACTCCTCGGTGCTCGCAGTTGTTTCGACTGCACCAAGGTTGTCCTCGACCGCACCCTCACCGCGTCGCCTCGGCGGCGACACCTCACCTACCCCCGAAGGAGCACGCTGCGCCCTCGGACGCAGTACGACGTACTCCCCCGGGCGTAGGCCCGCCCCGGGAAAACCCTCAGGCGTTCGCCGAGAGGATCTTGTTCACCTCGTCGTTGGCCTTCGTGAGTGAGCTGGGTTCGGCCTCGAACGACATCACCGCGTCCATCGCCGGTGTCATCACCGCGGTGACGTCCGCCGCGTTCGGGTTGGCCGGGTACGGGAACACGTCACCGGCCTCGACCGGCTCCAGGAACGGCGTGACGTCCCAGCCGTTCTTCGCGAACGCCTCCTTGGCGGCCGGCATGCTCGCCGCCACCGCCGGGAACACCACGCCCGCCTTCGCGACGATGTCCTGCGCGGTCTTGGAGCCGAGGAACTTCACCCAGGCCCAGGACGCGTCCCGCCGGGTGGTCCCGGCCCAGATGGTGTCCGCGAGCCCGTTCATCATCGACATCCGCTTGCCGACCGGCCCGATCGGCAGCCGGGCCAGCTTGGTCTTCACCTGCTTCAGCCCGGCGTAGGTGGCGAGCATCCAGGACCCGTTCGGGGTCATCGCGTACTTCCCCGCACCGAAGGACGTGGTCACGTCCACGCCGGACTTCGCCTGCGCGTACGTCGGCATGTACCCCTTGGTGATGAGGCCGCGCCACCACCCGATCGTCTCGGTGAACTTCGGGTCGCCGTAGAAGAACTTCGTCCCCCACGGCTCGCCCTCGGAGTACTTCCACCCGTTGATCGCGGCGTACCAGCTCCAGCTGGTCTGGCCGTCGCCACCACCGGCGTCGGCATACCCGAGCCCGTAGACCTTGACGTCGTCCTTGTCGAACCCGGGCTGGTCGCCGCGGCGGCCCTTGGAGTCGACCGTCAGCCGGCGGACGATCTCCTCGAACGTGCCGCCGTCCCGCGGGTTCCAGGTCATCGAGTTCAGCTGCTCGGCGCTGATCCCGGCCTGCTCGGTGAACGCGCTGTTGTAGAAGTAGACCTCGGTGTCCCAGTCCTTCGGCAGTCCGTACCGCTTGCCGTCGGCGCCGATCCAGCGGTCCGCCAGGCCCTTCTGGTAGATGCTCAGGTCGACGTTGTCCTTGGCAACGAAGTCGTCGATCGCCAGCACCTGGCCCTTGTCCGCGAACAGCGGGTACTTCGACGAGTGCCCGGTGAACACGTCCGGCGCGGTGTCGGAGATGAACCCGGTCACCAGCTTGGACCAGTAGTCGTTCCAGCCGTACTGCTCGATCTTCACGGTGTACTGCGGGTTCTGCTCGTGGAACACCTTCGCGCACTCGGTGTACATCGGCAGCTGGGCGGAGTCCCACAGCCAGTAGATGACCTCGCCCTCGCCGCGCGCGGCCGCGCCGTTGTTGCACCCGGCCACCGCCGACGCCGCCAGTCCGGCCAGTCCCGCCTTGAGCAACGTGCGTCTCGTCATGGTCATTGGAGACACCTCACTTGATCCCGGAGAAACCGATGGAGTTGGTGATCTTCCTGGCGAACGCGCAGAACAGCACGATCATCGGCAGCGCCGCGACCAGCGCGGCGGCCATCAGCCCGGCCCAGTCCGGACCGCCCTGCGGGGTCTGCGACCGGAACACGCCGAGCGCGACCGTCAGCACCCGGACGTTCTCCTGCTGCCCGACCAGCAACGGCCAGAAGTACTCGTTCCAGGAGTTGATGTAGGTCAGGATCGCCAGCGTGCTGATCGGCGCCGCGCTGATCGGGATGATCAGCCGGAAGAAGATCTTGCGGTGCCCGGCGCCGTCGATCATCGCCGCCTCCTCCAGCTCCCGGCTGATGCCGAGGAAGAACTGGCGCAGGAAGAAGATCGCGAACGGCGTCATGAACGCGCTCGGCAGGATGATGCCGGCGAAGCTGTTCAGCAGCCCGAGGCTCTTGATCAGCGCGAAGTTCGGCAGCGTGGTGAAGATCGGCGGCACCATCAGCGCGGCCAGGAACAACGCGAACACCTTGTCCCGGCCGGGCCAGCGCAGCCGGGCGAACGCGTACGCCGCCATCGCGCTGAAGAACACCTGGCAGATCGTGGTGACCGTTGCCACGATCACCGAGTTGCGCAGGTACAGCCAGAAGTTCACCGAGGCGCCGGAACCACCCTGCGCCTGGGCCTCCTCCAGCGTGGACAGCCCGAGCACCCGCTTGAAGGCGCCGAGCGTGGTCTCGACCGGGAGCAGCGAGTTCGGGTGCCCGGCGAGCTGGGTGTTGTCGGACAGCGCCGTACGCAGCATCCAGTAGAACGGGAAGAGCGTGACCAGCATCAGCACGACCAGGCAGGCCCAGGCGACGACCCGGCCGGCGTTCAGATCCTTCCTCATGCCAGGTCACTCTCCTTCGCCCGGAGCAGCCGCAGCTGCAGCAGCGAGACGACCGCGAGGATGGCGAACAGCACCATCGCCATCGCGGAGGCGTACCCGAAGTCGAACCGGGTGAACGCCCGCTCGTAGATGTAGTAGTAGATGACCCGGGTCGCGTTGATCGGGCCACCGGCCGTGGTCACCGCGACGGTGTCGAAGATCTGGAACGAGCCGATCATGGTGACCACCAGGACCATCACCAGAACGGGCCGCAGCAGCGGCAGCGTGATCCGCCAGAACGTCCGCCACTCGGTCGAGCCGTCCACCTCGGCGGCCTCGTAGACGTACTTCGGGATCATCTGCAGCCCGGCGAACACCAGCAGCGCGGTGTAGCCCATGTGCCGCCAGATGTTGATCCCGGCGATCGTCGGGATCGCCCACTGCGACTCGCCGAAGAAGGCGACCGGGTCGACCCCGATCCAGGTCAGGCCGCGGTTCACGATGCCGACCTGGAAGTCGAGCATCCAGTACCAGGCCAGTGCGACCACCACGTTCGCGACCAGGTACGGCAGCAGCACCACCGCCCGGACCGTGATCGACTGGGTCAGCCGGTACATCAGCATCGCGATCCCGACCGCCAGCACGGTCTGGATTCCGATGTTGATCACGACGTACTCGACCGTGACCACCAGCGCGTTCCAGAACAGGCTGTCCTGCACCATGCGCTCGTAGTTGGCCAGGCCGTTGAAGTCGGGCGCCGACAGCAGGCTGTACTCGGTGAAGCTCAGGTAGGCGCCGCGCAGCGTCGGCCAGATGTAGAACACGACGAAGCCGAGCGACGCCGGAGCCAGGAAGATCATCGCGACCTTCAGGTCCCCCAGGCTGCGCCGTCTGGGCGGCGGCGCAGCCTGCTCCCCGTGATTTCGTCTGCTGCTTCTAGGTGGTGCGTTGGTGGTCGCGGTCACGGGGATCTCCTTCTCGATCGGCGATCGCCTAGGCCCTGGACGGCTAGTCGATCGCAGTCACATCCAGCAACATCGCGTTCTCGGGCCACTGCGCCGGGATCTGCACCCCGACCGCGCCCAGTGCTGCACCGGTCAGCTCGACCTGTCCGCCGTCGGTCCACCACGAGACGGCGCGCGACTCCGGTCCGGGTGTCGCCGTCTTGCGCACCTGGTAGGTCCGGTTCGGGTCGAGCCCGGGCAGCCGGACCCGGCCGACGGCCGAGGTGATCGACTGCGTCAGCTGTACGGCGGCGTAGACGGCCCGTGAGCCGTCCTGCGCCACCACGCCGTGCAGCAGGAAGTCGTCCGGGCCGCGGTCGGCGCGGACCACGCGTCCGGTGTGCAGCAGCGGCCGCAGCTCCTTGTGCAGGGCGACCCAGCCGGCCAGCTCCTTGCGCTCCTCGGCGCTCGCCGAGGCGATGTCCCACTCGATCCCGAAGTGGCCGAACAGCGCGGTGATCGCGCGGAACGACAGCACCTGGGTGCGGCCGGTGGTGTGCGCCCGCGGCGGGCCGACGTGGCAGCCGATCAGCTCCGGCGGCAGCAGCAGCTGCGTGTAGCGCTGGATCTTCTGCCGCTCCAGCGCGTCGTTGCTGTCACTGCCCCAGACCCGGTCGGTGCGCTCGAGGATGCCCAGGTCGACGCGGGCGCCGCCGGACGAGCACGACTCGATCTCCAGGCCCGGGTGCCGCCGCTTCAGCTCGTCGATCAGCCGGTACACCGCGAGCGTCTGCGCGTGGATGCCGGCCGTGCCGGTCAGCTGGTTGCCGCCGTCGACGAAGTCCCGGTTGTGGTCCCACTTCAGGTAGGCGATGTCGTACTCGGTCAGCAGCGCGTCGAGCCGCTCGAGGATGTAGTCGTACGCCGCCGGCACGCCGAGGTTCAGGCCCTGCTGGTGCCGCGCGGTCGGCGGCATCCGGTGGCCGGTGGCAAGGATCCAGTCCGGGTGCTCGCGGGCCAGGTCGGAGTCCGGGTTCACCATCTCCGGCTCGACCCAGAGCCCGAACTGCAGCCCGAGACCCTTCACGTGGTCGACCAGCGGGTGCAGGCCCTTCGGCCAGATCTCTTCGTCGACGTACCAGTCGCCGAGCCCGGCGTGGTCGTCGCGCCGGCCGCGGAACCAGCCGTCGTCCAGCACGAACCGCTCGGCGCCGACCTCGGCGGCCGCGTCCGCGAGCGCCTTCAGCTTGTCCAGGTCGAGGTCGAAGTAGACCGCTTCCCAGGTGTTCAGTACGACGGGACGCTCGGTCTTCGGGTGGTTGTCCCGGGCCCGGAGGAACTCGTGGAAACGGGCCGACAGTTCGTCGAGCCCGACGCCGTACGAACCGTAGATCCACGGCGAGCTGTAGGTGCCGTCGGCTTCGAGGCGGCCCTCGCCGGGCAGCAGCAGCTCGCCGCCGCCGATGACGCCGTACCCGCTCATGCCGCGCTCGGCGTAGGAGCGGTGGTTGCCGCTCCACGCGGTGTGGACGGACCAGATCTCGCCGGTGCCGAAGTCGAAGCCGGGGGTGCCGGCGATCAGCAGGAGGGTGGCGTCGGCGCCGGTGCGGCCACGGCGGTTGTCGCGGATGTGCGCGCCCTGGGTGAACGCGTGCCGCTGCGGGTGCCGCTCGCCGATGTGCCGGCCGGTCATGTCGAGCAGCTCGGTCGCCTCGGTCGGGACCGGCAGCGCGAGCACGAGCCCATCCATCGTGTACGGCGTCGCACCGGTGTTCGTGAGGTCCGCCTTCGCCCGGACCAGGCCGGAGTCGGTCAGCTCGATGGTGAGACGGATCGCCAGGCCGGCCTCGTCGTCGACAGCGTCGGCCTGCACGGTGTTGCCGGTCTGGGCGACGCTGGTCAGGCGGAAGGCCGCGGAGAAGTTCTGGCCGTCGCGGTGGCCGCTGAGGCCCGGCAGACCGAACCAGCCGGTGGCGTACTCGGGCACGATCGCGACAGGCTGGTTGTCGTCCAGGCCGTTGCCGACCTGAGCCGCGCCGGCCGCACGCCGCAGATCCAGCAGAGCCTGCGCGGTCAGCTCACCCAGGTCCGCGCCCCAGTGCAGGACGGACGGAAGGGCGGGACCCGAGCAGTCCAGCACCAGACTGACCCCGGCAGCCCGGAGCTGCAGTACCTCGATGTTCGACACTGTTGATTCACTCTGCTTTCTGATTGATTTCAGGACGGAACTATTTACCCCGCCAGCCCGGATGTCAATGCTTCACGAAGTTAAGTAAATAGCCTAGACGCGTCAGCGTTGTCATCCCAGAGGGTGGGCAACCGTTATCCGCCCCGAAGTCAGGCGGAGAGGCGCACGCGCACCAGGAAGTCGTGCAGCGCCGGCTCGGCCGACGGCCGGTCCGGCAACCGGCTGGCGGCCTCGGCGTCGCCGAGGGCCGCGTGCAGCCTGCTGACATCCTCGGCCAGCCGCTCCGCCGGCATCCCTTCCAACGAGCCGTGCTCGGCCTCGGCCTTGGCGGCCATCAGTTCCGGCAGGTACGCCGGCGCCTCGCTCAGGTCGACCAGTTCGCGCAGGTCTGCCTGGACGACTCCGGTCCGCATCAGGCTGATGCCGGTGAGCAGCACCCGGAAGGTGTAGAGCAGCGGTTTGAGCTCGCACTTCTTCTCGAAGAAGTCCCACTGCGTGTTCGCGAAGCCGCGGTAGTGGTGGGCGTGCCACTTCGTCACGCAGTCCGCGGCGAGCGCCTTGAGCTCGTCGTGCTCGGGAGTGCTCACGACGACCAGCGGGGAGAGCACCTGCTCCAGCACGTACCCGTTGCGGCGCAGCATCAGCCGGGCGAACTTCGCCAGGTCGTGGGTGACGAGATCGACCTCGGCCTCGTTCTCGAACCAGGTCCGGTCCAGGGTTTCCGGACCGGTCCGCAGACCGACCACCTCGGCCGCCGGGAGGACGTGGACGCCGCGCAGGTCGACGTCGGAGTCGCGCGACGGGAAGCCGTACAGGTGCGCGCCGGAGACCGTTGCGAACAGCAAGCGGTACGGCTGCTCGCCCATGATGGCCCGCAGCTCGGCATAGTCGAGCTGCCGCATGTCACGCGTCACCGAGACTCCTCTTCCGGACCGACCTCAGCCAGGCATCGACCCGCGCGACGTCCGGTGTCGCCGGGAGAACCGTTCTCTGCAAGGCGTCGTCGAGCTCCTCGTGCAGCCCGAGCCGCCAGCGCTCGACGTCGTCCCAGGACAGTTCACCACGCTTCACCGCGAGCAGCCGCTCCCGGTCCGGGCCGACGTCCACGACCAGCTTTGCCTCCAGCAACAGAGCGCGGGCCGCGAGCAACAACCGGAGAAGGTGCATGACATGCTTCCACTTCGGCGCGCCGTCGCGGCGGAAATCCGCCTCCAGCTTCTTGAACTGGCTGAGCACATAGCCCGAGTACGTCTGGTAGGCGAGCTGCGACAGGAAGGCCTCGCGCAGCTCGATCAGCTCCGCGCCGAGGGGCGTCTGCCGGACCACGAGCGGCGAGTGCAGCACCTCGAGGAGGTTCGGGTTGGCCTTGAGCGCGAGCTCGCAGAACCGCTCGACCTCCCACGAGAACCACTCCTGCTCCGGGCCGTCGACATGGGTCGGCGGCTTGGCGAGCGACCAGAAGGACTCCGTCGGGGCGACGTACACGCCGCGCGTGTCGGTGTCCGACGCGTCGGTGTCCAGGCCGAACGCCCGGGACCCGACGACCGCCGCGTAGATGGTGTGGTCGAGCACGAGCCGGTCGCCGTCGGGCTGGTCCAACTCGATCGCTTCGTCCTGGTACGCCGTACGCAGGCTGAGCTGGTCGCGACGAGCGACGGTCTCCCGGCCGTCGGCGAGGCGCACGGTGTAGCGGCCGTCGGGCGTGACTCCGGCGACCCGGCCGGTCGCTCCGCGTTGCGCCGTACCGCCGTGGTCGTCGGGCGCGGCGACCCGGATCACCACCTGGGTCCCCACCGGCAACTGCGGTCCGACCAACGCCATGCCCGCATGCTGTCACGCCGGACGTCCAGGCCATCACAATCCCGCCGCCCTGCCCACGCCGAGCGTGCCCGCACCGCTTGAGCCGGCATTGCGATGGGGTGGCGGTCCGCGGCCCTATTGACAAATTTTCCTGTCAAGTGGAATCTGAGAGCGTGCTCGGATACGTGGAGGAGCCGGAGAAGGTCCGGATGGCGCTGTCGCCGATCCGGCGGCAGCTGCTCGACCTGCTCCGCGAGCCGTCGTCGGCGACTCAGCTCGCGGCCGCGCTGGACCTGCCCCGGCAGCGGGTGAACTACCACCTGCGGGAGCTGGAGAAGGCCGGCCTGGTCGAGCTCGTCGAGGAGCGCCGGCGGCGCGGGTTCACCGAGCGGATCCTGCGGGCGTCCGCCGCGACCCTGGTCGTCGACCCGGGCGTGATGGGCCGGGCGTTCAGCACCATCCAGGACCAGTACGCCGCCGAGCACCTGGTGGAAGTCGCCGCCGGCGCCGTTCGGGACGTGGCCCGGATGCAGACCGCGGCCGATGCCGAGGGCAAGCGACTGCTGACGTTCACGCTCGAGGCCGAGGTGCGGTTCGCCGCGCCCGGCGACGTGCACCGCTTCACCGACGCGCTGACCGAGGCGATCCGGCGGACGGTCGAGGAGTTCGACAGCGAGGGCGGTCGCCCGTACCGGCTGATCGCGGGCGGCCACCCGGCGTCCCGTCGTACCGAAGGAGACAAGGCATGAGTGAGGAACGACCCCGGATCGTGGTGACCGTGGCCGCGCCGGTCGAGGCGGTCTGGGACGCGCTGCGGGACAAGAAGAAGATCCGGCACTGGCACGGCTGGGAGTACGAGGGGACCCAGGGCGGGCTCGACGAGGAGATCGACCTGATCTACTTCACCGAGGTCACGGCCGACGCAGCGCATGCGGTCCTGACGCTCGGGAACGGCGACGAGTTCGTGATCGAGCCGGTGGAGGGCGGATCGCGGATCACGCTGACCAGAGCGGCGTACGGCGCCAACCCCGAGTGGGACGCGTACTACGACGACATCACCGAGGGCTGGATCACCTTCATGAACCAGCTCCGGTTCGCGGTCGAGATCCACCCGGGCGAGCCGCGGCGGACGCTGTTCTACTCGGGCGCCGGCGCCCGCTCACCGATCACGGAGCTGGGGATCGAAGTGCGGCCGGCCGGGACGCCGTACGAGCTGGATCTGGTTGGCGAGCAGGCCAAGGGGCAGGTGTGGTTCACGTCTGACCACCAGGTCGGGCTGACCGTCGACGGGTGGGGCAACGGACTGCTGGTCGTCAGCCACGTCCCGCCGAACGAGAAGAAACCGGACGGCGCTTCGATGGCGGTCCTCTCCCTGTACGGCGACGTGGACCGCGACGCACTCGAGCAGCGGTGGAAGGCGTGGTGGGAGGAGCGCTACCCGGTCCCGCTTGACCTCGGCGGCTGAGGCTTCGTCCTCCACGACGCGACGCACCTGCTTCATCTGCAGAATATCTTCACACATCGGCTGACACGGTCGTGACAGTGCGCAAAGGTGTCAGCACTCTCGGTCTTCTTTTCGTGGTTACCCGGGAGTACATTCTCGCCACGGTGGCCGGCACGGGGGTCCGGGCGGTCACCGACCTCCGGCGAGAGAGGCCCTCCGGTGAAGATTCCGCCCCGCTCTTTTTCGGTGCCCGCAGTTCTCGTGCTCTCCATGGCCGGCCTTGGCCTGGTCGCAACCCCCGCGCACGCCGACGGACCCGGGACAGGTACGCCGTACGTCGTGACCGTCGGCGACTCGTACATCTCGGGTGAAGCCGGCCGCTGGGCCGGCAGCTCCAACAACTCCGAAGCACCCGCGGACGCGCTCGGCGCACACGCCTACCACGACAACGCGAGCGGCACCGCCGAGGTGATCCCACGCTGCCACCGCAGCCGCTCGGCCGAGGCGTACATCGGCGGCGGGGTCGGCGGTCTGAACCTCGCCTGCTCGGGCGCCCGCACGACCACCAGCACCGGCGACTACTTCAAACCCGGGCTCGACTTCTACGACGACGGCGCCGGGCATCTCGGCCAGGCGAAACTGCTGCAGCAGTTCGCCGGGAACCACAACGTGCGGCAAGTGGTCGTGTCGATCGGCGGCAACGACTTCAACTTCGCCTCGATCGTCACGCAGTGCGTGAGCAACTTCCTGCTGTCGCCGTCGTGGAACCCGGACTACTGCAAGGACGACTCCTCGGTGGTCGCGAACTTCACGACCGCCAACGTGACCGCCGTACGCGGTCGGATCGCCGCTGCGTTCCAGAACGTCCGGACCGCGATGCGGAACGCAGGGTACGCCGACAACGGGTGGACGCTGCTCGTGCAGACGTACCCGTCGCCGATCCCGGCCGGCAGCGGGATCCGGTACGGGCAGAGCGGTTTCACGCGGCAGAGCGTCGGCGGCTGCGGCTTCTGGAACGCGGACGCCGACTGGGCGAACAGCACCGCCCTCCTCACCATCAACAACACGGTCCGCGCGGCGATCAGCCAGTCGGGGTTGAGCAACACGCGATTGCTTGAGCTGCAGTCGGCGTTCAACGGGCGGCGGCTGTGCGAGAAGAGCGTCGGGCTGTACGAGGAGGTCGGGCTGAGCTCGTGGACCCAGTCGACCGCGGTCGACAAGACCGAGTGGGTCAACCAGATCCGCACGGTCACAACGGTCGGCTCCAACTACTACATCCAGGAATCCCTACACCCCAACTACTGGGCCCAACTGGCCACCCGCTCCTGCATACGCCAGACCTACACCCAAAACCGAGGAGGCACCTGCACAATCTCGGGCCCCGGCCTACTCAACGGCGAGCCGCGGATGGTCCTCAACTAACAGGCGCCTGGAACCTGCGTACGGCGGCCTCACCCCGAGGCCGCCGGACGGCGCTGACCTCACGGAACACCCCACCTCCCACCCGACCACCTCACCGCGCACACTTCCCACCCGACAACTGCACTCCCGCGGCCGTCGTACGAGCTGCTGTCTTCGACGGGACTGCCGGCCGAACGGCGTGCATGTCGCACGCTGGCGTCGTACGGCGTGCAGGTGCCGGGGGATCGCCGTACGGCGCTGGCTTCGACGGGACTGGCGTACGACGTGCATGTCGCATGCTGGCGTCGTACGGCGTGCTGCTCTCGGCAGGACCGCCGTACGACTTGCTGGTCTTCGGAGTCGTCGTGCGGCGGGCGGCGGGTGTTGGCGAGGGTGTCGGACGGCGGGCTGGTCCTGCTGGGGCGTGATCTGGGTGTGACTTTTGGTGGGGGTGAGGCGGGGGTTGGGGTGGATCTGGGTGTGACGCGGCTCATGCGGGCGGGGCGGTCTGGACCTGGTGTGGGTCGGGCAGGCACAATCGCGCAGACGGGTTGGCTGCCGGGTGGGGTGTTAGTGGAAACCGAATTCGCGCTGTCGCTCGGTTCGCAGCGGTGGACGCTGCCTGCCGACGGCGACACGTTCACTATCGGCCGCGGTTCGAACGCCGACATCAGGCTGCCGTCGGACGACCAGATCTCCCGCATCCACGCCCGCCTGAACCGTTCCGGCGGCACGTGGACCCTCGTCGACGAGTCCCGCAACGGCACGGCCCTCAACGGCCGCCGCCTCGCCGCGCCCACCGCCCTCACCAACAACGACCGAATCCACATCGGCCGCTCAGTCCTCACCTTCCACGAATCCACCACCCGCTCCACCCCCGCGTCCTCAGCTCCCGCACCGACGCCGGCTCGCGTCCCCGCTGCACCTACGACGCCCGCCGGTGGCCTGGCCGCAGGCGGTGCCTCCGTACTCCCGCCGACCGCGGGCGGTACCTCGACGACCCCGCCCGCCACACCCCGCCCCGATACGTCCGCATCCGCGGGCGGCCTGGCGAGCGGCGACACCCCGGCTCCTCCACCCGAACCACCACGCGCAGCTCCCCCAGCTCAAACCGCGCCGGCCGCAGGCGGCACCTCGTCGACGCCGCCGGCTGCATCCCGGCCCGACCACGCATCCACCGACGGTCTAGCTGCCGGCAACACCCCGGCTCCCCCGCGCCAGCCCCCGGCCCAAGCCGGGCAAGGCGGCATGCCGCCGTACGGCGACGTCCCGGGCGCCCAACCGCAAGGCGGGGTCGTAGGCCCGTCGGCACGAGACGAGGCAGGCGCGTCAGCCCAGCGCGAGGCAGGTGGCCTGGCGGCTCGAGGCGAGTCAGGTGGCCTGACGGCCCGAGGCGAGGCAGGCGGCCCGGCGGCTCGGGGTGAGGCGGGGTACAGCCCCGAAGCAGCACCTCACCGGGCGGCCGATGCACCAGGCACGGCGCCGTCGGTCGGTGCGGCTGGCTCGCCGCGGACGACGTGGTCGGCGGATGCGGCTGGCGAGGCGGCTCGGGACGGGGCGGGTAGTGCCGCCGCGGGGCGGGTGGGGGCTTCTGGCAACTTGGCGCAGGGTGGCTCGGAGTCTGTTGGTGAGGGGAACGCTGCGTTCTGGGATGACCTGGCTGGTGAGGCCGGGCCGCGGGACGAGTGGGAGGACGGGGTCCAGGTCGGTTGGGTGGATGCCGACGAGAACGCGTCCGGGGCGGCTTGGGCGGCTTATCCTTCGGCGGACAATCCGGAGCCGGCTCGGTCGCCTTGGTCGGAGGGGAAGCGGCCGGCGTTGGTGCGGCCTGAAGGTGGGCCGGCCAATTGGTCCGAGTCGTCCGGCTGGCCGGATTCGGCGTTCGACCAGCAGCAGTCTTCGACGCCTGCCCCGACGCCCCGCCAGCCGGAGCAGCCGGTACGGCGTGGCCCGGTAGCGACCGAGGAGTCGGCGGTCGGCCGTGTGCGGCTGGTACGTGCGCTCCTGGTCGGGGCCGCCGTACTCGGGCTCGGCCTCGTCATCAACGTGGTCGCGACGTTCTTCGCGGACGGCGTCGGCGGCTCTCTGCGCTGGCTGGTCCCACCGGCGATCGCACTGATCGCGGCCATGGTCGTCGCCTTGCTCGACGCGATCGCCTCCGAGGACCGCCCCCGCGCCGGCCGGCTCGACGTACCGGTGCTGGTTGCGATCGGCGCCGTACTGCTCGCCGTCGGCGTCGGCGGGTTCGCGCTCACCGCAGGAGTCGAGTACGCCGCCGCCTACGTGACCGGCAAGGAGTCGGGCGAGGACCGCCTGATCAAACCCGTCGCCCGGACCGGCGCCGGAGTGACCGTCACGGTCGAGAACGTCACGTACACGAGCCACTTCACCCGGGTCGAGGTCGCGATCAGCAACGGCAGCGATCAGCCGCTGAGACTCCCCCTCGACGGCCAGGCCGCCTTCACCGGCGCGGACGGGAACTCCTTGAAGGCCGACGGCTTCCGCAGCCAGTGGCCGGACTCGATCGCCGCCGGCGCCGTCGAGCACGGCACGATCACCTTCAAGGGCCACCTGCCCGAAGGCCTGACCGCCGCCACTCTCACCCTGCGCTCGGGCAACCCCGCGATCGCCGTCCCCGGTCTCGCCCTCAGCAACTGACCTCACCAACCAGAACAACATCGAAAATTGATATAGTTCACCGGGTGACAGTAGACGTCGACCGGCTGACGACGGTGATCGAGGACTTCAACACGATCTTCATCCGGCTGCCCTCGGTGCAGCGGTTCAACTTCTCGACGCTGTCCGTGCTGCACACGCTGGCGCGGAGCGGGCCGCTGCGGCTGACGGATCTCCTGAAGACCGAGCAGCTCAAGCAGCCCGCGCTGACCAGCCTGGTCGGGAAGCTCGAGCAGGACGGGCTGATCACGCGCCGCCCGGACCCCACCGACGGCCGCGCGATGCTGCTGTCGCTCACCCGGGAAGGCCGCGACATCGTCCGGTCCCGGCACGCGAACCGGGTCGCCGAGCTGACCCGGCTCATCGACCAGCTGACCGACGACGAACGCGCCGTGCTCGCGGGCTCGATGCAGGTCCTGACCCGCCTGACCGAGATCGCCGCCGAGATCGCCACCGAGGATGCCTGAGGCAACCATGAAGAATCTGGAACAGACCCCGATCCACGTGCCCGACGAGGTGCTCGACGACCTGCGCGACCGGCTGCGCGCGACCAAGTGGCCGCTCGACGTGGGCAACAAGGACGGCTTCTACGGCGTACGTCGTACCGACCTGCAAGCGCTCGTGGAGTACTGGGCCGACGGGTACGACTGGCGCGCGGCGGAGCGGGCGATGAACGCCTACGAGCAGTACCGCGTCGACGTCTCCGACGTACCGGTGCACTTCATGCGCAAGCCCGGCGTCGGCCCGGATCCGACGCCGCTGATCCTGAGTCACGGCTGGCCGTGGACGTTCTGGCACTGGTCGAAGGTGATCGATCCGCTCGCCGACCCCGCGTCATACGGCGGTGATCCCGCCGACGCGTTCGACGTGATCGTGCCGTCGCTGCCCGGGTTCGGTTTCTCCACCCCGCTTACCGGGCGGCCGGACATGAACTTCTGGAAGATCGCCGACGTCTGGCACGAGCTGATGACCGAAGTCCTCGGGTACGACCGGTACGCCGCCGGCGGCTGTGACGTCGGCGCACTCGTCACCGGGCAACTCGGGCACAAGTACGCCGACGAGCTCTACGGGATCCACATCGGTTCGGGCCTGAAACTCTCGTTCTTCAACGGAGACCGGGCGTGGGACTTCAGCGGCGGCCACCCGATCCCGCCGAACCTGCCGCCGGAGGTGCACGCCCGCATCATCGAGCTGGACCGGAAGTTCGCCTCCCACCTGGCGACGCACGCCCCGGCGGGGCCGACGATCACCGTGGCCGTCGTACTGCTGCTGCTCGGCGCGGT
>NZ_JBSFBL010000061.1:0-43603 GCF_053592935.1 Kribbella sp. NPDC002412
GGCCTGTCGACGCTCGGCAACCTCGGAGTCCGCTGCCCGGACGACGTCACGCTGATCGCCTGGGACGACTCGGCGCTCTGCCGGATCACCCATCCGACCCTGACCGCGATGAGCCACGACGTCGTCGGGTACGGCGCCGAGGTGGCGACTCGCTTGTTCGGCCTCCTCGAAGGAGCCGAGCCGGCCGCCCACCTCTACTCCACGCCCAAGCTGCAGGCCCGGCAGAGCTCCGGTCCACCACCTTGCAGGTGAAATTCAACACTCTGATCCTGGATGGGACGGCGGATGCGAGTATCCCGGTGGTGAACGCGCACCGGCTGGCCGAGCTGGTGCCGGCCGCGAAGGTCGAGCTGTTCGACGACGCCGGGCATCTGTTCTGGTGGGAGGATCCGGAGCGCGCCGCGGCGCTGCTGGCGACGCTGGGGAGGGGTGGGTAACCTTCCCTGGTCGTCGGTCGAGCGGATAGGAGATGATGCCCCCCGTGACCGGACCACGTAGCCAGGACCCCAAGGACCGGCTGAGCCCCTCAGAGGCCGACCCGTCCCTTGCGGGCCTGACAGTGGGCCTCGGTGGGCCGATGGGCCGGTTCGCCCGGCTGAGCTCGTCCTGGTGGACGCCGCTGCGGATCGCGCTCGCGGTGTGCACGGTCACGTTCGCTCTCGGTGTGCTGCAGAAGGCGCCGTGCATGGAGGCGGGCTGGGACCGGCAGAGCTGGCGGCCGTTCAAGGCGCTGTGCTACTCCGACATCGGCTTCCTGTACCAGGAGCGCGGCTTCGCCGAGGGCAACCGGCCGTTCCTGGACACCGGCAACTACCCGGTGCTGGAGTACCCGGTGCTGACCGGCGGGTTCATGGAGGTTGCGGCGCAGATCACCTGGGTGATCACCGGCGACCCGAAGAAGGACCTGACCGTCGAGGAGAAGCGCGACACCGCGGGCGTCTTCTTCGTGGTCAACGTCGTGCTGCTGTTCCTGTGCGCGCTGATCATCGTGGGCCTGACCGTCGCGACCGCACGCGGCGTCGAGACCCGCCCGGGCGCGGCCCGTGGGCAGCCGCTGGACGCCCTGTACGTCGCCGCCGCGCCGGTGCTCGCCGTGACGTCGACGATCAACTGGGACCTGTTCGCGGTCGCCCTGACGGCCGGCGCGATGTTCGCCTGGTCGCGGGGCCGGCCGATCTGGTTCGGGATCCTGCTCGGCCTGGGGACGGCGGCCAAGTTCTACCCGTTCCTGCTGCTCGGGCCGCTGCTGATCGTGTGCATCCGGGGTCGCAAGCTGTGGCCGTGGTTCCAGGCGACGGTGGCCGCGATCTTCGCCTGGGGTCTGGTGAACGCGCCGATCTACCTGCTGGCGAAGAACGAGTGGATGTCGTTCTGGACCTTCAACGACCAGCGGGAGAGCGATTACGGCTCGATCTGGTACGTGCTGAAACTGGCCAAGCACGAGGTCGCCGACGTCAACCAGCTGAACCTCGTGATCTTCGCCGGGCTCTGCCTGTCGATCGCGATCCTCGGCCTGATGGCGCCGCGGCCGCCGCGGTTCGCCCAGCTCGCCTTCCTGGTGGTGGCGGCGTTCCTGCTGATCAACAAGGTCTACTCACCGCAGTACGTGCTGTGGCTGCTGCCGCTGGTGGCGCTCGCCCGGCCACGGCTGCGGGACTGGCTGATCTGGCAGGCCTGTGAATGCTTCTACTGGATGCTGGTCTGGATGCATCTGGCCCAGTTCCTCGCACCCGGGAACCCGGAGCAGCCCGACCGGATCTACTGGCTGTCGGTGATCGTGCGGATGGCCGGGACGCTCTGGCTGATGCTGGTGGTGGCGCGCGACATCCTGCTCCCGGAGAACGATCCGGTCCGCCAGGGTGACGTGGTGGACGACCCGAGCGACGGCGTGAAGTCCGATGCTCTGGTGCCGGCTAGAGCTTGAGCTTCGACACGTCCAGGTTGCCGCCGCTGACGATCGATGCCGTGGTTCCGTCGAGCTGAATGCTGCCTTCCAGCAGTGCCGCGAACGGTGCGGCCGCGGCCGGCTCCAGCGCGAGCTTCGTGCGGGACATCACCAGTTGGGTCGCCTCCAGGAGTGCTTCCTCACTCACGCGGACGACGCTGTCGACGTACTGCTGGATGATCGGGAAGTTGCGCGTGCCGCAGACCGGCGCGGCCAGGCCGTCGGCGATCGAACGGGCGGTCGGCAGCTTCTGCGGCTCGCCGGCCGCGAGACTGCGGCTGACCACGTCGGCCTGCTCGGGCTCGATGCCGATCACCCGGATCGCCGGCTTGACCAGCTTGACCGCGAGGGCGACGCCGGAGATGAGGCCACCGCCGCCGATCGGGACCAGCACGGTGTCGATGTCGGGACGGTCCGCGAGCAGTTCGAGACCGAGGCTGCCGTGGCCGGTGATCACGTCCTCGTCGTCGAACGGGTGCACCCCGGTCAGCTTCCGCTCGTCGCGGATCCGCTCGTACTGCGCCATCAGGTCGCCCTCGACCAGCTCGACGGTGGCGCCGTACCCACGAGCCGCGTCGATCTTCGCCGGTACGGCGGTCTTCGCCATCACCACCGTGGCCGGGACGCCGGCGTTCCGGGCGGCCCAGGCGAGCGCGCCGGCCGCGTTCCCGGCCGAGACGGTGATGACGCCGCGCTCGCGCTCCTCGGGGCTGAGCCGGAGCAGCTTGGTGAGCAGGCCGCGGACCTTGAAGCTGCCGGTCTTCTGGAACAGCTCGGCCTTCAGCAGGATCGTCCCGCCGAAGCGCTCGTCCAGCGCGGTCGAGGTGAGGATCGGGGTGCGGTGGATCCGGCCCTCGAGCTGGTCGGCGGCCTGCTGGATGTCCTCGAACGTCGGCATGGCACCGACTCTATTTCTCTACTAAGTCAGTCGAGTTACTCTCATATGCCGAGACGCGGTCCAGACCGGTGGTCCCGGTACCTACCGTTTTCGGTCATGAGGCCGACCCTGACAGTGATCGTTGATCCCGCCGACCGCTGGATGACCCGGGCCGCCTGTATCGGGCACGCGCCTGCCTACGACGAGACGGCGACGCCCTGGGAGCAGCGCAAGGCCCGTCAGCTCTGCCTGACCTCGTGCCCGGTGCTGGCCGAGTGCCGCGAGTGGGCTCGCCGGACCAAGTTCACCGGCACCGCGGCCGGCGAGACCCTGTTGTACGGCCGCCGCCGCGGGCACCCGGAGACGGCTGCGAGCTAGACCCGCTCGGCGACCGCGGCGGCCAGCTTCTCGACGGCCGCCGGGGCCTGCGGGAAGAACAGGTACGGCTCGATCAGCTCGAGCTCCATCAGCAGGAACCGACCGTTCACGACCAGCCCGTCGACCCGGGCGTAGAGCGGCCGGCCTGCTGCCTCCAGGACGGCTTGGGCGCTGTCGAGTACGGCGGCCGACGGCTCGGCGGCGGTCGCGGTCCCGCCGTACATCAGCTGCACCCGGTAGTCACCAGCCACCGGGTGCTGGACGACGGCGTGGCTGAACTCGCCGTCGATGAAGACGAGCGACCACTCGCCGTCGGTCTGCACCTGCGGCTGGAACGGCTGGACCAGGTAGACCTCGTCCGGGAGGTCCGCGAGCGCCTGGTCCAGCTCGGCGGATCCGGCAAGGCCGCGGATCGTGTGCGTGGCGCCGGCGCCGACGGTCGGCTTGATCACGACCTCCTGGCCGGCGAGCCCGGTCACGACCTCGCGCAGGCAGTCGCCGGCGGCGATCTGGGACGGCACGATCGCGACCCCGCGCTCCCGCAGTTCGAGCAGGTAGCGCTTGTCGCCGTTCCACCGGACCAGACCGGTGTCGTTCAGCATCGGCACGCCGGCCTTGTCGACGACGGCGAGCCACTCGGTGAACTCGTCGTACCTCAGGTGGTAGTCCCAGACCGAGCGGAGCAGGACGGCGTCGTAGGACGACCAGTCCACCGTCGGGTCGCTCCACACCACGGCGACCGGGTCGAGACCGGCCTTGCGGAGTGCGTCGACGAGGGGAAGGTCGTGCTCGTGCAGCCCCGGGTGGTCGGCCGAGGTCGCGAGGGCGATGCGTTTGGTCACGCCGGACAGTATTGGCAGGCGGTCGCTGATTCCTCAAACTCGTTACAGGCTGTGATCTTTCGACGCGGACGATCTACGCTCTAGCCGTGGCTACTCGTGTGCTGGTGGTGGACGACGACCCGACCGTCTCGAACGTCGTCTCGGCGTACCTGACCAAGGCCGGGTACGACGCCCGCGTGGTGGCGGACGGCGTCGCGGCGGTCGAGGTGTGGCAGCAGTGGAAGCCGTCGGTCGTCGTACTGGACGTGATGCTGCCGGGACTGTCCGGATTGGACGTGCTGCGCCGGATGCGTGCGGCCGACGACGGCGCCGCGGTGATCATGTTGTCGGCGCGGGGCGAGGAGGAGGACCGGCTGGTCGGGCTCGAGGTCGGGGCGGACGACTACGTGGTCAAGCCGTTCAGCCCGCGGGAGCTGACGCTGCGGGTGCAGGCGATGCTGCGGCGGGAGGAGCGGCTGGCCGGACTCGACCTGACGCCGACGAAGATCTCTGCCGGGCCGATCACGATCGACACCGCGGCCCGGATCGCCTACCTGGACGGTTCCGAGTTGGCGCTGACGCATCGCGAGTTCGACCTGCTGACGTATCTGGTGTCGCATCCGGGCAAGGCGTACACGAAGGTCGAGCTGCTGCGCCGGGTCTGGGGCTGGGACTTCGGGGACTCGTCGACGGTGACGGTTCACGTCCGGCGGTTGCGGGAGAAGATCGAGGCCGACCCGTCGGATCCCAAGCTGGTGCTGACCGTGCCGCGGACCGGCTACCGCTTCGTGGGTGAATCGGGATGAACCGCGACATGCTCACGATCCTGGCGCTGACCACGCTGTGGACGCTGATCGTCGCGGCAGTCGGGGCTGCGATCCTGTGGCAGTTCCGGCGGCGCTCGCTGCGAACGACGATGATCGTCGTCGCCCTCGTGCCGATGGCCGCCGCGTTGGCTGCTGTCGTGCAGAGTGTGCGGGCGATGTTCATCTCGGAGCACGACTCGTGGGTGGTGCTGTGGACGCTGGCGTTCGCGGCACTGCTGGGGCTGGCGATGTCGGTGCTGCTCGGTCGCTGGGTGAGCTCCGGTTCGCGTGATGTCGGGCGACGACTGCGTCATCTTGGTACGTCGTACGAACCGGCTGCTGCTGGTTCGAAAAGCACGGTGCCGGCTGAGCTGGCCGCGTTGACCGACGAGTTGGAGATGACGCGTCGCAAGCTCGCGGCGTCGCATGAGCGCGAACGTGCGCTGGAGGCGAGTCGGCGGGAGCTGGTCGCGTTCATGTCGCACGACCTGCGGACGCCGCTGGCCGGGTTGCGGGCGGTGTCGGAAGGACTCGAGGACGGTGTGATCGACGACGTACCGGGTGCGTTGCGGCAGATGCGGGCGACGGTCGCTCGGATGACCGGGTTGGTGGACGACCTCTTCGAGCTGTCGCGGTTGTCGTCCGCACCTGCCCCGCGGCGTCGGATGGCTGTGTCGTTGCGGGAGTTGGTCGATGACGTTGTCGGGGAGAACTCTGAGCACGCCCGCTCGGTCGGGGTCACGTTGGCGGTCGCGGCGCCGGGCGACGATCGGTTGGCCGTCGACGGGGATCCTGACGAGCTGACCCGTGCTGTCACCAACCTGGTCGACAACGCCGTACGGCACACCAAGCCCGAGGAGGCTGTCACCGTGGCAGTCGATCGCACGCCCGACGGCCAGGTCAGCCTCGCGGTGAACGACGCGTGCGGCGGCATCCCCGACGAGGACCTGGCCCGCGTCTTCGACGTCGGCTGGCGCGGCGACACCCAACGAACCCCTTCCGCCGGCGGCGCCGGCCTGGGCCTAGCCATAGCCCGCGGCCTCGTCGAATCCCACAACGGGACCATCACCGCCAACAACACCGCCAACGGCTGCACCTTCCGCATCAACCTCCCCGCAGCCCAGCCGATCGACCAACCTGCTGCCGACTCGTGAGTCTTACCTGGGTTCTGATTGCTGTCGCCCTGGTGTTGCTGTTGGTTGGCGCCTACGCGAGTTGGACTGCGGGCCGGCTGGATCGGCTGCACCATCGGGTCGAGAGTTCGCGGGCAGTGCTGGAGACCGAGCTTGCTCGCCGTGCCGCGCTGGTCGCCGAGCTCGCCGGAGCCGGCATCCTCGACCCGGCCTCGTCCCTGTTACTACTAGACGCGGCGCACCGAGCCCGGACCGCCTCGCCGGACGACCGCGAGCAGCGCGAGTCCGCCCTGACCCGCGCAATCAACGCCACCGGCACCGACGTAGAACCGTGGGCAGGGGAGCTGAGCCTCGCGATGCGCCGAGTCCAGCTGGCCCGCCGCTTCCACAACGACATCGTGGTCACGACGCGCGACCTACGCCGGCGCCGACTCGTCAGCTGGCTCCACCTGGCAGGCCACGCCCCCATGCCCTCGACCATCGAACTGGAGGACGGCAGTTGACCAGTCTGGAGGAGGCCGCCGAGCGCTACCGCCCCGAGCTGCTCGTGCACTGCTACCGCCTGCTCGGTTCGTACGACGACGCCGAAGAGATGGTCCAGGAAACCTTCCTCCGCGCCTGGCGTGCCCGCGACACCTTCGAAGGCCGCTCCTCCTTACGAGCATGGCTCTACCGCATCGCGACCAACCTCTGCATCGACGACGTACGACGCCCCCAGCGAGTCCTCCCGTACCAGCTCGAGCCCGCGTCCTTCCCCGCCACCGCCCTGCCCGCACGGAACGACCTGCCGTGGCTCCAGCCCTTCCCCGACGTGATCCTGAACCGACTCGAGGAGCCAGACGCAGTCGCCGTACGACGAGAGACCATCGAGCTGGCGTTTCTCGTGGCGATCCAGCACCTCCCACCGCGTCAACGAGCCGTCCTGATCTTCCGCGACGTACTCGGCTGGTCCGCCCGCGAAACCGCCGAAGCCGTCTCCCTGACTGTTCCCGCTGTGAACTCAGCCCTGCAACGAGCCCGCCCCGTCCTCCGCACCCACCTCCCGCCCCATCGCTCCTCGTGGTCCGCCACGTCCGCAACGACCGAAGAGCAGCAACTCCTCCGCAAATACATGGCCGCCTGGGACGCCGCCGATCCTGACGCCCTGGCCGCCCTGATGCACGAAGACATCCGCATCACGATGCCGCCGTACCCCTTCTGGTTCGAAGGCGCCGACGCCATCCGCTCCCTGACCGCCAACCTCACCCCCGCGGGCACGGCCTACCGAGGCACCTGGCGCTTCCTCCCCACCACCCTCAACCTCCAACCGACCCTGGCCGCCTACCTCCAACCACCGGGCCAACCAACCTTCCACCCGTTCGCCTTCGACATCTTCCGCATAGAAGCAGGCCGCGTAGCCGAGATCACCGCCTTCGAAACAACCACCTTCACCCTGTACAACCTCCCACCCCACCTGTAGGAGAGCTGCTACTTCGCGTCGGCGTAGGTCTTGACTGTTGTTGTGGTGAAGGCGAAGTGGGTGGGGGTGGGGCCGAAGGTCAGGGTGCCGGCTAGGTTGCTGGCGGATTGGATGGCCTCGGGGATCAGGTCGGCTTCCTCGGTGGGGGTGTGGATTATTACCTCGTCGTGCTGGAAGAAGACCAACTCGGACTTCATGCCTGCCAGGGATTGGCGGAGGGCGGCGAGCATCAGCAGGGCCCAGTCGGCGGCGGAGCCCTGGACTACGAAGTTGCGGGTGAAGCGGCCGCGGGCTCGGGCGTGGCGGGCGTCGGTTGGCTGCTCGTCCACCCCGGGCCCTTCGAGGAGGGCTGCGTCCAGTGGGGTGCCGGCGGGTGGGCAGGTGCGGCCCAGCCAGGTGCGGACCAGGCGGCCTTCTTCGCCGGCGCGGGCGGCGTCGTCGACGTACGCGACTGCTTGTGGGAATCGCTTGCGGAGCATGGCGAGGTTCTTCAAGCCGTCGCCGGACGTCTGGCCGTAGATGGCGCCCAGTACGGCGAGCTTCGCCATCGCGCGGTCACCGGAGAACGCGGCGTCCGACACCGACTTGTAGAGGTCGCCGGGCGAGCTCGCGACCTCCATCAGGGCCGGGTCGCGGGAGATCGCGGCGAGGATGCGCGGCTCGAGCTGGGAGGCGTCGGCGACGACGAGGCGCCAGCCGGGGTCGGCGACCACCGCGCGGCGGATGACCTTCGGGATCTGCAGACCGCCGCCGCCGTTGGTGACCCAGCGGCCGGACACCGTCCCACCCGGGAGGAACCCGGGCCGGAACCGCCCGTCGTGCACCCAGTCCTGCAGCCACGTCCAGCCGTTCGCGGTGTAGATGCGGTAGAGCTTCTTGTACTCGATCAGCGGCGCGACCGCCGGATGGTCGATCGTCTCCAGCTCCCACCGCCGCGTCGACTTCAACTGGTACCCGGCCGACTTGAAGGCCTTCAGTACGTCGGCCGGCAAGTCGGGCCGCACCCGTCGGCCAAAAGCCGCCGACACCTCGTCCGCCAGCTCGGTCAACCGCCGCGGCTCCCCGGTCCCGCCGAACCGCTCGCCGAGCAACTCGGTCAGCAAGGCGCGATGCGCGTCGGCACTCCACGGCAACCCGGCGCGGTCCATCTCGGCCGCGATCAGCATCCCGGACGATTCCGATGCCGTGAGCAACCGCATCCGGTCCGGGTGCTCGGCATCCCCGTGCCGTCGAAGTTGGTCGGCGTACACCTGCAGGAGGCCCTCGAAGGGGACCGGCTCCTCCTGGATCTCGAACAGCGACGACTGCTCACCTGGTACGACGGGACGCAGCGGCGGATCGGGTGGCACGGGCCGGCCGGTCAACCGCGCCCACGCCGCGGCTGCTGATCGCGGCTCACCCAGTCGGCCCTCGTGGCCGAGGAGCAGGCCTTCGCTGTTCTCGATGTCGTAGCAGCGCTCGACGCGTACGCCGTTCTCCAGCAAGCGTGGATAGATGCCTGAGGTCGCTCGCCAGACCCATCGGGACACTTGTGGACGGGAGGCGACGGCGGTCACGAGGTCGGGCTCGTGCAGCACCGGGCCGGCGGGCGTGCCGTCCGGACGCAGGGCGACGAGCACAGCTCCGCCACCCTCCTCCGGCGCAATCGCCCACCGCTCGTCCACCCCCGAATCATCACACCCACCGCCGACACTTCCGGCCACCCCACTTTGTGCACCGCTCGAGCATTCCCGGACGCCGAGAGTGCACGAACGGTGCTCAAAGTCGGCTGAAGGGCGCCCAGGCCAGTGTCTTCTGCCCGGAGAGGGTGGGTGCGAGGTGAGAGTCGGTTCGTCAGGCCAGTTGTGTGACACTGGACTTATGTGGCGGGAGAGTGATCTCGACCCGGTGGACGGGACCAAGACCGAGCAGGTCGAGGCCCTGGTGCTGCGCCGGATCGAGCGCGGCGACCTGTCGATCGGCTCCCGGTTGCCGTCGGAGCGCGTGCTGGCCGACCGGCTCGGGCTCAGCCGCGTGACCGTCGTACGCGCGCTTGATCAGCTGCGTCAGGACGGCGTACTGGAGACCAAGCGTGGCTCCGGGACGGTTGTGCGGCCGCTCGACCGCCTGCTGGACCCGATCGCGCCGGCGTCGACCGTGACCGCGGGGGACCAGCCAGTGCTGGACCTACGCTTCGCCACGACTGCCGCACCGCACGACGTGGCGGAGGTGGCTGCTCAGATCGTCGAGGACGGGCTGCCACACGCCATGGGTGGCGACGGCCCGCCTCCGGGCGGCTCGCTGGAGCTGCGTACTGCGCTGGCGGCCAGGCTCACCAGCGAGGGCGTACCGACCGAGCCCGACCAACTCACGTTGACTGTCGGAGCAGCTGCCGGACTAAACGCCGCACTAGCCGGCCTGGACCTCGGTCCGGGTGTCGCGATCACCGAGACACCGACGTATCCGGCTGCCTTCGACCTGCTCCGCAAACACCGTCTGGACGTCGCCGGCTGGCCCGCCGGCGTGTGGGACACCGACCAACTCACGCATCTTTGCCGACGGCACCGCCCCAAGGTCATCTACCTCCAGGCCGACAACCACAACCCGACCGGGCTCAGCCTTCCGCCAGACCGACGTACGGCGGTAGTCGAGATCGCCCGGCGTTATGGCGCCGCCCTGATCAGTGACGAGACGATGAGGCCACTGTGGCTGGCCAGTGGCGAGCAGGCCGAGCCACTGAGTCGCTACCCACGCACTGTGAGTGTGGGTTCGCTGTCGAAGACCGTGTGGGGCGGACTGCGCGTCGGCTGGGTCCGCACCGGCAAGCAGCTCCGCAGACGGATCAACACCGCCGCACAGCTCAGCGTCGCGTCGCCCAGCGCTCTGGACGATCTGCTGGCCCAGGCGATCATCGGCCGCCTCGACCGGGTGATCAGCCGACGCCGTACCCGCCTCAGAGCCAATCTCCAAGCGCTGGAGAGTGGACTGAGGACACTCGACGGCGTGGCTTGGCCCACGCCGACCGGTGGCATGACGCTGTGGCTGGAGCTGACCGAGACCAGAGCACGCAGAGTGTTGGACAAGGCCCGCGAGCAGGGCCTGCTGCTGGGCGCAGGCGACCTGTTCACGCCGGACGGGACCGACCGGCGGCACATCCGGATTCCGTTCACCGCCCCGCCTGCGACGCTGCGGCTTGTGGTCGCCCGGCTTGGTCAGGCGATGGCTCAGTCCACTTGATCCGAGGTGGACTGAGGATCGGTGCCGCGGTCGCCCTAATCTGGACGTGTGCCCCACGACCAGGAGGATGTAGTGACGGAGAACCAGACCCCCCAGACCGGAACCGCCAAGGTCAAGCGCGGGATGGCGGAGATGCTCAAGGGCGGCGTGATCATGGACGTGGTCACCGCCGAGCAGGCCAAGATCGCCGAGGACGCCGGCGCGGTCGCGGTGATGGCGCTGGAGCGGGTCCCGGCTGACATCCGCGCACAGGGTGGCGTCTCCCGGATGAGCGACCCGGACATGATCGACAGCATCGTCAACGCGGTCTCGATCCCGGTGATGGCCAAGGCCCGGATCGGTCACTTCGTCGAGGCGCAGGTGCTGCAGAGCCTGGGCGTCGACTACATCGACGAGTCCGAGGTGCTGACCCCGGCCGACTACGCCAACCACATCGACAAGTGGGCCTTCACGGTTCCGTTCGTCTGCGGCGCCACCAACCTGGGCGAGGCGCTGCGCCGGATCACCGAGGGCGCGGCGATGATCCGCTCCAAGGGCGAGGCCGGCACCGGTGACGTCTCCAACGCGACCACCCACATGCGCCAGATCCGCCAGGAGCTCCGCCGGTTGCAGAACCTGCCGGAGGACGAGCTGTACGTCGCGGCCAAGGAGCTGCAGGCGCCGTACGAGCTGGTCAAGGAGGTCGCGCAGGCCGGCAAGCTCCCGGTCGTGCTGTTCACCGCCGGCGGCATCGCCACCCCGGCCGACGCCGCGATGATGATGCAGCTCGGCGCCGAGGGCGTGTTCGTCGGCTCCGGCATCTTCAAGTCCGGCAACCCGGCGCAGCGTGCCGAGGCGATCGTGAAGGCGACCACCTTCCACGACGACCCGGACGTGATCGCCAAGGTGTCCCGCGGCCTGGGCGAGGCGATGGTCGGCATCAACGTCGACGAGATCCCGCAGCCGCACCGCCTCGCCGAGCGCGGCTGGTGACCAACGGCCTGCAGTCCGTGGACGAGCGGACGGCCCGCGAGCTGCGCGGGCTGGCCCGCGTCCTGGTGCGGTCCGGGTACGCCGACCACGCGGCGATCACGGCCGCGTTGACGGAGGCTGTCCAGGAGGACGCACCGTCGATGGACGCGGCCGCGCTCGTGCCGCTGCTGATCGGTGAAGCGGTGATCGACCTCGACGCCGAGGCGGCAGGCTGGCCCGCGACCACGGATCCGGACCGGCTGGACGCCGTACTGGCCGAGCTGGAGTCCCGCGGGGTCGTGGTGGTCCGCTACACGTCGGACCACCACGCAGCCCGGCAGGCGCTGGAGGCGGCCGCGGATCCGAAGGGCCTGGTGTTCTTCACCGACACCGACGTCTGGCACGCGGTGGATTTCGGGATGCTGGAGCTGAAGGTCTGGCACCCCGACACCGCCAACGTCGCGCCGGGTGAACCGCTCCTGGAGGACGTGCTGGCGCTGCTGCACCAGCACGACCTCCCCGCGGTCTTCGACGAGGGCCGCATCGAGGTGACTCTCGACTGGCAACGAAGGGTGACGCTGTGACCGTGATCGGGGTGTTCGCGCTGCAGGGCAACGTGCGCGAGCACGTGGCCATGCTGAACCAGGTCGGCGCCGAGGCAGTGCCGGTACGGCGACCCGCCGAGCTCGAGCGGGTCGACGCGATGGTGCTGCCGGGTGGCGAGTCGACCACGATGGACAAGCTGGCCCGCGCGTTCGAGCTGTTCGAGCCGCTGCAGAAGCGGATCGCGGACGGGATGCCGGTGTTCGGCACCTGCGCCGGGATGATCATGCTGGCGAACGAGATCACCGGCGGGATCGAGGGCCAGGAGACGCTCGGCGGGCTGGACGTGACGGTCCGGCGGAACGCGTTCGGGCGGCAGGTGGACTCGTTCGAGGCGGACCTCGAGTTCGCCGCGTTCGACACGCCGTACCACGCGGTGTTCATCCGGGCACCGTGGGTGGAGCGGGTCGGACGGGACGTCGAGGTACTCTCGACGGTGAGCTCGGGCCCGGCCGCGGGTAGGATCGTCGCGGTTCGTCACGATCGGCTGCTGGCCACGTCGTTCCATCCGGAGATGACCGGGGACGCCAGGCTGCACGGCTACTTCGCCGAGCTGGTCCGCAGCCTCTGAGTCGGTAGCAGCTGTAGAAGGGTTGGGTTCGCCATGTCAGGCCACTCCAAGTGGGCCACCACGAAGCACAAGAAGGCCGTCATCGACGCGAAGCGCGGCAAGCTCTTCGCGAAGCTGATCAAGAACATCGAGGTGGCCGCCCGGATGGGCGGTGGCGACCCTGGCGGGAACCCGACCCTGTACGACGCCATCCAGAAGGCGAAGAAGTCCTCGGTCCCGAACGACAACATCGACCGCGCGGTCAAGCGCGGCTCCGGCGCCGAGGCCGGTGGCGCGGAGTACCAGACGATCATGTACGAGGGCTACGGCCCGAACGGCGTCGCGATGCTGGTCGAGTGCCTGACCGACAACCGCAACCGCGCGGCCGCGGACGTCCGGACGGCGATGTCCCGCAACGGCGGCTCGCTGGCCGACCCGAACTCGGTCGCCTACCTGTTCAACCGCAAGGGCGTCATCGTGCTGGCCAAGGACCAGGACGGGAAGTCGCTGTCCGAGGACGACGTGATGGAGGCCGTGCTCGAGGCCGGCGCCGAGGAGGTGAACGACCTCGGTGAGTCCTGGGAGGTCGTCACCGAGGCGACCGACGTGGTCGCGGCGCGGACCGCGCTGCAGGACGCCGGCATCGACTACGAGTCGGCCGAGGTGCAGTTCGTCCCGTCGATGACGGTCGAGCTGGACGCCGACGGCGCCGGCAAGATCTTCCGCCTGATCGACGCGCTCGAGGACAGCGACGACGTCCAGAACGTCTACGCCAACTTCGACGTCTCCGACGAGATCATGGCCGAGGTCGGCTGACCTTCTTTCAGGAGGGCTGGGGTTCCCAGCCCTTCTGCTCACTCTGAAGTGTGTCAAAATATTGACGAGCGTCGAGCGTGGTGGCACGATTCCAGCAGTCCGTCGTAAGGAGTGCGTCATGGCTGGAACGTTCGTCCTCATCACCGGTGCCTGGCATGGCGGGTGGGCCTGGCGGCCGGTCGCCGAGCACCTGCGGGCCGCCGGTCAACGGGTGCTGACGCCGACCCTGCCCGGGTTGGCCGACGGTGACGGCCCCACGTCGTACACGCTGACCGACGTCGTCGACTCGGTCGTCGAGCTGGTCGAGCGGGAGGACCTGCACGACGTCACTCTGGTCGGGCACAGCTGGGGCGGGTACGTGATCGCCGGCGCGGCGCCGCGGCTCGCGCCCCGGCTGCGCAAGCTGGTGTTCTGGAGCGCCTTCGTCCCGGCCGAGGGCCGGAGCCTGTACGACGAGGTGCCGCCCCACTACCAAGCCTTGTTCGACGGACAGGCTGCTGCCTCCGGCAACAGCTCGGTCGCGATGCCGTACGAGGTGTGGCAAGCCGCGTTCATGCCGGACGCACCCGAAGACGTGCAGCAGCTGGTGCACAGCCTCCTGCTCCCGCAACCGATGCAGTACTTCACCGAGCCGGTCGCGCCGCTCGACCTGGACACCCTCGGCGTTCCGGTCGCCTACCTACTCGGCGAGGACGACTTGGCCCTGCCGCCCGGCGAATACGGCTGGAACCGATTCGCCGAGCGGCTCGGGGTAGCGCCCGTACCGACACCTGGCAGCCACGAAGCCTGCTTCACCCGCCCCGCCGAACTCGCCGAGTCCCTCCTCAAACACTGATCGAGACACCTCTCATTGGGCTAGCTGCTGGCGTAGCTGATCGAGACGATGCTGGTGGATCCGGACATCGATCCGCGTTGGACAGTCTTGCCGTTGACGCTCAGAGCGAGGTTGAGGCTGCCGTTGCCCTTGGTCTTCACGAGGTAGACCGTGTAGGTGCCGTTGGAGTCCTTGATCTGGACGGTCGCACTCCCACAACCGCGTCTCGAGCGGGTGCCCAGCTGGCCGGACCAGCAGACGCTGTCCGATGCCGTGATCTTGACGACGGCCCGCGAGGTCGCCGATGGCTCTTTCGCGGGGCTTCTGCTGGTCGTGCTGCGGGAGGGGGTCTCGACGGTTTCGCATTGCAGGGGTACGAGCGAGGCGGCGATCGCGAGTGCGACCGTGATGAGTCCGCGGACAGGCATGGGTGGTTCCCCTGTCATCCGGTCTTGAGGGTGAAGCTCGGGCGGATCTCCGAAGGCTTGAGTTCCTGGCGAACCAGGGTCTGGATGCGTGCCAGACCGAGTTTGTTCTTGGCCGCGGCGGTGCGGGCTGCCTTGGTGCGGGTCGCTCCTGGTAGCTCGGATTCCAGCTGTGCGGCCAATGCCTCGAGATCCTTGCGCGCCTGCCGTGACAGTGCGTCGCGCTTCGTGGTGACCACCACGAGTTGCACCGCGACGGCCGTGGTCGAGCAGCCGCTGCACCCGACGTTGGCCGCCAGCGCCCGGTTGCGTGCGGTGACGGTGGTGCCGGGACGGATCAGGATGACCTGAATCGAGACGCTTGTCGTACGGCAGTTGTCGCAGGTCGACCAGGCGTTCGCCAGATTGTCCGCTGTCCCCTTCCGGGCTTTGCCGAAGGAGATGACCTGTACGGCGGTCGCCGTACCCGAGCACCCGTTGCACGTGGCTGAGGAGCTCGCGACTGCGTCTGCCTGGGTGCGCTTGCCACGTCCCCGGTCGAACATCGCGGTGCGATCGACGTCGGAGCTGTGGGGAGTTGCCGGATTGGCGGAGGCGACCAGGTCGAAGTCCTGGCCCTTCCGCTGGAGCAGCATGCCGGACCCTGCAGTCGTGGCCAGGAGCAGGGACACGGCCAGCACTGTCGCTTCGAGTCGTCGGTGGAGGTTCATCTCGTCGCCCTTCCGTCACCTGTCGTGGGTGAATCCCGTGGCTACCTTCTCGGCCAGTTCCAGGTAGGCGTCCCGGGTCGCGGGACGCAGTTCGTCCAGTTCGGTCGCGGCGCCGATGTCGAGTGCGGGGTCCCAGGGGATGCGGACGGTGCCCGCGCACCGGGCGGCGAAGTGGTTCTCGATCGCGTCCAGCTGGATCCGGCGCGACCGGGACCGAGTGGTGTTGATGACGGCCACTGCCGACTCGACCAGGTCGCCGTGGCCGTGCTGGTCGAGCCAGTCCAGCGTGCCCGCGGCGACCCGTGCTCCGTCCAGGGCCGGTGGCATCACGACGACGATCTGGTCGGCTTCCCGCAGGATGCCTTGGACCGCGCTGTCGAGGATGCCGGTGCCGGTGTCGACGAGGATCAGGTTGTAGTGCACGGTGAGCAGGTCGAGCGCAGCGCGGTAGTCCCGTTCGCCGAGGGCCTGGCTGATGGTCGGATCGTCGTCCGACGCGATCACCTCGAGACGGCTCGGCGTCTGCGAGGTGTAGGCCCGCAGGTCGGCGTACTTGGTGATCGTCGTGCGCTCACCGAGCAGGTTGGTCACGGTCGCCGGCGATTCGCGCTGAACCCGGTAGATCAGCGATCCCGCGTCGGGGTTGGCGTCCAACGCGACGACGCGGTCACCGCGATGTACCGCGAGGGTGTGGCCGAGCATCAGTGTCGTGGTTGTCTTGCCGGCGCCGCCTTTGCGGCTCAGGGTGACGACGCGGCGGGGGGCGCGCAGGGGAGTGCGGACACGGGCGATTTGCTCGAGTTGGCGCTGTTCGGCCGGGCTCGGCCCTACGTTCACGCGGCCGCTGGTCGCGACGTAGAGGCCGTGTCGCCAGCCGTGGTGGGCGGGCGGCGTCCGGCGCCGCAGCATCTGCTCCTCGCTGAACGCGGCTGCGCCGGGTGGTTCGGCGGGCCCGTCGACGGCGGCCAGTTCGGTGGAGGCTTTCGTGATCGTCATCGGTCCCTCCACGGGGGGTGCTTCCGGGGCCGGCGAGTTGCTGCCGGCGGCGACGGGCATGGGTGTACGGCGGGCGTGCAGTGCTCTGACGAGGTGGAGCAGCGATCTGCCCAGGACGAGTCCGATGCCGACGATGGGCAGCGCGATGGCCAGCAGCGACAGGGCAGACAGGGTTGCCGCGCCGAACTGGCCGATGCTGACCAAGTCACGCGTGGTGTTCCAGATGCTGCTCGACCGAGTCAGGAAGGCGGAAAGGTAGCCAGGGGTGTTCCACAGCAGTGCTCCCAGACCGATCAGCAGCGTGGGGACAGTGACCAGCACCCAGGCGGTGACGATGACTCTGGTCCGCAGCCGGAGCTGACCTGCGCCATGGTCGTGGTGGCGACCCGGAAGAAGGCTGCGCATGATCGGTCGGACGTGGCCGAACAGGTTGGGTACGCCGGCGAGGTCGCCGAGAATGTAGTAGCCGTCGAAGCGCACGATCGGTAGCAACTGCTGGGCGATCTCGAGATGGGACAGCGCGATGATCGCGAGCAAGGGCGGCCACTCGGTCCAGAGGTAGGCCGCGGCGGCGGCTGCCATGAAGACGACGTTGAAGTACACGCCGCCGAGATCGGTGCGGAGTCGGCCGGCGCGATTCAGCCGGTAGGCACTGGTGACGTTGGTGTAGAAGGCCGGGATCCACAGGTAGAGCCCGACACCGATCTGTCCTGGCTGCGCACCGCCGTACGTGCATCCGGCGGCGTGGCCGAACTCGTGGAACAGCGTTGCGGCCAGGAGGAGCAGCAGGACCGTCAGGACGCCGGCTGGGTCGATGAGTGCGATGAACACGTCGGCAGCGCTGAGGGTCGTCAGGACCCATACGTCGAACGCCACGACTGCCGCAAGGATGCCGAGGATGACAGGACGGTGGAAGAGGGGGGCGAAGACGCGGCCGACGCTCCGGACGACTGCCGATGGGAGCAGGACGCCGCGGAGACTCAACGCAAGCAGGGGATCGGCCCGCCGCTGTCCGATCGGCTCAGCCTTCGACAGCGTGACCAGGCCGGCCGGTGCCAGCTTGGCCCGAACGAGTTCCACCAGGTCGGCCGGGTCCAGGTGCCGTCCATAGGCGCGGCCGACTCGGCTGGCGAGGAGATCGGTGGACGCGTGGCCGTCGGCGTACTCGACGATCAGGTAGAGCAGCTTGGTGAGCATCACCATCTGACGGTCGGAGCGCTCGACCAGGTAGCGGTCGTCACGAAATCCCGATCCCTCGTAGGGTCCGAGCAACCGAAGGCCGACCGCGCGACCGGGCCGGATCCCGGCTCCCGCCGGGCCCGTGGCCGCGCGATCGACCAGTTCGTTCGTCGTCACAAATCCCGCCTTCGCGGCGTGCCCGCGTTGCCGCTCACGCCTCCGTGCGTGGTCCCGGTCAGCGCTGGAAGACGGCCACACCCTGTAGTGCGGACGCGGCAGCGGTCGAGCCGATCGTCGCCGCGTTCACCGCGATGGCGACGTTGACAGCTGTGATGTTGGTGAAGTTCACCAACGCGAGCGCCTCCCTGGCGGGCAGAAGTTCGGCCGACTGATCGGCGAGCTCGCTGTAGGAGATCGTGCCTCGTGTCATCTAGAGTCCCCTTTCTCCCTGAGGCGCGAGCGGTGGGTCGAGCCACCGCTCACGCCCCGGCCAACCCGTTAGTGCTGGTTGACGTAGATCGACTGCAGCGCCGCGGCCTTGGCCACGGAGAAGTGCGATGCCGCGTTCAGCGCCACCGCCGTGTTGGACGCGTAGATGTTCGCCCAGTTGTACGAACCCAGCGCCTCGCGCTCCGGAAGAACCTGGACCTCCTCCAGGTCGAGCTCCACACTTGTCAGCTTCTCGTTCATGAGTCACCTCCTCCACCCTGTCCGGTGCTCACGATCAGTGCATCCCGGCGCTCGCCCTCACCGTGTTGTCACAGTGTTGTCCCGGCGTTGTCACAGCGTCGCCAGAAATCCGCGGGTCGACCGACTGGGCTGTCATCCTGGATCGTTGCCTCAACGTGGGTCTACCGGTTGCCCGCGACCCGCGGGCCCGGGGCAACGGTTCGGCCGGCTCATGGGGGAGTGGATGATGACTGATCAGGTACCGCCCGAGGCCGCGGCGTTGGTGATCAGGGTCTGGCGCGACCTGGCGGACAGCGGGATCCGTGCCCGGATCACCCGCCAGGCCGACCTGGCCCGAGACGAGCAGACGAGCGTCGTCGTGGCTTCGCCCGATGACGTCTACCAGGAGGTGCGGGCCTGGCTCGAACGTTTTATCGAGCAGTCCCACCGAGGCTGACGACGTAGCGCCGTCCTGTCGGCCGGCGGTCGCCGGATGCGCGAGCAAGGAGGCGGCGATCGGCATGCCGTGTTGACATCCGGCGCTTGCTGCCCAATGGTGCTAGAGGGGGCGGTGGCACTTGGTGTCGTAGCTGTCACGCACAGCGGGAGATTCCAACGCCGAGGGAGGCGAGCACCGCAGCGACGCACACCGCCACCTCGACGAGGGGAGGTCGGGCGGTGCGGACGTTCGTAGGATCAGCAGTGCAGTTGCAGCTTCTGGGCGACTGGTTCCTGACGATTGTGGATGGGCGGCCAGATGCGATCGAGGTCGTGAAGCTCCCGTCAGGTCCCCAACATCTGATCGCCCTGCTGGCCCTGCAGCACCGATGCGCCCGCACACAGGCGGCCGCCACATTGTGGCCCGACTGCACCGACGAGGTCGCCGCCGCACGGCTGCGCGCAGTTCTGTGGAGGCTGCGCCACCGGCATGCCGGTGCACCGCCTCTGCTCGAGGTGGACGACTGCTCTCTTGCACTGTCGCCGGAGGTCGCGGTCGACGTGCACAACCTCCAAGCCGGTGCCGAGGTCCTGATCCACGCCGTGGACAGCACCGACGAAGCGGTGGAAGCGGCCGCGAACGCCGTGCTGCACTCTGCTGAACTGCTGCCAGGCTGGTACGACGACTGGGTGCTCGCGGCCCGCGAGAAGCTGCAGTACCTCCGCCTCGGCGCGCTCGACGCACTCGCCAGCCACCGCCGGCGCCAACGCCGCAGCCACGAGGCCCTGCAAGCCGCCCGCGCCGCGACCGCCATCGAACCACTCCACGAAAGTGCCCATCGCGTGATCGTGCAGACGCACATCGACGACGGCGACATCGTCGAAGCTGTCCGCCAGTACGACTACTTCCGAACCATGCTCCATCGGGAGCTCGGCCTCCCGCCCAGCGACCTCTTCAAAGCCCTGATCGAGCCGTATCGCGCCGGCGACACGACCCTCGACGAGGTCGCCCGGACCCGTTGACCCAGTACCGAATGCTCAGCAGGTGTTGCCGGTCAGCGACGAGCTGATGCGCGCGATGATTTCCGGGTGGCTGTCGAGGAGGTAGTAGTGATCTCCCGGCAGGACGCCGGTTCGCACGGATGCGCTGGTGTGTCGGCTCCAACCAGGTGAGTCCGCAGCCGCTACGTGGGGGTCCTCGTCGCCCACCAGGACGGTGATCGGGCAGGTGAGTTGCTGTCCGGGCCGGTGCGCGTAGGAGTAGAACATGCGCAGGTCGTGCTGGATCGCGGGAATGACGACAGCACGGGTCTCGGGGTCGTCGAGCGCATCCGAGGAGAAGCCGATCCGGCGCAGTTCGTCGACCACTTGCTGAGCAGTGCCGAGTGGCTCGTCGTTCGGGACCTGACGATCAGGAGGCGTGCAGCCGGAGGCGAAGACGTGCGTGGGTCCCGGGACGCGCTGGGTTGCGAGGATCCGGGCCGCCTCGTAGCCGACAAGAGCACCCATGCTGTGTCCGAAGAGCACGTACGGGCGGTCGACGAGCCACTGCAGCGCTCCTGCCACCCGACGGGCGGCCAGGAGAAGGTCGGTGAGTGGGGGATCTCCCAGCCGGTCCTCCCGCCCGGGGAGTTGAACAGCCCACAGTTCGAGGCCCGGCGGGATGTCGGCCGCCCACGGGCGGAAGAAGCTCGCGCCCCCGCCGGCGGGCGGGATGCAGACGATTCTGCCGCGGACGTCCGGATGTGTCGCCAGCAGCCGCAGGTTCTGCTGCCAGGGAGGTGCGGTTGTCACGGTGACTCCAAGAAGGTGATCGGACGATCGACGGCCGCACTGACCGGGAGGTGCAGGAAGCCGCGCAGCACTGAACGAAGGTTGTGCTCCGCGGCCCCGGCGGCTCGGAGCCCGGGCAGCCGGGAGACGATCTTGGTGAAGACGAGGGCGCCCTCCTCCTGGGCCATGGCCGCGCCGATGCAGTAGAAAGGCCCACCCCCGAAGCTGAGGGGCGGTGGACCGGGCCTGCCGACCAGGAAGGTGCCGGGGGCGGCGTAGACGCTCGGATCGCGGTTGGCGGCACCGAGGACGACGGCGAGTTCCGCGCCCGCGGGGAGCGTCGTACCACCGAGCTCCACGGTGTCCACGGTGATCCGCCGGGTGACCTGCATGGGGGCGTCGTACCGGAGGATCTCGGTCATCGCGGTCCGGACGAGGCCGGGATCCATGCGCAGCCGGGCGACGGTGCCCGGGGAGTCCAGCAGTGCGGCGACACCGTTGCCGATGAAGTTGCTGGTGTTCATCGTCCCCGCGACGAAGATGGAGGTGAACATCGAGGTGAGCTCGTCCTTGGAGAGGGTCTCCGGATCGGTGTCGTGGACCCGCACCAAGTGCGAGGCGAGATTCTCGCCGGGCCGGCGGCGGCACGCCTCGATGACGTGCTCGAAGTACTCCAGCAAGTCGTGGAAGCTCAGATCGGCCGCGTACAGGTCCTGTTCGGACAGTTGCGGTTCCAGCAGGTTGGCGAGGGCGAGCGAATGGGACCGGAAGCCGGCGATCTCATGCTCGGGAAGCCCCAGCACCCGGGCGATGCTGATACTGGGCAGCCGGTACGACAGCACGTCCTGGACGTCTGCCTCGCCACGCGCCGCGATCTCCGCCACGAGATCGTCGATCAAGGCGTCCACAGTCGCCGACTCCGCGGCGATGTGCGACGCGATCCGTCGTTTCGTGAAGAACTTGTTGACCACCCCACGGCGGCGCGGGTGGGACTCCACGTCGCCGAACTGCATCGTCCGCATCAGGCAGCGAACCGCGGGGTGGTTCTCCCAGGTGGGGATGCGGCGTTTCACCCACGCTGCGTCCGGGCGGCCGAAGGCGCGGCCGGACAACGCCTGGACGCAGTCGGCGTACCGGACGACGACGGTTGCCTGGTGCCGGTCGTCGTACGCCGGTGGGTGCTCGCGGAGGCGGTCGTAGAGCGGGTATGGATCGCGACGGCCTTCCTCCGTGTCGAGGAGTTTCAGCGCGTCATGGCAGTCGGACGTCATGGCGACGCATCCCTTCCAACTCGTCGGCCAGCAACGCGGCCAAGGCGGCCACAGTCGGTGCCGAGTACAGAGCGCGCAGGCCGACGCGGCTGTGCAGGCTGTCGCGCAGCGACTGGGTCGCCTGCGCGGCGAGCAGGCTGTTGCCACCGAGCGCGAAGAAGTCGTCGGACCGCCGATCGACCGGTGTGCCCAGGACGAGTTCCCACTGGCGGGCGATGGTCTCCTCCAGGCCGGCCCTCGGAGGCTCGTCGGAGATCGGACTCGTCGCGGTCGGTGCTGACGCCCAGCCCGCCAAGGTCATGCGGTCGACCTTTCCGTTGGCGGTGAGCGGCAGTTCGTCGATGACGAAGAACTGACTCGGGATCGCGTAGATCGGCAGCCGGGCGGCCAGGTACGACCGCAGGGCGTCGAGATCGACGGTGTCGTACGCCGGAATCACGAAGCTGACGAGCCGCTGCGCACCCCGTGTTCCGGTCGCCACCGTCGTACTCCGGTCGATCTCGGGGTGGTCGTGCAGCGCGGCGTCGATCTCGCCCAGTTCGATGCGGAAGCCGTTGATCTTCACCTGGAAGTCGGTGCGGCCAAGGATTTCCAGTACGCCGCCCGGCCGGTAGCGCACGAGGTCGCCGGTCTTGTACCAGCGCTGCCCGCCGTACCGGACGAACCGTTCGGCGGTCAGTTCCGGATCACCGCGGTAGCCGTCGGCCACGCAGACGCCGCCGACCCAGAGCTCACCGGCCAGCCAGTCGGGACAGTCCCTGCCGCGAGCGTCCACTACTCGGTGGCGCTGGTTGCTCAACGGGAACCCGTACGGGATCGAGGTCCAATCCGCCTCCACGGTGTCCACCTCGAACGCGTTCGACCAGATGGCGGTCTCCGTCGGCCCTCCCAAGGCGATCAGCCGGCAGCGGCCTGCGCTCGACGCCGCGAGCCGGGCCGGCAGGTCCAGGGGAATCCAGTCGCCGGACAGCAGGGCCAGTCGCAGACTCGAAGGCAGGTCTCGTGACGGTGACAGAAGTGCATTCATCGACGAGGGGACGGAGTTCCAGATGGTGACCTGGTAGTCGTGGATCAGCTCCCACCACGCGTCGACGTTCCGGCGCTGCTCCTCGTTCACGAGCACCAAGGCGCCGCCTGCGGCGAGCGGACCGAAGGTGTCGTAGACGGAGAGGTCGAAGTCCAGCGCGGTCAGCGCCAGTGCCCGGTCGTCCTCGCCGACGCCGTAGCGTTCGTTGACCCAGTCGATCGTGTTGACTGCGGCTCGGTGCGAGACCTCGACCCCTTTCGGGCGGCCAGTCGAGCCGGAAGTGAAGATCACGTACGCGAGACCGTCCGGGGTTCGGCGAACCGGGTCGCGCAGCGGGTCGGCATTGACCGCTTCGGCGTAGGTCAGCACCCGAACCTTGCCTTGCCAGTCCGGTATCCCCGGGCCTTCGTCGGCGGTCACCGCGAAGCGGACGCGCGCACGTTCCAGGATCTGCCGTTGCCGCTCCGCTGGCGCGTCGGCGCCTACGGCGACGTACGCCGCACCCGCGGCCAGGACGCCCAGGACGGCCGCGATGTCATCCCCACCCTTGGGCATCACGACCGCGACGACCTCCGCGGAGCCGACACCGAGCTGGGACAGCGACGCGGCGATCCGCAACGCGGAATCCGCCAGCTGCCCGTACGACACGCTCTCCCCACCGTGCCGGTACAGCGCAGTCCGTTCGGGATGTTCGGTGGCACGGTCGAAGAACCGTTGGTGGAGCAGGGTCTCGGTCCGGGGTACGGCGTTGGCGTTGACTGCTTCCCGCCGTACCCGCTGATGTTCCGGCAGTGCGATGTCCACCGCTCGGGACCACGCCGTCTCGTCGGCCGCCAGGTCGCTCACCAGCCGGGTGTAGGCGGCGAACGCGTCGTCGACGATGCCGGACTCGAACAAGCCGTCGACCGCGTCCCACACCAGGTCGACCCGATCCTCGTGGGAGAAGACCTGGTGGTCCAGCCACACCTGCGGCGTCTGGGTGATCATGTACCCGAGATCGCCGAAGCACGTGCGGAAGTGGTCGGTCACCATGTCGCTGCCGAACGCGTCGAACACGTTGTAGGAGAAGACGATCGGGGCCGGGTTCCCATAGACGGAGTTCCGTTGGGCCAGGTCGCGCAGCACCTCGACGCCGTAGTACTCCTCGTGGGCTTGGTTGGGCCGCAGGCTCCGCTGAACCCCGAGGGCGCGGTCGCCGAACGTCGAGTCGCTGGACAGGTCGATGGGCAGCAGAACGATGTTGGAGAAGTCGCCGACCATGTTCGGCACCGCCGGGTGGGTGATGCGCCGGCCGAAGTTGGGCAGGTTGAGCAGGAACCGCGGCTCGTTGCTCCACCGCCCGAGCACCTCGGCGTAGGCAGTGGCCAGCGCCACGGCCGGGGTCACGCCGTGCGATCGGGCGCGAGTCTCGAAACGCTGCCAGTCCGCCGGTGCCATGGCGTGGGACCGCCGGCTGAACCGAGGGCGGTGGATGTGCTCGGGTGCCCTGGCCAGTGGGATGCCGGGCGGTCCGGGCAGGTCGGGGAGCAGACTGCGCCAGTACTCCTCGTCGACCCGCCGCTCGGCGGCCAGCCGGGCGCGCCGGTCCACGAGGTACTGCGGGAACTCGTAGCCGACCGGTGGAAGAGTTTTCTCCGGGGCGCTGTAGAGGTGACTGAGGTCGTCCAGGATCACCTGGACGCTTCGCCCGTCCGCGACCAGGAGGTCGAACTCGCAGTGGATCCTGGAGAATCCGCCGTCGGCGAGGGTGAGTTGGAGGTCGAAGACCTCACCGCGCTCGACGTCGAGCCGGCGGTGCGACAGCGTCTCACGGATCTCGGCCAGACCTGCCTCGACCTTCGCCAGGTCGTTGCCGCGCAGGTCGTGCACCACCAGCTCCGACCACGGGGATTCGGGCATGATCTGTTGCCGGCCGTCCGGCAGGAACCGCGCCCGAAGCATGCCGTGCCGGCTCAGCACAGTGCGTACGGCCGCTTCCAGCCGGTCCGGATCGATGTCGTGGGCATCGAATTCGAAGTAGACGTGGGAGCCGACTCCGCCCAGCGGCTGATCGTCCGCCCGGCCGACCCAGTACGCCTGCTGTGTCGGCGTCAGCGCGAAGGGGGCATGAACGTCGACCTCGTGCACTGGAACGGGCCGGTCGACCGGCCTTCGCACAACCTCGTCGACCGCCTTCGCCATGGCTGCCAGTTCGGGGTTGCTGGTGAGGGTCTCGAAGGAAAGGATCGGCGAACCGAACGCCAGCTCCAGGCGGTGCAGCAGCCTGATGGCGGTGAGCGACGTACCACCGAGCTTGAAGAAGTCGTCGGAGGCGAGGACGTCGGAATGGTCGAGCACGTCCCGCCACATCTCGGCGAGGGCTGCCTCAGTGGCGGTCAGGTCGGTCACATCACGCATGGGGAAACACTCCTTGCATCGGTCTCGGCTCGCGTGACGCGTGCAGGGCCCGTCGGTCGACCTTGCCGTGGGACGTCAGCGGGAGGTCGCCGCGGACATGGATCCGCGCCGGGACCATGTAGCGGGGCAGCGTCGTCACCAGGTGCTCGCGAAGGTCCTCCTCGGTGATGTCCGTGGTGTTCGGAATCACGAACGCCACCAGCGATCGGGGACCGTCACCCTCGCTCACCGTCACGAAGCACCGCTTCACCGCCGGATGGCCGCCGAGGTGGTGCCTGACCTCACCGAGCTCGACCCGGAACCCGTTGACCTTGACCTGTTCGTCGCGCCGGCCGGTGAAAACCACATCGCCACTGGACAGGAGGTAGCCGCGGTCGCCGGTGCGGTAGAGGCGCTCCCGTACGCCGGCGATGTCGCGATGGACGAACTGTTCCCTGGTCAGGTCCGGCAGCCCCAGGTATCCGGCCGCCAGACCGTCACCCGCCAAGCAGAGCTCACCAATCTCGCCCGGCTCGCACAGCCTCCGCGCACCGTCGGCGAGCACGTAGAGGCGAGTGTTCTGCAGGGGACGGCCGATCGGAAACGGCATGTCGTCGCGCGGCAGGTTGTCGACCGGGTAACACGTCGCCACACACGTGGACTCCGTGGGCCCGTAGAGGTTGAACACGCGCCCCGGCCCGTACGCGCGCAGCGCCTTGGCCATGTGCCGGTGCGATTGCGCCTCACCGCCGACGGTCATCGTCGCGACGGGATCGAGGACCTCGGGTGCCTCGTCGACGATCAGGTTGAACAAGGACGTGGGCAGGGCCACCAGGTTGATGCGCCCCGTCCGGATGACCTCACCCAACCGGGACAGGCGGACGGGCTCGGGGGGATATAGCACCAAGGTCCCGCCACCGAGCAGCGCGCCCCAGATCTCGGAGGTGGCCATATCGAACGTGAGGGACCCCAGTTGGAGGATGCGGCTGCGATCGTCCACCGGCCCGAAAGCGGTGAAGAACACCGTCCGGTTGATCCCTCGGTGCAGGATCGGCACGCCCTTGGGCCGGCCCGTCGAACCTGAGGTGTAGTAGACGCACGCGATGCTCTCGGCGGTCGAGGCGTACGGCGGGTTGGTGTCGCAGGCCGTCAGCGTCCGTCCGTCGAGTAGGAGCAGGCGTGCCTCGACACCGTCGAACCGTTCCGCGATCTGCTCCGGCTGGTCGCTGAGCACCCACCGGCACCCGGCATCGGCGACCACGTGGCGAAAGCGTTCGTCCGGCCATTCGCGGTCCAGCGGTACGAACGTCGCCCCGCACTTCAGGATGCCCAGCAGCGCCACCAGCATCTCGGGCGAACGAGGCACGCACACGCCGACGCTCGCACCCGGCCCGACGCCCTCAGCACGCAGGGCGCGAGCAAGCCCGTTGGCCAGCCGGTTCAGCTCGTGGTAGCTGACTTCACGATCACCCTGGATGACGGCGGGTGCGCCAGGCCGACGTGCGGCCCAGTGCTCGAACCGCTCCTGCATGCTGCTGTCGCGCGGATACGGCGTCGTCGTCCGGTTGATCTTCCGATGGATGGCCAACGCCGCAGCCGAGCAAGGAATAGACACCATTGCCCGATAGTGACCCCCGGCAACGCCCAGCGCTCCCGCTCAGCCCTGGCACGATCCGGCGTGACAAAAACCCGCCATCGGCTGGTTACAGGTGGGTTGGGCGGCCGGGCTCGAGCCACCTGACGACGTCCTGGACGCCGGCGGCGCGGTCGAGTGTGGTGCGGACGTGGTCCGTCGGTTCGCTGAAGTGTGACCAACCGTCGTAGTGGACCGGAACCGCCAACCTGGGCCGAAGGAGTCGCACGAGAGAGATCGCGTCGCCGCTGTTCATCGAGTACCGCAGCGGTCCGGTGACGGGAAACCTGACATTGCCCAAGTGCATGAGCAGCACGTCCACGTCGAGCTCCCGGGCGAGTCGGCGTACTGGTCGATGCAAGACCGTGTCGCCGGTCATCCACACCGACACGGTGGTGGCGTGTCCGAGCTTCAGGGCGAATCCGATGACCGGCCCCGCCACGGGTCTGCTCAGAGGTGGGCCGTGACGGCAGGGCGTGCCCCGGATCGAGAGGCGTTCTTTCCCGGGCGCGTCCAGCGACGTGGTCTCGCCGGCGGACAGACCGCGGACGTTGGGCGCCGCGATCCGCCGGGCACCTGCCCTGGTGGTGAGGACGGTGCCGGCAGCGGGGAGCAGGTCGCGGCCGCGGTCGTCGAGGTTGTCGGCGTGGTGGTCGTGGCTCAGCAGTACGACGTCGACCGGCCCGATCTCATCCGGCCGCAGCGCGGGGCCTGCGGTTTTGATCGAGGACGTGCCCCAGCCGAACTGGTACTTGCGTCCTGGTGGGTCGAAGGTGGGGTCGGTGAGGATCCTCCACCCGCCCAGCTCGAGGAGGACGGTGGGTCCGCCCAGGTGTGTCATCCGAATCATGGACGGACCGCCCGTCTTGTGCCGCTTGCCGGTCAGGAGTCGGTGGTGCGGTTCGGCATCGCTTGTGCGTGGTCGAGTGCCCAGTCGAGCGCGTAGTCGGCCACAGCCTCCCAGCCGGGGGCGGCGCAGGTCCAATGGTCGCGGCCCGCGAACTCGTGGTACTCGGTGAGGGCGGGGGACTTCTTGTAGTGGTTGGCGTTCGACCTGTTCACCGAGGGCGGCATGATGTGGTCCTTCTCGCCTGCGATGAACAGCAGGGGAGCGCGGTCGGCGGAGTAGTCGAGCCACGTGTCCTGGTGGCCGGGTTTGAAGTTGGCGAACAGGCCGAACTCCCACACCCAGTTGCCCGGGGCGGGAATGTGGTACCGCTCCCAGACCGCCGCGGACTCCGCTTCACTGAGGGTGTTGGTGAAGGCGTAGTGGAACTCCTCGGCGGTGAAGCCCACGGCCCGGTGCCGGTTGGCCGGGTTCTTCAGCGCGGGGAACAGTGACTTGGCCTGGGAGATCGGGTTCACGCGCACGCCCTCGGTCGGCGCGGAGTCGACGACGACCCCGGCGGAGCCGAGGCCCCGGGCCAGCAGCAGCTGGGTGAGGGTGCCGCCGAAGGAGTGCCCCATGATGATCGGCGGCGTCTCGACCTTCTCGATGACGTCGGCAAGGTGGTCGAGGGTCTCGGGCACGGTCAGGTTCGCGATGATGTCCGGGTTCTCGCGCAAGGCCTCGACCTCGATCTCGAACCCGGGGTATCCAGGGGTGAGGACAGTGAGGCCCTTCGCCTGGTAGTGCTGGACCCAGTTCTCCCAGCTGCGCGGTGTCATCCACAGGCCGTGCACGAGGACGACGGTGTCGGGACGGCGGGTGTCGTTCATGAGATTCCCCTTCGGATCAGGCGTCGATGAACTCGATCAGGTCGGCGTGCAGCCGGTCGCGGTCGGTGTCGGGCAGTGCGTGGCCGCTGCCTTCGTAGACCTTCAGTACGGCGCCCTGGATCAGCTCGGCGGACCGCTTGCCGCCGACGTCGAACGGCACGATCTGGTCGTCGTCCCCGTGGATGACCAGGGTCGGTACGTCGACCTTCTCCAGGTCCGGACGAAAGTCGGTGGCCGAGAAGGCGGCGATGCACTCGTAGGCGCCGCGGTGGCCACAGGCCATGCTCTGCAGCCAGAACGCGTCCCGGAACCCCTGGTCGACATCGTGCCTGCGGTTGTGCCCGAAGAACGGGCCGTCGGCGAGGTCGCGGTACAGCTGTGATCGGTTGGCGGCCTCCCCGGCCCGGATCTGGTCGAACACCTCGATCGGAAGTCCTTCGGGGTTGTCGCCGGTTCGCAGCATGAGTGGCGGTACGGCGGACACCAGGACGAGCCGGGAGACCCGGCTGCTGCCGTGGCGGCCGATGTAGTGGACGATCTCGCCGCCGCCGGTGGAGTGGCCGACCAGGGTGATGTCGCGCAGGTCGAGGGCGTCGATGAGGGTGGCCAGGTCGTCGGCGTAGGTGTCCATCTCGTTGCCGTTCCAGGTCTGGCTCGAGCGCCCGTGGCCGCGGCGGTCGTGGGCGATGGCGCGGTGCCCGTGCTCGGCGAGGAAGCGGGCGCCGGCTTCCCAGGCGTCGGAGTTCAACGGCCAGCCGTGGCTGAGGATGACCGGCGAGCCGCCGGAGCCCCAGTCCTTGTAGAAGATCTCGGCGCCGTCGTCGGCGGTGATGAAGGGCATGGGCTCCTCCTTGCGTGCGGTTTTCCCCGAGCCTGTCCCGGTTCGGAACCGCGCGGACCACGTGCAGCGCGTAGTCCTGACTGCGGGGGCGGTCAGGAGGGTGGGCTGATCCGGTCGGCGAGCTGCCGGCGGGAGGAGACTCCGAGCTTCTGGAAGACCTTGCGCAAGTGGTAGTCGACGGTGTTGGCGCTGAGGAACATGGTGGCGCCGATCTCGGCGTTGGTGTGGCCGGCCGCGGCAAGCCGCGCGACTGTCAACTGCTGGGCGGTGAGGTCGAACGGGCCGGGTTCTCCGGCCGCGGGCGCGTGTTCTCCGATGGCTTCCAGTTCGTTCCGGGCGCGCTGTGCGAATCCCGGCGCCTGCGCACGCTCGAAGATGTCCACGGCCCGACGCAGTTGCTCCCGTGCGTCGCGGCGACGCCGTGCCCGGCGTAGCCACTCGCCGTACAGGAGATGGGTTCGACCGAGCTCGACCTCGATGTCGGTCGGGGCGAGCGTCGCGATGGCCGCTCGGTAGTGCGGTTCGGCCCCGTTGTCGTCGACGAGGGCTCGCGACCGCTGCGCAAGACCTGCCGTCCAGGGCGACCCGTTGACCCGCGCAAGCTCCTCCAGGCGCTGCACCAGCCCGGCTGCCTCCTCGAGGTGTCCGCTGCGGACCGCAGCCTCGACCAGATCGGGGATCTCCAGCGGTGTGACCTGCAAGAACGGGTCGTCCACGAGCGGTTTCAGCCGGGCGTACGCGTCGCCGTAACGGCCTTCGGAAAGGTCCCGGACGGCGAGCGCCGCGACGCCGGAGGCGTACACGCCGCCGAAGCCCATCGCGCTCGCGCCATCGGCGATCATCTCGATCTGGGGCCGGGGTGCTCCGGTCCAGGCCAAGAGGGCCACGTTGACCACATGCTCGGCGTCGTACCCGATGGCGCGGCGCAGCTCACGCACCTGCTCGATGTACTGGCTTGCCCGTTGCGGAGTTCCGCCCTTCAGTTCGGCCAGGGACATGATCCAGAGCACGCCGTCGAGCAGTTGCAGTGAGCCTGCGTCGCGGGCGGCTTCAGCGGTGGCCTCGAGGCAGTCACGTCGCGCGGTTTGGTCCCACAGCGCCGTGGTGAGGGCGACGCTGATGGTTCCGTACTGCAACAAGGCTTCCGGGCCCAGTTGGGCGATGGCGTCCACGGCAGTCCGCATGATCGGGACCGCCTCGGCGTAGGGCAGCAGGATGTGAGCGCTGAGGGCGCGCAGGATGGTCGCGGCGATGCCGTCGCCCAGCTCGGCGCCCTTGCGCATCCGGGCGCCGAGCTCGCTGAGAGTCGCGCCTCGCGCGAGGCGTTCGGCCGGCAACGTGTACTCGAACGCCTTGATCAGCGCGGTTTGCTCCAGCACTGTGTCGTGACCATGGAACAACTCGGCGGCGGCCAGCATGTTCGCCCCGCCGTTCATCAACGCCGGGTCCGCGGTGAAGATGGCGATGCTGGCGCGGGCTGAGATCAGCCGGCCCCGCGAGACCGCGTCCAGGGCGTCCTCGTCGACGTCGTCGAGCAAGCTCTTGGCCAGCTGTCCGGCGCCGGCGGCCAAGGCAGCCTCGGCCGCAGCCACCAGCCGGGCGTACTTGCGACCTCCCTGTGGTGTCAGCGCGGAGGCCTGGGCCAGCACCCTGGCGCGAGACGAGAAACCACCGCGTTGTCCCGCCAGGTCGGCCACGCGCTCCAGCCGGTCCGCCACGGCGGGGTCGGTGCCGAGCGTGGCCTTCGCGGCATGCCAGGCTTCGAGTTCGACCAGGCCCAGCTGACCGGACGCTGCCGAGAGCGCGCGGTGGACACGCCGTCGCTGTCCGCCCTGGGCAGCGTTGTACGCCGCCGACCGCACCAGCGGATGCCGGAACCGGGCTGACGGCGACAGCACCACCAGACCGGCGGCCTCGGCCTCGTCAGCCGCGCTGTCCGGCAGGTCGAGTTCGCGTCCAGCTGCGCGGATGAGGTCGATATTGCCGGTGGAGTCGGCTGCCGCGATCAGCAACCACTGCTGCAGGTCAGCGGACAGATGGCGGATGCGGCGCAGGTAGAACGCTTCCAGATGGTGCCCGACCGGGATCGGTTCGGCGGCGAGGCTGGATTCGGTCAACTGTTTGATGCTGAGTTCGTTGGCCAGGTCGATCAGCGCGAGCGGATTGCCACCCGTTGCCGCGACGATCTGCGCCGCCGCGGCCGGATCGAGGACTTCGGGCAGCGACGACCTCAGCAGCCGGATCGCCGACTCGGGAGCCAGCCCGGCGAGACCGAGCTCGGGCACCCCGGCCAGCTGCGCCGCGAGAGCGGTATCGTGGCGTCCGGCGAAGATGATCGCGGCCGACTCCGCTTCCAGTCGCCTGGCGACGAACGCCAGGACGTCCAAGGACTCCGAATCCAGCAGGTGCGCGTCGTCAACCGCGCACGCGACCGGCTCGACCTCGCCCGCGGCGGCCAGCAGTCCGAGCACGCCCAACCCGACCAGGAACCGATCCGGTGGCGGGCCATCGGCCACCCCCGAAGCCACCCGCAGCGCGTGCTGGTGGCGTTCGGGAAGCGACTGCACGTAGGGACGCAGCGGGATCATCAGGCGCTGCACGGCGGCGAACGGGATCGTCGACTCCGCCTCGTACCCGTCAACCTGCAGATGCCGCATCCCGGAGGCACCCGCCAACGCGGCCTCCAGCAGCGATGTCTTCCCGATGCCGGGCTCGCCGGACACGAACAACGCTCCACCGCGCCCATTGCGCGCATGCGAAAGCAGACTACGAACCTGTCGCTGTTCGGCATCCCGCCCGAGCAGAGCCCCCTCCACTCCCATACCCGCAGACCCTAAACGGGCCGCCCCACACCCCGCCAGCGATAACTACTACGCGTCTCACGTGGTCCGGAACGGCGGCATGCCGATCCACGATGCGTTGACCGGCACCGAACCAAAGGAGCGCATCGTGAAAGTTCGAGCACCACGCCGTCTGCATGTGCTGGCTACAGCGCTGGGCGTAGGCCTGGCCCTGCTGAGTGGATCCCTGCTGAATGCCACCGCCTCGACCGGCTCGGAGCAGAACGCTTCCCAGCAGGAGGCGCGCACGGCCAAGCCCACCATCGTTCTCGTGCACGGCGCCTTCGCCGACTCCAGCGGCTGGAACGCGGTCGCCGGCCGCCTGCTCGACGCCGGCTATCCGGTGCTGGCGTTCTCGAACCCACTGCGCGGTCCCCTCGCCGACGGCGCGTACCTCCGCGACTTCCTGGCCACCATCGACGGACCCACAGTCCTGGTCGGCCACTCCTACGGAGGCGCCGTCATCACGAACGCCGCCACCGGCAACCCCAACGTGAAGTCCCTCGTGTACGTCGCCGCCTACGCCCTGGACGAGGGAGAGAGTGTGGCGGCCGCCAACGCCTTGGGCGGCGGGCACACCGAGGTCACCGATCACCTGGTGCTCCGGCCCTTCCCTGGCGCCGGCGAGGGAGACGCCGACGCCTACATCGACCCGGCCTACTTCCACCAACTCTTCACCCAGGACCTGCCCAAGGCAACTGCCCGGTTCCTGGCCGCGACTCAGCGTCCCGGCGCGTTGGCTGCACTCGTGACGCCCTCCGGGCCACCGGCCTGGAAGACCGTCCCGAGCTGGTACCTCGTCGCCAAGCAGGACCGGATCATCCCGCCCGAGGCGGAGCGGGCCATGGCGGCCCGGGCCGGCTCGACCGTAATACAGATCGACAGCTCACACGTCGCGATGATGAGCCACCCCGACACAGTGGTGAAGCTCATCCGGGACGCCGCCAGAGGATAACCACCCAACCCCCGCGCAGGCTCAGCCATCGGGCTTGCGCGGGGATGTCCTCGAAGTGCTCAGGCCACGACGGTGAAGCCGTGGCGGAGGCCGAGTCTGGTCAGCGACTCCTTGCCGGGGATGCCGTCTGCGTCGGCGCCGGTGAAGCCGAGCTTGCGCTGCCATTGCGCATAGGCCTTGATCGTCACCGTGCCGAACGATCCGTCCTTGGCGAACGCCGGCGACAGCAGACCTTCGGCCACCAGCGCCGCCTCGACGATCCGTACCGCGGCCGGATGCGAGGTCGCGCCTTGCGGGCCCGGCGCGTCCTTGCGGGCAGCGCTCGCGACCGCTGCTGTTGACACCTTCGGCAGTCCCGGACGACCGGCACCGCCACCTGCTGGTACGGCCTTGTAGTTCGGCCGGCCGAAGCCGCGGATCATCGTCGTGCCGCCGGCCCAGCGCCGACTGTGCCGGAACACCCCGACACCGGTCCTGCTGCCGTCCAGGTTGGTGTTGCCCTCGATCGTCTTCACGAAGTCGCCCTCGACCCGCTCGACGAAGAACACGTGCGCGATCCGGCCCAGCTCCCGGTCGAACAGGAAGCCGACGTCGCCGGCTCGCGGACTGTTGAACAACCGGCCCGCGTTCTTGAAGCCGTTCTGCATGGTCGGGGTGAACGCGCTGTCCGTCCCCGCCACCAGCGGCACCTTGTTGACCTTCCACCCCGCGACCAGGAACGTCGCGCACCAGGCCTGCCCGTTCGCGTGCCCGGCCTTGGCGGCGTACGGGTTCTTGTTCGATCCGAGCGGCCGCTCCATCGTCCGCACCTGCGCCGCCGCCCAGGTGAGCAGGTCCCGCACCGTGCCGCTCATGACTCGGCCTCCAGCGTCGCCCCGTCCACCAGGTCCTCGTCGTACTGCGGGAGCCGGGTCTGCTCGACCTGGTCCTGCGCGCCGTCCTCCGGCAGCGGGTAGTTCCCCGTCTCGACCGGAGCCTCGGCCCGTGTCTCGTTGTCCATTCTTCTGTCCCCCTGGATTCCACGGGCCGGTCCGGGCGAACCGGCCCTTCACCGACAGAATCCGCGGCGGGCTTCAGACAGGCTTGAAACCAGGCTTCAGACAGTCTTAAACCCCAGGCCTGGACCGGCTACCTCAACCGCGCGACCGTGGACGTCACGCTGACGTCCACGGTCACGTGAGGTCAGGGGTTGACGATCTGGTCGCCGACCAGGGCGAGGGTTTGGATGGCGGCCAGGCCGTAGAGCGCCGTCGTGTTGGTGGAGACCCACTTGGCGGCCTGGGTCGGGTTGAGGGTCGACTTCACGTCCTCGGCCGTCCACGGCAGGTTCGGGCCGTAGCCGTCGCCGGTGTAGAACTCCTTCCAGGCCCGGGCGGCCAGGTCGTCCCGGTCCAGGCGTACGGCGGCGTACGCGGTCAGGCGGGCGTGACCCTGACGGAGGATGAGGTTGCCGAAGTACGCGCCGCACTCCGCCGTCTGCTCGGCCCGGCTGGCGTTGTAGAGCCGGCAGTACTGCAGCCACGCGGCCTCGAACGCCGGCATGTCGACCAGGTCGATGATCTCGGCGCAGATCTCCACCTGGCCGAACATCGCGCTCAGGTGCGACACGCTGACGGTCTTCTCGGCGACCGGCGCGAACCGCCCGGTGTCGAGGTCGTAGAGCCCGCCGCCGGTGACGAAGCCGTTCGGCATCGCCGCGATCGTCTCCATCGTGCCGAGGAGCTTGCTGCGCGCCGTCTCGGCCTTGGGTCCTTGACGTTCCCATTCGGTCAGCCAGGCCGCGGCCAGACCGCTCCAGTCCGTGCCGAGGCCGATGGCGAGGGCATGCGGGTCCGGCTCGTACGGCTCGGTCCTGATCTTCCGCAGTGGGTCCAGCACGAGGAAGGTGCGGTCTGAGTCGACCAGCTCGGACAGCAGATCGCCAGTGCGCTCGTCGGCGGTCAGGTAGTAGTAGAAGCGGCGGTAGATCGCCGTACTGATCCGTTGCTGCTTCGCACTGTCCGCCCAGTGCTGTACGCCGTGCCGCGTCCCCAGACCGGCCCACTGGCCGAGGTGGTAGACGTCGACCTCGCCGGTGTGCCGGGTCATCGCCTCCGCGAACCGGAAGATGTCGGCCCGGCCGGACCGCAGGAACGCGTACCAGAGCCACAGGTCCGGCGAGAGCTCCGAGTTGTCCCACGCGTACCCGCCCACGTCGTACCGCCAAACCAGCCGGTCCTCGTCGAACGTGTGCATGATGTCGCCGTAGTCCCAGAACCCGTACCAGTGCCGCGACTCGACCTGACCGCGGTAGAAGTCGAACAGGAAGTCCAGGTGGTCCTCGATCGCCTTCTTGGCCGGCACCGACCGGTCCACCGGCGTGACCAGCCCGCCGAACACCTTCGTCGACACCAACTGGTCCACCGGGTTGATCAGCTGCGGGGGAGTCCGCACCTGGTCGGCCAGATCGCCCAGCCGGTCGGCCGACGGTGTCGCAGCCAGCGCCCAGAACGTCAGCTCACTGGTCCGTGCGATCCCGTACGGCGTGCCGAACGCCGGCTCGTAGTCCTCGTAGGTGATGTTGAGACCCTCGAGCTGCTCCGGGTACGTGTCCTGGCCCATGCCGTCGTGGTAGAACCGCGTGTCCATCGGACCGGCCTCGGGCGACCACAGCCACACGGTGACTTCGGCCTCGTCGGTCGCCGCGCCCCGGATGTCCAGCTGGGTGGGGTGACGCTGCCAGAAGTCCCTTAGTCCAAAGGCGAATCCGCCTGTCACGCCGCCGACGTACCCGAGACCGGACGCGCGTTTGCCCTGGTCGACCGGGATCCAGCCGTATCCCTTCTTGGTCCGCTTCTTCACGGTGAAGCCGTCGGCGTTCAACTGGCTCAGCGTGTAGTCACCCCACTCGGGGATGTACTGCAGCCGCGTCGTCACCCGCTGGTCCCACGTCGACGGGTCGGGCAGCTTGGTCCCGGCCACCTGGGCAGCCCGGACGACGGCGCCCGGGTCCCGCCGCAACCCGGTGATCCCCTTCACCGCCTCGGCCAGCATGCCGTGGCCTTCGCCGACGAACCGGACATGCCGGTCGTACGCCGCATCGCGCAGCGGCACCCGGAACCGCACACCGAGCCCGGCGATGTAGTCCTGTTGCCCGTCGCGGTCGTAGACGAACGTGTGCACCATCCGCACGTTCTCCGCGCCCGCGGTGAAGTACAGCCGGACCGAGAACGGCAGCCAGGTCTTGCCCTTGCGCGACTTGTGCCGGCCATCGATCTTGACCACCGCGCGGACTGGGCCCGCCTGCTCGACGGTGACCTTCTGGATGTCGCTGTCGTAGCGCTCCCGGACGCTGCCGGCTTCCTCGTCGTCGGCGATCTTGTCCTGCTTGAGGTTGACGAGCTGGCCCTTCCGGGCGATCAGCACGTCACCGCGCCAGATCTGGCTGATCAGCTCGGGCCCGCTCTTCCGGATCCGCGCCTTGATCACGCCGGTGTCGACGTCGACGTAGGTCGTCTCCTGCTTGACAGTGACGGCCTGCGCGGGGGCGGCCGCCGTACCAGGGCCGAGGGTGTACGACTCGGCTGGTGAGTCCACCGCTATGGCGTGTGCACTCCATTTGAGCGAGCCGTCCGGCCAGTAGGCGGTCGGCCAGCTCTGCAGTGGTACGTCGCTGCCGTCAGCAGCCTTGAGTGCGAAGGACTGGTTGGCCGGTACGGCGCCCTTCGGCCACGGAGTGCCCCAGGTCGTGACGGCGGCTGTGGTGGGCTTGCCTTCCAGCCAGGTGAGCTTCACTTCGTTGACTTCGGCCTGCTGCGTGAACGCCGCAGCGGCGGGGGACTCCAGCAGGGACACCGCAGGTACGGCGGCCATGCCTGCTAGGACTGTTCTTCGGGTGACCGATGAGCCGTTTTCCACGCCGTTCCACCTCTGTCATTCCGGTGTTCGGGGATCAGGGACAGGTTCTGGATCGCTGCGAGCGCGTACTGTGCCGCGCCGTTGGTGCTGACGAAGGCCGCCTCGTCGACGGGCATCAGGCAGCCGTCGATCGCGGTCGTCTTCCAATCCGCCTCGCGTTGCAGGGCGTTGCGGTTGAGCTGGTCGCCTTCGTCGAGGAAGAACTTGCGCCAGGCCAGCCGGGCCAGCTCCGCGTCGCCTGTCCGCGCGGCGGCGTACGCGGCGAGCCTGCTGTGGGCCTGGACGAGTGAGATGCCTTGCAAGGGCCGGCCGACCTCTGCGGCCTGCTGCTCGGGCGGCAGCAGGTACAGCCGGCAGTAGTCCAGCCAGGCCTTCTCGAACCCGGGTACGTCGAGGTCCAGGTCGATGAGCTCGGAACAGATCTCGGGCAGCCCGAAGAGCGAGGACAGGTGGGACACCGCGATGCCCCGCCGGCTGGTGTCGAAGCGCCCGGTGGACAGGTCCATTCGCGCGTTGCCGGTGAGGAAGCCGTAATGCAGCGCGGCGATGTCGGACATCGTCCCGACCAGCCGTGCCCGGGCCCGGTCGTCCCCGTGCCGCTCCCAGCGCGTGAGCCAGGCCGCGGCGAGCGCACCCCAGTCCACGCCCAGCTCGATCGACAGTGCGTGCGGGTCGGGGGAGTAGACGTCGGGACGGACCTTGCGTTGCGGATCGACGACCAGGAAAGTCTCCTCGACGCTCGCGACCTCGTCCATCAGGTCGCCGACGCGCTCGTCGGCGGTCAGGTAGTAGTAGAAGCGCCGGTAGATCGCGTTGGAGATGCGCACCTGCTTGCAGCTGCAGCCCCAGTGCTGCACGTTGTGCCGCGACCCGAGGCCCTTGAACCGGCCGAGGTGATGGATGTCGACCTCGCTGGTGTGCCGCGTCATCGCCTCGGCGAACCGGAACACGTCGGCCCGGCCGGTACGCAGGTACTGGTACCAGAGCCACAGGTCCGGCGACAGCTCGGAGTTGTCCCAGGCGAAGCCGCCTACGTCGTACCGCCAGGTGTGCCGGTCGCGGTCGTAGGTGTGCATGACGTCGCCGTAGTCCCAGAACCCGTACCAACGCCGCTGCTCGCGCTGGTTGACGTAGTACTGGAAGAGGAAGTTCAGCCGGGCCTCGATGTCCTGGTCGTCGGCGGTGGGCAAACTCCAGCTGCCGAACACACCGGCTTCCAGAAGGCGGGCGGGGGAGACGGCGAGCAGACCGGGGGAGTTGAGCAAGGCTGCGTGCTCCGCCAGTTCGTCCGCCGACGGTGTGCTGTTGTGGACCCTCAGCGTGAGCTCGTGGGTGCGGGCGATGCCGTGTGCGTTGCCGAAGCCGGGTTCGTAGTCCTCGTAGGTGATCTCGAGGCCTTCGAGCTGTTCGGCGTAGCTGTCCTGGTCCATGCCGTCGTGCCAGTAGCGCACGTCCATGGCCGGTGCACTTGGCGACCACATCCACACTGTGGCGGTGGCCAGATCGGTGGCCGCGTTGCGGATGTCGAGGCGCGTCGGGTGCAGCTTCCAGAAGTCGCGAAGGCCGAACCCCAGTCCGCCGCTGGCGCCACCGACGTACCCGTAGCCAGGTGACCGAGTGCCGGCCGGAATGGTCACCCAGGCGTGACCGGGGCCGGTGCGTTTGCGCAGGGTGAAGCCGTCCGCGCTGGTCTGGTCGAGGGTGTGGTCGTTCCACTGCGGGATCAGGTGCAGCCGGTTCGACACTTCGGGGTTCGGGATCTCTTCGACGGCACGGCCGGCCACCTGCGCTTCTCGTGCTTCGTCACCGGGATCGCGACGCAGACCGGTCAGGCCGCGGACCGCCTCGGTGAGGAAGCCGGACGGACCGGCCAGCCGGACGTGCCGGTTGTGCGGTTCGTCGCGCATCACCACGTCGGCGCTCAGGCCGAGCCCGGCCAGGAAGTCCCGATCCGGATCGCCGTCCCAGACGAAGCTGTGCACGATGCGTACGTCGGTGGCGCCGGCGTAGAAGTACAGCCGGACGCTGAACGGCAGCCAGTCGCCGTGCTTGCCGTCGAGCCGGACGACGGCCCGCACCGGACCGTCCTGTTCGACAATGAGATTGTCGACGATCCCCGTCGTCTGCTGCCTGGTGCGACTGAGGTCCTCGTCGGGCGCGTCCTGCCGCAGGCTGATCAGCCGGACACCGCTGACAATGGTTTGGTCGCCGTGCTTGATGGATGCGATCAGGTGTGGTGCCTTCAGCAACCAGGTGACATCGCCTGACCTGACGCGAACCTCGTCGCCGTCACGCTCGACGCGCACCGGCTCGGCCGGAGTCGACGGCTCTCCGGTGACCAGCTCGTACGACGACTCCGGCTGGTCCGACCGCCCGATCGCGTGGGCGGACCACTTGATCGACCCGTCCGGCCAGCTCGCGGTCGTCCAGCTCTGCACCGCCGTACCGTCGGCCAGCGCGAAGCTGGTGCCTTCGGCAACCGTTCCGCGAGGCCAGGGGACGCCCCACGTCGTCCCTTGTCTACAGGGCGTTTCGAGCCACTGCAATGTCGTCATTCCTTCACCGATCCGATCAGGACGCCCTTGGCGAAGTGCTTCTGCAGGAACGGGTAGAAGAACAGGATCGGCAGCGTGGCCACCACCACGACCGCGAACTTCAGGCCCTGCTCGGGGAACGTCACCGTCTCCAGCTGCTGCAGCACGTTCGCCGAGTCGGCGTTCGCCGCGGTCAGCTGGCGGACGATCATCTGCAGCGTCCACTTCTTGCTGTCGTCGATGTACAGCAAAGGAGACATGTAGTCGTTCCAGATCCCGACCGCGTAGAACAGCGAGAACGTCGCGATGATCGGCTTCGACAACGGCAGCACGATCCGCAGGAACACGTTCAGCTCGTTGCAGCCGTCGATCCGGGCCGCCTCCTCGAGCGCCTCGGGCAGCTCCTGGAAGAAGCTCTTCACCACGATCAGGTAGAACGGGTTGATCGCCAGCGGCAGGATCAGCGCCCAGTAGCTGTCCAGCAGGCCGAGGTCACGCACCACCAGGTAGGTCGGGATCATGCCGCCGCTGAACACCAGCGTGAACACCACCAGGTTCAGCACCAGCGCCCGCCCCGGCAGGAACCGCTTCGCCAGCGGGTAGGCCATCGTCAGCGTGAGCAGCAGCTGTACGACGGTGCCGACCGCGGTCACACAGATCGTGGTCAGCAGCGCCCGGACGAACGTGTCGGTGGAGAAGATGTACTGGTACGTGTCGGTGACGAACTTCTCCGGCCACAGGAAGAACGGCCGCGAGCTGATTTCCGACTCGGTCGCGAACGACCCGGCCAGCACGTAGAGCAGCGGCAGCACGGTGACCAGGGCCAGCCCGGTCAGCAGCACGACGTTCAGCACGTCGAACACCTTGCTGCCGGTCGAGTCGTAGTACCGGACCGACGGCTTGCGAGGCTTCGTCAGTGTCATCGCCATGGTCGATCCCTCTCAGAACAGGCCGCGCTGGCCGAGGCGCTTGGCCAGCCAGTTCGAGCCGAAGATCAGCAGGACACCGACCAGGCCCTTGAACAGGCCGACCGCGGTCGCGTAGCTGAACGCGCCCTGCGTGATGCCGATGTAGTAGACGAACGTGTCGAACACGTCCGCGACGTCGCGGTTCAGCGAGGTGGTCATCAGCCAGATCTGCTCGAACCCGGAGTCCATCAGGTTGCCCGACGTCAGGATCGCCATCACCACGATGGTCGGCCGGATCGCCGGCAGCGTGATGTGCCAGAACTGCCGCCACCGGCCCGCGCCGTCCACCCGGGCCGCCTCGTACAGCTGCGAGTCGACGCCGGCCAGCGCGGCGAGGTAGATGATCGTGCCCCAACCGGTCTGCTTCCACAGCAGCTGCAGCACGATCAGCGGCCGGAACCAGTCGGTCTGCGCGACGTAGTCGGTCTTCTGCCCGCCGACCAGGCCGTGGATCCAGTTCGCGATCACGCCGAAGTCGACCGAGAACAGCAGGTAGGTCAGCGACGCGACGATGGTCCAGGACAGGAAGTGCGGGATGTAGATCAGCGACTGCACCGACCGCTTCAGCACGTTGACCCGCAGCTCGTTCAGCATCAGCGCCACGACGATCGGGGCCGGGAACACGAACACGATCGTGAGCAGTGCGAGCAGCAGCGTGTTGAACATCAGCCGGCCGAAGTCCGGCCCGGCGAACAGCTCCTGGAAATGCTTGAGTCCGACCCACTCGCTGCCCGAGTAGCCGAGGAACGGCACGTAGTCCTTGAACGCGATGGTCAGGCCGTACATCGGCAGGTACTTGAAGACGATGAAGTACGCGAGGCCGGGCAGCAGCAGCAGATACAGCCAGCGGTAGCGCATCAGGTCGCGCCACAGCGGCACCGGCCGGGCGCTGCGCTTGCGTTTCGGAGGTGGGGCCTGCCGCGGAACCTCCGCGGCAGGCTGGGCCACCCCCGGCACCAGATCAGTGGCCACGGGTCAGCCGCCGACCTTGGCGACCAGGTCGTTGACCTCCTGGGCGATCTGCGTGCCACCACCGTCGTACCAGCGCTTGATCTGCGCCTTCAGCTGGTCCTCGGTGATCGCGCCGGACAGGTACTTGATCCGGGCGTCCGGGACGATCGTGTCGAGCGTCTGGCCCTTCGACACCGCGGTCGGGGCGATCACGCCGAGGGCGGGGTTGAACACCGCGGTCTTGATGTCCTCGTTCATCAGCACGTCGAACTTCTCGCGCATCGCCCGGCTGGCCGCGTCGTTCGGCCGCAGCGCGTAGGCGCCCAGCCCGACGCTGGCCCGGGTGCCGAGCTGGATGAAGGCCTTGTCGACGTCGTTCTGGATCGCCTTGACCTTCGGGTCGTCCTGGTTGATCGGCACCGCGTACTTGCCGTCGGCCTTGAAGTTGCGGCCCTCGATGCCGTTGGTCAGCAGGATCGAGCCTTCCTTGGACTCCAGCTTGTCCAGCGTCTGCAGCACCTGGTCGAGCTGCTCCTCGGTGCGGATGTGCTGCTTGGAGATCGCCATCACCATGTTGTAGCCGGTGAACGGGTAGGAGTGCTTCTCGCCGTCCGGGCCCTTCAGGTTGCCGACCAGGGTGACCTTGTCGAAGTCCTTCGGGTTCTTCTCCTTGAACAGGTCGAGCAACTGGGTCGCCCGCACGTTCACGTCGATGATCATGCCGCCCTTGCCCTGGACGAACGGGTCGTTCCAGTTGCCGCTGTCCAAGGTGGCGAAGTCGGGGTTGATCAGGCCCTCGGTGACCCACTTGCGCAGCCAGCGGTTGGCCTCCAGGAACTCCGGGGTGTCGAAGCCCGGGACCAGCTTGCCGTCGCGCTCACCCCAGCCGTTCGGGGCGCCGAACCAGGTCTCGACCACGTCGTACGGGCTGGCGCTGGCGTAGTTGCCCGGCCACTTCGGGATGATCAGGCCGTAGGTGTCCTTCTTGCCGTTGCCGTCCGGGTCCCGCTCGGTGAACGCCTTCGCGATCGTGTAGAGCTCCTCGACGGTCTGCGGCTCCTTCAGGCCGAGCTTGGCCAACCAGTCCTTGCGGATCACGATGCCGGAGCGCAGCAGCGGCCGGACCCGGTAGATGCCGTAGGTCTTGCCGTTGGTCATCGAGTTCTTGGCGGTCTGCTCGTTGGCCGGCTTCAGATTCGGGTACTTGTCCAGCTTGCCGGTCAGGTCCCAGAACGCGCCGGCCTCGGCCGCCTTGACGAACGACGGGCCCTTCTCGTTCACCACCATCACGTCGGGGATGTTGTCCGAGGCAAGCGTGACGTTGGACTTGTCGCCGTACTCGGCGTTCGGCACCCAGGTGATCTTGAGCTTCTTGCCGATGAGCTTCTCGACGGCCTGCTGCAGCTCGCCGCCCGGGTCCGGCGCGGTGCCGAACAGCGGCGCCATCACCGTCAGCTCGTTGCTGGCCGCCTGGCCTTCGTCGCTGTCGCCGCCGCCGGAACACGCGGAGGCGAGCAGTGCCGTCGAGGCTGCGACGGCGACGGCGATACGCCGTCGGGAGAAGATGGTCATGAGTTCCCTTTCAGATGCAGGCGCGCCTCGTTCTCGGCGAAGAAGCGCAGGCAGAGCCAGGTGTCGATCTGAATCCAGCCGCCGCCGGCCAGCACGATCCCGAGCACCGGGAACTTGCCGGACAGGTAGGCGACGGACACCGCGACGAAGAGCAGGACAAGGGACGACGCCGGTCGCGCCAGCGCGACCAACGATGCCTTGGGCAACAACTCGCGGACCCGGAGGTCGTAGTGCACGGCCATCGGGAGCAGGTAGGCGGCGATCACCCCGAGCGCGACCAGCGCGAGCAGGCTGGCGAGCCGGGGGACCGACGCACTCGCGCCGAGCGACGCGAAGTACAGGTAGTTGCCGACCAGAACCACCGCGGCCGCCACCAGCGGCAGCACGACCAGCTGGCCGCGGCGGAACTCGCGCCGGAATGCGACCCGGAAGGCAGGCAGAGCATGAAACGATTCACCGG
>NZ_JBSFBL010000062.1:0-25600 GCF_053592935.1 Kribbella sp. NPDC002412
TGGGTGAAGCGGGTGCGGGGGGTGAGGTCGGGCCGACGGGTGACGTTGGGGCGGGCGCGCGGCCGGGGCGGGCGGGCGGGCGCGGGCGGGCCGGCTGTAGTTGCTTCCAGTTCCTAAACCGTTTTAGCATCGTCGCATGCTCTCGGATCCCGGCACGCCCCGGTTCGGCGCGAACTACGTCCCGTCGGCCGGCTGGTTCTACAGCTGGCTCGACTACGACGGCGCGGCGGTACGGCGGGACTTCGCCGACCTGGCCGGACTGGGCCTGGACCACGTCCGGGTGTTCCCGATCTGGCCGTGGATCCAGCCGAACCGCGCGATCATCCGCGAGCGCGCGATCGAGGACCTGCTGGACACCGTCGACGCCGCCGCCGAGCACGGCCTGACCGTCGCGGTCGACCTGATCCAGGGCCACCTGTCCAGCTTCGACTTCCTGCCGTCGTGGGTGCTGACCTGGCACAAGGCCAGCCTGTTCGAGGACTCCACGGTCCGCGACGGGCTGACGGCGTACGTCGACACCGTCGCGCGCGCCGTCGCGACGAAGCCGAACGTCTTCGCGATCACGCTCGGGAACGAGGTCAACAACCTCTGGCCGGACAGCGCGACCAGCTTCGAGAGCTCGACCGGCTGGGCGCGGGAGCTGCTCACCACGGTCAAGAACGCGGCGCCCGGCGTACTGGCTCTGCACTCGGTGTTCGACGACGCCTGGTACAAGGCCGACCACCCGTTCCATCCGGCGGACGTGGTGGACCTGGGGGATCTGAGCACTGTCCACTCGTGGGTTTTCAACGGGGTCTCCCGAGTGGACGGTCCGCTCGGTCCGGCGACGCTCAGCCATGCGGACTACTTGGTCGAGCTGGCCGCGGCGACGTCGCTGGACCCGACGCGGCCCGTGTGGTTGCAGGAGATCGGCGTACCCGGGCCTGACATCCCGGTGGACCTGCAGGCCGAGTTCACCCGGCGGACGGTGGAGCTGGTGCTGGAGAACCCGGCGCTGTGGGGTGTGACCTGGTGGTCGTCGCACGACATCGACCGGCGGCTGCTGGACTTCCCGGACCGCGAGTACGACCTGGGCCTGTTCACCGTGGACCACCAGCGCAAGCCGGCCGCGCAGGCGCTGGCGGACGTGATCGCCGAGGTCCGGGCGAACGGAGTCTCCCCGAAGCAGGCCACCACCCTCGAGTGTCCGGTCAACCTGCGCGAGGAACCGCAGCGGCGGCCGGAAGTCGCCCCCGGCAGCGAGTTCCACCTGCGGTGGGTGGCCGCCCGCGCCGGCGGCCCGGTCCGGATCGTCCTGCCCTAGGCCTTCGCGTCGATCAGGACCTGGATGCCGTCCAGGATCCGGGTCAGGCCGAACTCGAAGTCGTCGTCGACGCCGTCCTCGTACTCCTGGTTGGTGTACAGGGCGAGCAGCATCGGGTAGTTGCCCTCGGCAAGCCGCGGGACCAGGAAGCGGCCGACCTCCTCCGCCTGGACGGGTGTGTTGTCGCTGGCCGCGAGCTGGCGGACCATGCTCGCGTAGTTGTGCGCGAACCCGTTCAGGAGCAGCAGGCAGCCGAGATTGTCGTGCTGGCTCAGCCCGGTGCCTGCCAGCGCCTGCAGCATCACCTCGACCCACCGCAGCATGTTGGGCGTGACCGGCGCGCCGCGGATCGGCACGTCGAGCATCCACGGGCGCTCCGCGAACCGGTCGACCTGCGCCTGCACCCACGCGGTCGCCGCCGCTCGCCACTCGCTCGGCAGGTCGGGCGGCGGGCCGATCGCCTTCTCGTGGACCAGCACGATCAGCTCGTCCTTCGAGCGGACGTAGCGGTACATCGCGTTCGTGGTGACGCCGAGGTGAGCCGCGATCCGCTGCAGTGAGATCGCCTCGAACCCGTCCCGGTCCCCGAACTCGATCCCGGTGTCGACGATCCGCTCCACCGACAGCGCCGGCTTGGGCCCGCGCCGCTGCACCGGCAGCACGCCCCAGGACAGCGCCAGCCCCGGCGGCAGTCCTCCCCGGTCCTCGGTCATGTCTCCCATCCTCGCGTACGCCGGCCAACAGGGGTGCTAGCACCACTGCCGGGAAAACTGTTCAATCCCTACGCTATTTCCAAGGCTCCCGGATTGAAAGCAGGTACTCCCGATGAATACCGTCCTCGACCCGCTGTTGCTCCCCGACCAGGTCCGGCTCTCCGACACCGACCGGCAGGCCGCGTCCGCCCGGCTGGACAACGCAGTACGGCGTGGCACGCTCACCCCGCCGCAGGCCGTCGACCGGCGCGATCTGCTGCACACCGCCCGCACGCGCGGCGACCTTGACCAGGTCTTTGATGGCGTCGACGGCGCACTCCCGCCGGACGGGCTGACGGTCGCGATGCGCGTGCTCACGACCGTCTGGCTGGTCAGCTGTGTGGTGCAGTTCATCGTCTGGCTGACCATGGCGGCCGTCGGGAACCTCGACTGGCCGTGGTGGCTGTTCTCGGACCTCGGGCTCGGCCTGGCGGTCGGCATCCTGTGGTGGACCCACGAGTCCTATCACCGCAAGACCGTCCTACAGGTGGACCTGTGAACGCGCCGGTCCAGCTCACCGAGGTCCGCAAGGTCTACGGCACCGGCCCGGGCGCGGTCACGGCCCTGGACGGTGTCACCTACGGCTTCGCCGAGGGCACGTTCACCGCCGTCATGGGTCCGTCGGGTTCAGGCAAGAGCACGCTGCTGCACTGCGCCGCCGGACTCGACTCACCGACGTCCGGCGACGTCCACCTGGTCGGCAGGTCGCTGCGTGGGCTCGACGAGACCTCGTTGACCGAGTTGCGGCGTGAACACGTCGCCTTCGTCTTCCAGTCGTTCAACCTGATGCCCACGCTGACCGTGCGGCAGAACGTCGTACTGCCGCTCACGCTGGCCGGGAAGTCGGCGGATCGGGTGTGGGTGTCGGAGGTGATTCGGCGCGTCGGGCTCGGCGACCGGATCCGGCACCGGCCGAGCGAGCTGTCGGGTGGTCAGCAGCAACGGGTGGCGATCGCGCGGGCGCTGGCGGCGCGGACGGCGATCACGTTCGCCGACGAACCGACCGGGGCGCTGGACACGGTCACCGCGCTCGAGGTGCTGTCGCTGCTCCGGGACCAGGCCCGGGAGCTCGGCCAGACGATCGTGATGGTCACGCACGATCCGGTCGCGGCGTCGTACGCCGATCGCGTCGTGTTCCTGGTCGACGGCCGGATCGTCGCCGAAACCGGGAGCCCGACTGCCGAGTCGGTCGCGGCGCACCTCGCCCAACTCTCGTCCCGATCGAAGGTCTCGCCATGATCCGCCTCGCCTTCACCAGCCTGCGGCACCGGACCGCGGCGTTCCTCGCGATCTTCGTCGCGGTGACATTCGGCAGTGCACTGCTCTGCGCCGCCGGCGGCCTGCTCGAAACCGGCCTCCGGCTCAACGCGCCACCGCAACGCCTCGCCGCCGCGCCGATCATCGTCACCGGCGACCCGGCCTACCACCCGCCGAACGGCTCCGGCTCGGTCGCCTTCCCCGAACGGCAACCCCTCGACGCATCCCTCGTCACCACGCTCGCCGGTACGGCGGGAGTCGCGCGGGCGATCCCGGATCGGTCCTTCCCGGTCGTGGTTGCCGCGAGCAAGAAGCCGGTCGTTGGTCACGCCTGGTCGTCGGCCGCGTTGGCGCCGTACCAACTCGTCGCGGGGCGGCCGCCGGCTGCCGGCGAGGTGGTGGTCGACGAGCGGCTGGGGTCGAGGCCGGGTGACCGGATCAGCGTCGTCGTCAACGGCACGGCGCGAGACGTGAGCGTCGCCGGTGTCGCGACGGCACGAGTGGACACGCCGGCGGTGTTCTTCGCCGATGGCGACGTGCCGAGCGGGATCGACGCGATCGGGGTGTTCCCGGCGCCGGGGGTGACTGCCCAAGCGTTGCGGCTCGAGTTGCCCGAAGGCGTCGAGGCGTACGTCGGGGACGACCGGGGCGTCGCGGAGTACAGCGGGATCGCCACGAGCCTGCCGTTGATCATCATGTCCGGCGTCTTCGGTGGGATGGTGGCTGTGGTGATGGCGCTGGTCGTGTCGGCCACGATCGGGCTGTCGGTCCGGCAACGGCGGCGTGAACTGGCGCTGCTCCGGGCCAGCGGTGCGACGCCGCGGCAGGTGCGCCGGATGGTGGTCACCGAAACCATGGTGGTCGGGTTGATCGGGCTCGTCCTCGGGCTGGTGGCCGGCCGGGTGGCGGGTGATTGGATCTTCGGGTTGCTCACCGACGGCGGGATCGTGCCGTCGCAACTGCGGTTCGACCAGGGCCCGTTGCCGTTCGCCGGAGCCGCCGTGCTGACCTTCGTCGTACTGCGCGTCGCCGTGGGCATCGCGGCCGGGCGGGCGGCGCGGATCCGGCCGATCCAGGCGCTGGCGGAGGCCGCCGTACCGTCGGGTGAGCTGGGCAGGACCCGGCTGGTCGTCGGCCTGGTGTTCGCCGCGGCCACGGGCGGGATCGCGCTGGCGACGATGTTCATGAGTCCGGTGAACGCGGCGGCGATCGGCGGGCCGGCCGGGCTGACCGGTTCGATCGCGGTAGCGATCCTCGGGCCGCGGGTGGTCCGGACGGCGCTGGTACCGCGAGTGGCGGCGTTCCTCGAGAAGCGTGGTCCGAGCGGATTCTTGGCGGTGACCAACCTGCGGGTGCGGGCCACGCAGTTCGCCGCGATCCTCGTGCCGATCACGCTCGCGTCGGCGATCGCACTCGGCAACATCTACTCGCAGACCACCCAACAGCAGGCTGCGGTCGATGCGTACACGGGCAACCTCGCCGCCGACATCGTCGTGACCAGCCCGGCGGGCATCCCGGCCGGTCTGACAAGCGAACTGCGCTCGCTGCCCGGAGTCACCGCGGCGTCCGAGCTGGCCCGCAGCAAGGGCTGGATCGAGGAGCCGTACGACGCCTCGCACACCAGCGATCCGTGGCCGCTCCTGGGCCTCAGCGGGCCGGTGTACCAGGGCAAGGTGAAGGCCGGCTCGCTCGACGACCTCATTGGCTCGACCATCGCGCTGCCGCCGGACACAGCGCGCAAGTTGAAGGTCGGCGTCGGTTCCGAGCTCGGCGTCCGCCTCGGGGACAACGCGCTGGTGAAGGTCAAGGTGGTCGCACTGGTCGAGGGACCCGACGGCTACGAATCACTTCTGCTGCCGGCCGCGCTGCTCGCCGCGCACACGACGTCCGGCCTTCCGTCACAGCTGTTGCTCACGACGAACGGCTCGGTAGCGCCGGACCTGTCGCGGTGGCCGGGGGCAACGATCGGTGATCGGGAGCTGCTGGCCGCGGAGTACGACGCCGGGCTCGGGATCGACGCGTGGATCGGGTACCTGCTGGCCGGGATCGCGATCGCCTACACCGCGATCGCCTCGGTCAACACGATCGCGGTCGCGGTGCTGGACCGGCGGCGGGAGTTCGGCCTGCAGCGGCTGACCGGCTCGACTCGCCGGCAGGTGAAGGCAATGCTCTACCTCGAACACCTGGTGATCGCGGCGCTCGGCCTCGTGCTTGGCGTCGCGACGGCCGCGTGCGCGGTGCTCCCGATCGCGGTTGCCACCCGCGGCTGGCCGATCCCCGCTGGTACGCCGCTGGTCCTGCTCGGCTGGATCGCCGTCGTACTCCTGCTGGTCCTGCCCACCACTGCGATCACCGCACGGCTGGCCATGCGGGCGAAGCCGATGGACGCGCTCAGCTCACCGGTCGGTTGACTCGATCCACCCGTAGCCGCCGTCCTCCAGGCGAACCACCTGGAGGCCGGCGGCCAGGCGCCGTACGTCGTCGGTCTCGATCACTCCGACGGCCGGGCCGGCCACGTCGATGACGATCGCCGCGGCGCCTTCCTGGATCGCCGCGGTCGCGACCAACTGGGACTGCGCGGGCATCGGGCGGGCGTCCGGGCTCCACCGGGCGAGCGACTCGGTGCCGGTGAACGCGAGCAGGGCGTTGCGGCCATCCTGTCCCTGGAGCAGCGCGACCGCCATGTCGGAGGTCTTGTCGTGCGCCAGGCCGTTCTCGTCGTACTCGACCTCGCCGAGGATCGCCACCACCGGCACCAGCAGCCGGGCTCTGGCCAGCGCGGCCAGGACCGCGCCGTGGTCACCCGCCGCGAGCGCCTTCGCCAGCGCGGGGTCGGCCGACCCGTCGTCGTTGTCGAAGCCCGTGAAGGCCAGGCGGCGCTCAGGTTGCATGCGCACGATTGTGCACCCGAATCCCCAGGCCATCACAATCGCACCCGTGGGCACCCCGGCACGCTCGCCCCGCGCATCGGCCACCGATTGTGATGGCCTGGCGGTCCGGGCTCCTTCAGGGGCAGCTCAGGGCTCTTCCCCTCTTGGATCGGGCACGGACTGTGCGAGCCTGGACACGTGCCTGACTTCAACGATCTGACGCTGCTGCCGTTCTGTGTGGGCCTCACGCTGCTCGGCCTGATCGGCTCGTGGGCCGCCTGGCGGCGCCGCGGGGCGGCGGCCGGCACCCGTGGCGTGGCCTGGTCCCTGTTGCCGGTCTCGCTGTACCTGACCGGCCTGCTCGAGCTGGTCTGGGACGTGGTGCGCTCGAGCGTGAGCTGGGTCACCCACCTGATCTTCTCGCCCACCGTGTGGGCCGGGGTCGCGCTGTTCGGCGTCTCGGTCGTGCTCTACGTGGTCTCGGGTGTGGCCCGGGGCCGGGGTGGGAACCGGAAGGCACCGAAATCGAAGCCCGCCTCGCCCGCGGGTGAGCTGACCGCCACGGGTCCGGAACCCGCGTCGGCCGCTCCCGCCAAAGCTGCCAAGCCCGCCAAGGGGTCGAAGGCGACGCAGCAGGAATCGTCGGAGTTCGACGAGATCGAGGACATCTTGAAGCGCCATGGAATCAACTGACACGAACGCCCCCCACCCGCTGACCATCGACTCCCTGCTGGACCACGTCCAGTCCGCCCCGCCTCGCCTCGGCAACACCAGGCTGATCAGCGTCGACGGACCGGCCGGCTCCGGCAAGTCCACCCTGGCGGCGACCTTCGCGGCCCGCGCCGAGGCCCGCGACCTCAACACCCGGGTCATCCACATGGACGACCTGTACGACGGCTGGACCGGCGCGGTCCGCGGTTTCGGCCTGCTCCGCGACCACGTCCTGCAACGGATCGCGGACGGCCGCGAAGGACGGTACCGGCGCTACGACTGGCACACCGGCATGTACGCCGAGCTGCACGTCGTCCCGGTGACCGTCGAGTTGCTGATCGTCGAGGGTGTCACCTCCTGCGACCGCGACGCCGACCGCTGGCAGTCGTTGCGGGTCTGGATCGAGACGTCGAACGAGGTACGCCTCGACCGCGGGATCGCCCGCGACGGCGAGGCTCTGCGCGACCACTGGCTGGAGTGGATGCGCTGGGAACGCGACCACTTCGCCGAGCAGGGCACCCGGGGCCGGGCGCACGTCATCGTCGACGGCAACCCGTCGATCCCGCACGACCCGGCCCTCGAGCTGGTCACGAAGTCGGTGGCACTGCCTCCGCATGACTCGGCGGCTTCCTGACCACGATCAGCCGCGCCCGCGGGTGATGGGTCCACTCCCCCTCCGGCGCCTGCTCCAGGTACTTCTCCCGGACCTGCGCGATGTAGTCGTCGCCGCGGGCCAAGGCCAGCGCTCGCATCGACCCGCCGTGGTCGGAGGTGTCGAAGTACGTCGCCGCGTCCGGATGGGTCATCGGGTGCACCACGAACTCGTCCCGCTCGACCACCGCATCGAGCCCGTCGAGGAGGCGGCCCTCCCAGGAGTAGTCGCTGCGTTCGCCGATCGCCTTCGCCACCAGCGCGAACGGCCCGTCGTCCTCAGTGACCTCGGGCCAGTAGACGACCGACAGCCGGCCGCCGGGCTTCAGCGCAGCCGTCCACGAGCGGATCGCGGCCTCGGGATCGGGTAGCTGCTGGAGCCTGAAGGCCGAGACGACGGCGGCGCACGCCCCGGACCACCGCGCGTCGAGGATGTTCGCGTCACCCTGAACCACGGTGACGCGCTGACCGAGGCGTTCGCGGGCGCGCTCGACCATTCCGGCCGAGAGGTCGATCCCGGCGAGCTCCCGGCCGGGAAAGCGCTCGAGCAGGAGCTCGGCCTCGGGGAACGTCCCGCAGCACGGCACCAGGATCGGTCCGTCCGGCAGATCGTCCAGCGCTTCCACCGCCGTGCTCACCCAGGGCGCGAACCGGGGCACGAAGTACGCCTCGTAACCGTCGGCCGCCTGGTCCCAACCCCGCGCGATACGACTCAGCCGATCCGTCATGGGGTCTCCCCGGTGATCGCGGCAAGGCGCCGCCGCAGGTGTGCGCGCTCGGGTTCGGTGCCCGCCAGCGCGAGGGCTTCCTGGTACGCCGCCGTTGCCTCAGGTAAACGCCCCAGGCGGTGCAGGAGGTCGGCCCGGGCCATCGGGTACGGGTGGTACTCGCGCAACCGCGGCTCGTCGGCCAGGTCGTCGAGCAGCGCCAGTCCTTCTTCCGGCCCGTCACGCATGGCAATGGCGGCTGCCCGGTTCAGGGCGACCACCGGAGACGGGTCCATGGCGATCAGGACGTCGTACAGGGCGACGATCTGTGGCCAGTCGGTGCCGGCGACGTCGGTTGCTTCGTCGTGGAGGGCGGCGATCGCGGCCTGCACGCCGTAGGGTCCGGCTGGGCCGCCGGTCAGCGAGGCGACGACCAGCTCACTGCCCTCGGCGATCAGCTCGCGGTCCCAGAGCGTGCGGTCCTGGTCGTCGAGCAGGACCACCTGGCCGTCCGGGCCGGTGCGGGCGTCGCGGCGGGCGTGGATCAGTAACATCAGCGCGAGGAGGCCGGCGACCTCGCGCTCGTCCGGGAGCAGGCGGCGCAGGATCCGGGCCAGCCGGATCGCCTCCTCGGCCAGGTCCAGGCGTTGCAGGAACGGTCCCGAGCTGGCGGCGTACCCCTCGGTGAAGACCGAGTAAATCACCTGCAGGACGCCGGGCAGCCGCTCCGGCAACTCGTCCGGACCGGGGACGCGGAACGGGATCCGCGCGTCCTTGATCTTCTTCTTCGCCCGGACGATCCGCTTCGCCATCGTGGCGGTCGGGACCAGGAACGCGCGCGCCACCTCCGGCGTGGTCAGCCCGGCCAGGCACCGCAGCGTCAGCGCGCCGCGGTCCTCGGCCGCGAGGGCCGGGTGCGCGCAGGTGAAGAACAGTTGCAGCCGCTCGTCCGGCAGTTCGCCGCCGACCGGCGCCGGAGCGGCCCGGTCGGCGTCGACCTGCAGGATCGCGAGCTTGGCGGCGTACACCTGGTCGCGCCGCAGCCGGTCGACCGCCTTCCGCCGCGCCGTGGTCATCAGCCAGGCACCCGGATTGGGCGGTACGCCGTCGACCGGCCAGCGCGTCAGAGCTGTCTCGATCGCCTCCGACGTGACCTCCTCGGCGAGGTCGAGGTCACCGAACCGCCGGGCGAGCGCGGCCAGCAGCCGCCCACGCTCCTCCCGGAACACCGCCTCGACCTCGGCGTGCATGGCGGGTCAGGCTCCCGGGAACTCGGCGACCGGGCGGACGTCGATCGAGCCGCCGCCTCGGGAGCCGGGGCACCTGGCGGCCCACTCCAGCGCGACGTCGAGGTCCGGTACGTCGATCACGTAGAAACCGCCCAGGACCTCGCGGGTCTCGGCGTACGGGCCGTCGGTCACCGTCCGCTTCCCGTCGTTCGCGACCTGGACCCGGGTGGCGGTGACCAGGTCGGCCAGCGACTCGGACGCGACCACGACCCCGGCGTCCTGGATCTCCTTGTCGAACCGCATCCAGTCCTCCGGCTCGCACCCGACCGCCCCGCCGTCGCTCAGGTCGACCTCACCGGCGTTGATCAGCAGCAAGTACTTCATCTCGGAACCTCCTGTAGGCGTGTTTACAGCATCACCACGAACGGGTCAGGCCCCGATGGACAGCCGCCTCGGAGAAAGTTTGTCAGGATGGTGGGCATGATTCTGCCTTCCGGGGAGCAGTGGGGACTGCAGGCGAACGGGTACGCCGCGACGGTGGTGAGCGTCGGTGGCGGCCTTCGCGGGCTCACGTACGACGGGCGGGAGGTGCTGCTCGGGTACGGCGAGGACGAGCCGGCGCGTGCCGGGATCGGGCAGCACATGTTCCCGTGGCCGAATCGGATCACCGACGGGAAATACACGTTCGAGGGCGTCGACCAGCAGCTGTACCTGACCGAGCCGGGCCGGCAGAACGCGATCCACGGCCTGACCCGCTGGGCGAACTGGGAGCGGGTGGACGACGGCGCCGACCCGGCCGTGGTCGAGGCCGGTCACCGGCTGCACGGCCAGCCCGGGTACCCGCACCAGCTCGAGCTGCGGCTCCGCTACCAGCTGGGCTCCGACGGGCTCACGGTGACCGCCACCGCGACCAACGCCGGCGTGAGCGATGCGCCGTACGGGTATGGGACCCATCCGTACCTGAGTGTCGGGCGGTCGATCGACGAGTGCGTGCTGGAGTTCCGGGCGGCCGAGTGGCTGGAGGTGTCGCCGGAGCGGATGACGCCGATCGGGTTGTCGCCGATCCACGACTCGCCGTACGACTTCAGCACGGGCCGGGTGATCGGGGACCTCGAGATCGACAACGCGTTCACCGGGCTCGGCGGCAGCACGTGGTCGGTCACGCTGACCGATCCGGACACCGGCGCCCGGTCGGTCCTGACCAGCGACACGGCCTGGCTGCAGCTCTACACCGGCGGCGCAATCGGGCGTACGGCGCTTGCCGTCGAGCCGATGACGTGTCCGCCGAACGCGTTCATCACCGGGCAGAACCTGGTGGTCCTCGAGCCCGGCGACTCCCACACGACTACGTTCCGGGTGTCGGTCTAGGGCCGGCGCCCTGCGCGCGAGCGACGGCGGCCAGCTCCTTGGCCGCCTTGCTCGCGCGGAGGCCTTCCGCAGCCTGGATCGCGAGGATGCCCAGCCGGTTGCCATCGGCATCGAACAGCTGGAGCCAGGCGTCCCCCGGCTTGAACCGCAGCGCGGTCACGTCCTCCCACCGCAGCGTGTACGACTTGAAGACGTTCCGCACCCGCAGCCGGTCCGGGTACGCCGACACCCGCAGCGTCGTCATCCGGTAGAGAATCCACAGCACCGCGCCGAAGAACGCCAGCAGCGTCAGCCGCTGGAACCAGCTGAACGTGTCCCGGGAGTCCTCCGACAACCGGAACCAGATCACCCCGAACACCGCGATCAGCGACAGTCCCATCCCGCCGGCCATCAACGCGACGATCCGCGGGTGGAACGTGAACAGCCGATCGTCAGGGTCGGACACCGGACTCACGTCAGATCCGGCAGGCGTGGATGTCCGTGGTGAGGATGGCACGCGCGCCCACCTCCCAGAGCTGGTCCATGATCCGCTGCGCGTCGGCCCGCTGCACCATCACCCGGACGGCGACCCAGCCCTGCCGGTGCAGCGGGGACACCGTCGGCGACTCCAGGCCGGGCGCGACCGCGGTGGCCGCGTCGACCTGCTCGGCGCGGATGTCGTAGTCCATCATCACGTAGTTCCGCGCGATCAGGACGCCCTCCAGCCGGCGGACCAGCTGCTGCAGCCCGTTCGGCGGGGTCTGCACGCCGTGCCGCTTGATCAGCACCGCCTCGGACTTCAGGATCGGGTCGCCGAACACCTCGAGCCCGGCCTGGCGCAACGTCGTACCGGTCTCGACGACGTCCGCGATCACGTCCGCGACGCCCAGCTGGACGGCCGACTCGACCGCGCCGTCCAGGCGGACCACCGAGGCGTCGACCCCGTGGTCGGCCAGGTGGTCGGTCAGGACTCCGGCGTACGACGTGGCGATCCGCTTGCCGGCCAGGTCCTTGATCGAGCTCGCGGCCCCGGGCGGACCGGCGAACCGGAACGTGGACCCGCCGAAGCCGAGCTCCATGATCACCTCGGCGTCGGCGTGCGAGTCGAGCACCAGGTCACGGCCGGAGATCCCGACGTCGAGGGTGCCCTCGCCCACGTACACGGCGATGTCGCGGGGGCGCAGGTAGTAGAACTCGACCTCGTTCGCGGCGTCGGTCAGAGTCAGGTCTTTGGTGGTCCGCCGCTGCTTGTAGCCGGCCTCGGAGAGGATCTCGATGGCGGCCTCGCTCAGCGAGCCCTTGTTCGGTACTGCGACGCGCAGCATGACACTGCCCTTTCTGAAGTGAACCGATGGTGTGCGGGATCAGCTCCTACAGATGTCGGTACACGTCGTCGAGGTCCAGGCCGAGCGCATGCATCATCACCTGCGCGTGGTAGAGCAGCTGGGACAGCTCCTCGGCGGCCCGCTCCTTGCTCTCGTACTCGGCGGCCATCCAGGACTCGGCGGCCTCCTCGACCAGCTTCTTGCCGATCGCGTGCACGCCGGCATCCAGCGCCGCCACGGTCCCGGATCCCTCCGGCCGCGTCAGCGCCTTCTCGCCCAGCTCGGCAAACAGTTCCTCAAAGGTCTTCATCGCGCGCCCAGCCTAGAGGCCCGGTGGTGACGGCGTCCGGTCAGGTCCGTCTACCGGGACCCCGTGGCGGTGAGTGAGCGTCGACGTACCAGGTGTGATTCTCGGCCAGCAGGCGCTTCACCATGCCGTGGTCGATGGTGTCGGACTCCGAGCGCAGGTGGAACGGCGGCGGGTAGAACGCGTCGCCGAGCAGGATCACGCCGGAGTCGATCGCGACCAGCGAGTCGGGCGCGTGGTTGCCACCGACATGACGCAGTACGACGCCGGTCGGCAGCGTGAGCGTGTCGTCGAAGGTCTGGTCCGGAAGGACGATCCGGAAGTCCGTCCATTCGGGGACGGCGAGGGCGCGGGCGCGGAAACTGGGCCCGAGTCTGGGGTTCGCCTGGACCTGGTCGTGCAGGTAGCGGTGGCTCCACGGGCGCTCGGCCTCGTTGGTCAGGATCTCGACGGCGGCCGCGTGCGCGACGACGGTGGCGTCGTCCCAGGCACACGCTCCCCAGATGTGGTCCCAGTGGTGGTGCGTGTAGACCAGCCAACGGGCGGCGGGCAGGCCTGCCTGGGCGATCGCCGCCTGGATCTCGCGTGCGTGCTCGGGGCTGTTGCCGGCGTCGATCACGACGCTCCCCCGGTCGTCGGCGATCACCGCGACCGACGGGCGGATCGCGTCGGGGTCGGGATCATGCGGGTAGAGCCACACCCGGCCGTTCAGCTGTTCCAGCACCTGGCCGACGATAGCTGCCATGCAAACTCCCCGGAGAGTCCGCGACCTCGGCATCGCCATGGGCACGCTGCCGACCGGTCCGCTCAACGCGATCACCGACGTGCCTGGGGTGCGCGTCGGCCAGACGACCATCTCCGCGGGCGACCTGCGGACGGGCGTGACCGCGATCGTGCCGTCCTCGTACGCGGACGGCCTCCCGGCGGCGGTTGCGGTCGGCAACGGGTACGGCAAGCTGGTCGGATCGACTCAGGTGGACGAGCTGGGCGTGATCGAGACACCGATCCTGCTGACCGGCACGCTGAGCGTCTTCCGGGTAGCCGACGCGCTGCTCACCTGGCTGCTCGACCGGAACCCGCGCGCGACCAGCCTGAACCCGGTCGTCGGCGAGACCAACGACGGCCATCTCTCCGACATCCGCAGCCGCCCGATCACGCCCTCGCATGTCCACGCCGCGCTCGATTCGGCCTCCTCCGCGCTTCCGGCCGAGGGCTGCGTCGGCGCCGGGACCGGGACGACGGCCCTCGGCTTCAAGGCCGGCATCGGTACGGCGTCCCGGACGGTCGGCTCGGGGACGATCGGCGTACTGGTCCAAGCCAACTTCTCCGGCACGCTGACCGTCCGCGGCGCCGAGATCCCGGCCGCACCGCTCGATGCCGACGGCAACTCCTGCATGATCGTCGTCGCCACCGATCTCCCTCTCGACGCCCGCCAACTGGGCCGCGTCGCCCGCCGCGCGGTCTTCGCGATGTCCCGCGTCGGCTCCGACTACGCCCCCGGCAGCGGCGACTACGCCATCGCCTTCACCACTCAGGCCGGTCGCTCCTTTGCCGAGAAGGGCCTGCGCCCGGTATTCCAGGCCACGATCGAGTCAACCGAGGAGGCTCTCCTCAACTCCCTCACCATGGCCACGACCACCACTGGCTTTCAGGGCCGCACCGCTCGAGCGGTCGCCCACGACGTTCTCGTCTCCCGCTTGGGGTCCGCCGGCCTGCTCAGCTGACTACCGACAGCCAGAGCACCAAAGGCGACCACGGCAGCGACGGTGCGGACAAGGTGCGCTACCTGCCACCGATCCCGCACCGCGGCCCAGTCCGCCGGTGGGCTCTGAACCACCCAGTCGGCCTGCTCCGCGTTGATCGGCAGGTTGATCGCGAGAGATGTGACGAACACGAGCAACAGCAACCCGGTGGCGAGGAGAGCGATCCGGCGGTGACTACCCCGCGCCCGCACCACCAGGACCACGGTCGTGATGATCGCCGGGATCAGCGTCACCGACGCGAGCGTGTCGAGGGCGTCCAACTCGACCTGACGCACCTGCGTGTAGACCTCAGCGCCGTACCCGCGCAAGGAGTTCTCCAGCACCAGGACGCCAAGCAGGAAGCCGGCGAACAGGCCGGTGAACAGCAGACTGGCGGTACGCACGAGCCTGTCCATCAGTACGCCACCCCAACTGCCTGGTTGATGGTCGCCGGCGTGGTGAGGAGGGCCAGCATGAGGTGGGCGACGTCGGCGCGCGAGACGGTGTAGCCACGCGAGACCGTCCCGCCGACGACCGTGCGATAGGTGCCAGTCAGCGCCTTGCTGGTCAGCTTCGGCGGCCGCACGATCGTCCAGTCGGTGTCGCTGCCCTCGATGTCGGCCTCCATCACCCGCAGGTCGGCGTACACGTCGGCGGCGAACGCGTTGATCATCGGCAGCAGCAGACGCCGGTTGACGAAACTCTCGTCCGGAGCGGCCGGGCCGAGGGGCGCCGCGCTCACCGCGACGAAGCGCCGTACGCCGGTCTTCGCCATCGCGGCGAGGATCGAGTGCGTGCTGCCGGAGGCGACCGGCCCGTCCTTGCGCCCGCGCGGCCCGACACCGGAGATGACCGCGTCGCTGCCGTCCACCGCCTCGACGAGCGGCTCGGCCGAGGTCAGCCCGGGAACCCGGAACACCTCCAGCGCGGGATGCGCCACGTCGTACGACGACGACGCCCGAACCACCGCCGTCACCTGGTGCCCCGCATCCAGCGCCTGCCGTACGACGTGACCGCCGATCCCGCCCGTCGCACCGAAAACCGTGAGCCTCATCTGTACTCCTCCTGCGCTATCGTCAGTCAGGTCATCTGCAACTCATATAGTACGGAACTCATAATATATGGAACAGACACAACCGGGTGACGCGCGTCACCGCCGGCGGATCGGCAACGAGGTCAAGGCCGCGCTGCGCGACCTGCGGATCCAGCTCGCCCTGCTCAACCACCAGGTCGGCGGCAAGCTGGCGCTGAAGGACGTCGACCTCGACTGCCTCGACGTACTCGCGCGGAAGGGTCCGCTGACCCCGAGCGCGCTGGCCCGCCAGGCCGGCCTGCACCCGGCGACGCTGACCGGCATCCTGGATCGGCTCGAGCGGGCCGGCTGGATCGCCCGGGACCGCGCCCGCGGGGACCGGCGCAGCGTGAGCATCCGCGTCCTGCCGGACCGCGGGATGGAGGTCTTCCGGCTCTACCAGCCGATGCTCGGCGCGATGGACGACGTACTGGCCGACTACTCGGACGACGAACTCGAACTGATCGCCGGTTTCCTCCGGCGCAGCACCGAGGCCGGCCGATCCGCGACCGAGACCTTGGGTCAGGATTCGTAGAGGTTCAGCAGGGTGCGGCCGAGCGCTGCCAGCTCGGCTCGTAGTTCTGGTGGATCGAGGACCTCGAGGGAGTTGCCGAAGCGGGACAGGGTGGCGGCCGCGTTGCCGACGGACTCGATCGGGATGGTGACGGTCACGCTGCCGTCCTCGGCCGGGTCGGCGGCGGCGACCGCCTTCACCAGGATCGGGAAGGACACGTCGTGCATGTGCGCGGCGAGGTGGGACGACACGCGTACGACGGCCTCGCCGGTGAAGCGGGTCTGGTCGAACCCGGCCAGGCGTTCCTGCCAGAAGCCGGGGAGGTCGAAGTCGGCCGGACGCTCGAACTCCTCGTCGGTCGGGGTGAGCTCGAGGATGCTGGACACCCGGTAGGTCCGGATCCCGCCGGGTGTGGCGGCGACGACGTACCAGGCGCCGTTCTTGAGCACGAGGCCGTAGGGCTCGAGCACGCGCTCGACCTCGCGGGGCGCCTCCCAGCGCCGGTACAGGACCTTGATCCGGCGGTCATGCAGGACGGCGTCGGCGACAGCGGACAGGTGTGGCGAGTTCTCGGCGTCCTGGTACCACGCGGGCAAGTCGAGGTGGAAGCGGTTCTTCAAGCGGCCGGCTCGGTCGCGTTGGTCCGGGGCGAGCGCGGCCAGCAGCTTGAGCTCGGCCGCACTCGTCTCCGCGGTGAGGCCGAGCGCCGCGGCCGCGCCAGGCATGCCGACGAGGAACAGCGCGGCCGCCTCCTGCTCGGTGAGTCCGGTCAGCTTCGTGCGGTACCCCTCGACGAGGCGATAACCGCCGGCTCTGCCCTGGTCGGCGTACACGGGCACGCCCGCCGCCGCGAGCGCCTCGACGTCGCGGTAGATCGTGCGAAGCGACACCTCCAGCTCATTGGCGAGCTCACGCGCGGTCAGCTGCCTGCGGGTCTGCAGCAACAGCAGGATCGACAGCAGCCGGCTCGAACGCATGTCTCGAGGTTAGCTCCGAACACTGCCACGCGCTGTCAGGTATCGATCGGATGCTGGCTGCATGACGACATGGACCAAGGTGACCGGCGACTTCGACTTCCTGAACGGGTACTTCGACGTCCGGCACCGAACCCTGAAGCAGGTCTTCGTGGGCTGCGACGAGTGGAACGAGTTCGAGGGCACCACGACGGCGCGCACGCACTTCGACGGAGCGATCAGCATCGACGAGATGCGGTTCCCGACGAGGTCGTCGTACGGGATGTCCGTGCGGCTGTTCGACCCCGTGGCCAAGGAGTGGAGCATCTGGTGGATCGACGGCCGCACCATGGAGCTCTACCCGCCGGTGCGCGGCGGCTGGACGGAGGACGGCACCTCCTGCCGGCTCATCGGTGCGGACGAGGAGGTGAACGGGCAGAAGGTGATGGTCAGCTACGAGTGGTCCGACATCACCGAGCGGACCGCGCACTGGGAGCAGTGCTACTCCAACGACGGCGGCGAGACCTGGGAACTCAACTGGGTCATGGACTTCACCCGCCGGGACACGCCGCCGCCTGCGCTCGACGTACCGAAGCTGACCGATGACTTCGACTTCCTCGTCGGCCGGTGGGACATGCACAACAGCCGTCGCAAGCCCGCGCTGGGCTCACCGGCCGAGTGGTACGACGTCGAGTCGGCCATGGAGGTCTGGTCGTACTTCGACGGCGCGGTCAGCTTCGACGAGGGCTGGTTCCCGACCGAAGGCTTCCGCGGCGCGACCCTGCGGATCTACAACCCTTCATCGAAGACGTGGGCCATCCACTGGATCAACAGCCTCCGCGGCCAACTCGAAACCCCGGTCATCGGCTCCTTCACCGCCGACGGCACCGGAATCTTCGAAGGCCCCGACGTCTGGGAAGGCCAACCCATCGACGTCCGCTTCACCTGGACCCCCGGCACCGACAAAGCCGCCTGGGAACAAGCCTTCTCCACCGACGGCGGCCAAACCTGGATCCCCAACTGGAAAATGCAACACACGCGCATCAGCTAGCCCCTCCCCACGCCCGCCACGCAGCCACTGCTGCCTGCCTGCCGCCGGCGGCCGCCGGCAACGCATCACTCGAGGGGATATCCGGCCGTGGTGTGGGTTCTCCCCTGGTACACGAGGGGAGAACCCACAGGTCGGACGGATACCCCTCCGATCGGCGGTGGGACCGCCGCGGTCACAACCACAGCCTTGCTGGATGCGGAGCGGGACTCAGCCGCCGCGCCCTGGTTGAAGGGGCGGCCGACGACCTGGTCGGAATCAGTTCCTAGCGGCCGCGGCGAAGGAGGGGCTGGGTAGCGTGCGTTGGGAGGACCGAGCCCCTCGCGAGGATCAGGTGGAGGGCCAGGGTTAGGGCGAGGATCAGCGCGGCGACCGCCGGTAGTGCGGGTGCGGGGGTGCCGGCCGCGAGGGCTACGCCGCCTAGGGCGCTGCCGAGCGCGCAGCCGAGGGCGATGGCGCTGCCGTTGAGGGCCATGACGATGGCTGCGGAGTCGGGGGCCAGGGCGGCTAGGCGGGCCTGTTGGGGGACGGCCGCGCCGCCGTTGCCGATGCCGGCGGCGAAGAACCACAGCAGGCCCGCGACCGCCAGCACGCCGCTGACCTTGAACACCAGCGCAGCCAACGCAGCATCCAGCAACAGCCCGATCAGTACGACGGTCAGCACGCGGAGCGCCGTGAAGCGGTCAGTCAGCCGACCGGTGACCGCGTTGCCCAGCATGCTGGCCAGGCCGTAGCCGAACATGACCAGGATGATCATCCACTCGGCGGGGAACGCCGGTTCGAGGATCAGCGTGGCGTAGGTGAAGCAGATGTAGCTGCTGCAGAGGATGCCCGTCGTGACGAGCAGCCCGGCCAGCAGCCGCGGTTGACCGAGCGGACGCAGCCGGTCGGCCAACGTCCCGGCGGGAAGATGCAGGCGCGGAAGCCTGAGCACGATCCCCGCCAACGCGACCGTTCCCACCACCGCGACCAGAATCATCGGGAACCGCCAACTCGACTGCCCGATGACCAGACCAAGCGGCACGCCAAGGGCAGTCGCCGCCATCCACCCGCCGAGCACGAACGACAGCGCCTTGCCGTGGTGCTTGGCCGGCGTCAGCGCGATCACATAGCCAGTAACCGCAGCGTTGAGCAGACATCCGCCCAGCGCCGCCACCACCCGCCCGCCGAGCGCCACCGCATAGGTCGGCGCGAGCCCGACGATCAGATTCCCCACCACGAACACACCCAACGCGATCGCGATCGTACGACGCCGCTCCCACCGGCTGGTCGCCGTACTGAGCAACGGCGCCGCCAAAGCCGACGTCAACGCAAACGCCGACACCAGCTGGCCGGCCGCCGCCTCGACAACCCGCAAGTCCGAAGCGATCGCCGGCAACAACCCCGCCAGTACATACCCGTCGATCCCCGTCGAGAACGTTGCCACCGCCAACCAAACCAGCGGCCGGTACCTCACAGGTCGCGCACAAACGTGAACATGCTCCGCCCCAGCACCAGCGGCTCGGGCACCCCGCCATACCTATGTACGCCGACCCCGAAGCCAGCCTCCGGATCGGACACGAACACCCGCTCGAACCCGCGCTCCTCGAACCACCCGCAGATCGCCGGCACCCGGTCGGGCGCACCCCGGTGCCGAGTCCAGATCACCGTGCCGCCGCTCTTGGTCAACTGCCGACAGGTCTCGACGGTCCGCTCGATGTCCGCGTCCACGATGTTGCCGAACACCCCACACGCCAGTACGACGTCCGCCGGCACCAGCCCCTGGTACTGATCCGTCAGCGCCGCATCGCCCTCGACCACCTCGACGTCGGCCAGCCCCGCGACCCGGATCGCCTCGGCGGCAACCGCCGTACAGCGTGGATCCAGCTCGACCAGCCGAGCCCGCACATCGTCTCGGCGTGAATGCTCTGGGAGCACCTCGAGCAAGTCCCGGCCCTCGCCCGCGCAAAGGCTCACCACCGTCAGCGGACCCGGCGGCGCAGCGTCCAGCGCCAGCCGGAGCTGCGCCTGCACAACCTCCAGACGCCGCGCGAGGAACGAACCGGGTACGTCGTAGTCGCCGTGCCAGCGGTGCCAGTCCATGAGGCTAAAGACTACGGATGGCCACCAGGGTCGAGAGCGCGGCCTGGGTTGCTTCGTAGCCCTTGTCCTCGCGGCTGTCCGGGAGGCCGGCGCGGTCCAGCGCCTGCGGGTCGTTGTCGCAGGTCAGTACGCCGAAGCCGATCGGGACGCCCGTGGTCACGCCGACCTGCATCAGGCCCTCGGTCGCGGCCTGGCAGACGTACTCGAAGTGCGGAGTGTCTCCGCGGATCACGACTCCGAGGGCGATCACCGCGTCGTACCCACTCTTTGCCGCGTGCAACGTCGCGACCGGGAGCTCGAAGGATCCCGGCACCCGGATCACGGTGTAGTCGGTGACGCCGGACTCGTCCAGCGCGCGGATCGCGCCGGCCACCAGGGCGTCGGTCACCTTCGGGTGCCACTGTGCTCCGACGATCGCGACGCGGGCGCCGTCGACCCGCGGGGTCTCGATGGTGGGTGCTCCACTGCCCGACATCAGCCGGCTCCGTTCTCTTCGGCGAGGACACCGGCGGGCAGGTGGTGGCCCATCCGGTCGCGCTTGGTCCGCAGGTACCGCAGGTTGTGTTCGGTCGGGTCGATCGAGATGCTGCGGCGCTCGACCACGTCGATGCCGTAGCCCTGAACGCCGGCCAGCTTGTCCGGGTTGTTGGTCAGCAGCCGGACAGAGGTGACGCCGAGGTCGGCCAGGATCTGCGCGCCGGTGCCGTAGTCACGGGCGTCCGCGGGCAGTCCGAGGTCCAGGTTCGCGTCGACAGTGTCGCGGCCCGCGTCCTGCAGCTCGTACGCCTGCAGCTTGTGCAGCAGGCCGATCCCGCGACCCTCGTGCCCGCGCAGGTACACGACGACACCGCCCTCGGCCGCCACCTGACGCAGCGCCTCGTCCAGCTGCGGACCGCAGTCGCACCGCAGCGACCCGAACACGTCGCCGGTCAGGCATTCCGAGTGCAGCCGCACCAGCGTCGGCCCGTCTGCGATATCGCCGCGGACCAGCGCCAGCTGTTCCGACCCGTCGACGATGTTCCGGTAGCCGTGGGCAACGAAATCGCCGTACTGGGTCGGCAGCGTGGTGGTCGCGACCCGCTGGATCTGGCTCTCGGTACGGCGCCGGTAGCGGATCAGATCGTCGATCGACACCAGCACCAGCCCGTGTTCGTCGGCGAACTCGCGCAGCTCCGGACCGCGCTTCATCGTGCCGTCGTCGTTCACCAGCTCCGAGATCACCGCGGCCGGCGTCAGCCCGGCCAGCCGGGCCAGGTCGATCGACGCCTCGGTGTGCCCGGGGCGCACCAGGACGCCGCCGTCGCGGCCGCGCAGCGGGAACACGTGCCCCGGCTGGACCAGGTCGTACGGCTCGGACGCGGAGTCGGTCAGCACCCGGATCGTCCGGGCCCGGTCGGCGGCCGAGATGCCGGTGCTGATGCCGTCGCGGGCATCGACCGAGATCGTGTACGCCGTCCGCATCCGCTCCCGGTTGTGCGGGGTCATCAGCGGGATGCCGAGCCGGTCCAGCTCGGCGCCCTCCATCGGGACGCAGACCACCCCGGAGCTGTACCGGATCAGGAACGCCAGCAGCTCCGGCGTCGCCTTGGACGCGGCGAAGATCAGGTCGCCCTCGTTCTCGCGGTCCTCGTCGTCGACCACGATCACCGGCCGCCCGGCCCGGATCTCGTCGATCGCATGCTCGATCGTGTCGAGTTTCAGCACGTCACCCATGTCAGCCCACCACCACTGGTTCCGGAGCCACGGTCCGCTCCTGGTTCTGGATCCGCCACCAGGAGGCGAACCCGAGGACACAGAACAGCCCGTAGACGATGTACATCGTCGCCGACGGGTAGAACTTCGCCTGGATCAGCAGCGGTACGCCGACCACGTCGACAGCGATCCAGATCAGCCAGAACTCGACGAACCCGCGGGCCATCCCGTACGTCGCCAGGATCGACCCGGTCAGGATCCACGCGTCCCACTGCGGTCCCCACGAGCCGAGCTCGCGCAGGACGAAGTACGAGATCGCGTAGAGGACGACGGCCAACCCGAGCAGCTCGAGCCGCTCGCGGGCGGTCGCCCAGCGCGGCTGCACCGCCTTGCCGGCGCCGCCGTGGCGGGTCTGGTACCAGCGGTACCAGCCGTAGAGGCTGACCAGCGCGAAGAACACCTGGCGACCGGCCTGGCCCCAGAGGTCCTTGTCCTGCGGGGTGTCGAAGATCCCGCCGACGAAGACGGTGAACAGCAGCACGTTGCCGACGATGCCGACCGGCCAGGCGGCGACCAGCCGGCGCATGCCGAACAGGGCGCTGCCCAGGCCGAACACGTTGCCGACGATCTCGCGGACGAGCACCGGCGAGCCGGCGATCTCCACCTCCGAGTGCAGCAACCAGTCGATCACTGGTCCCCTCCCTTGGCGGTGAGCAGCCGCTCGACGTACTTGGCGATCACGTCGACCTCGAGGTTCACGGTGTCGCCGACCTGGTTGCGGCCGAGCACGGTCAGCTCGAGCGTGGTCGGGATCAGGCTGACCCCGAACGTGCCGGTCGCGTCGTCCACGTCGGTGACGGTCAGCGAGACGCCGTCGATCGCGATCGAGCCCTTCTCGGCGACGTACTTGAGGATCTCGGGCGTGGTCGCGACCCGGACGTCCTCCCAGTGCTCGGCCGGCGTCCGGCTCGCGATCGTGCCGGTGCCGTCCACGTGGCCCTGGACGATGTGCCCACCGAGCCGGGCGTGGGCCGTGACCGCCCGCTCGAGGTTGACGCTCGAGCCCTTGTCCAGGCTGCCCAGGCTGGTCCGCTTCAGCGTTTCGCGCATCACATCGGCGGTGAAGACGCCGTCACCGTGCTCGATCACCGTCAGGCAGCAGCCGTTGACCGCGATCGAGTCGCCGTGCCGGGCGTCCTCGGTCACCTTCGGGCCCCGAATGGTGAGCCGGGCGGCGTCTCCGTCCAGCAGGTCCAGCGACTCGACGGCGCCGAGTTCTTCGATGATGCCGGTGAACATCTACTTCCCTCCAAGAGGAGTCAGGGTCAGCCGGACGTCGTCGCCGAGACGGGTGACGTCCGCTAGCTTGAACCGCTGAAGGTGGTCGATCGATTCCGCGCCGAGGTCGCCGATCGCGGCGTACCCGGAGCCGAGCACGGCCGGGGCGACGTACGCGACGATCTGGTCGACCAGCTGGGCGCGGAGGAAGGCGGCGGCCAGCGTCGGGCCGCCCTCGAGCCAGAGGTGCCGGATGTGGTGGTCGTCGAGCTGCCGGAGCACCTCGGCGGGGTCGTGCGTCGGCAGGATCAGCGTCTCCGCGCGGTCGTTGCGGACCCGCGCGGTCTCCGGGATCTCCCGGTCGCCGACCACGACCCGCAGCGGCTGCCGAGCCGCTGGTACGTCGTGCTCGTCGCGGACCGTCAGCTCCGGGTCGTCGTCCAGCACCGTCTGGGTGCCGACCGCGATCGCGTCGCACTCGGCCCGCTTGCGGTGCACGTCGGCGCGGGCGATCGGCCCGGTGATCCACTTGCTGCTCCGGTCCGGGGCGGCCGAGCGCCCGTCCAGGGTGGTGGCGAACTTCCAGGTGACGAACGGGCGGCCCATCCGGACGCTGTGCAGCCACACATGGTTGACCGCCTCGGCCTCCTCCTGCAGCACGCCCTCATCCACCTGGATGTTCTTGTTCCGCAGCGTCTCGGCGCCGCCGGCCGCCTGCTTGTTCGGGTCCGGTACGGCGTACACCACGCGGGCGACACCGGCCTCGATCAACGCGTCGGCACACGGCCCGGTCCGGCCGGTGTGGTTGCACGGTTCGAGCGTCACGTACGCCGTACCGCCGCGGGCCCGATCACCGGCCATGGTCAGCGCCACGACCTCGGCATGGGGGCCACCGGCAACGGCATGGAAACCCTCACCGACCGGATGCCCGTCGCGGCCGGTGACGACACAGCCGACCACCGGGTTCGGGTGCGTGCTGCCGATGCCCTTGGCGGCCAGCTCGACCGCACGCCGCATCCAGGCGACGTCGATCGGCGAAGCGTTGTTCACTCACGGTCCCTCGTTGTCACGGACGCACTCCGGGGTTCGTGACAACCGGCGCACACGCACTGCCGTCCGGGGTCGCTTGCCGCGGTCGCGGCGGACCTTGTGGGTCGCGTTGCCGAACGTCAGAGCGCACCCGCCGATCGCGTGCGCCTCCCATCCGGACTTTCACCGTCGGTCCCGGAATTCCACCAGGTCAACCGGCCGCTCGACTGCTGCGGCCGGGTCGCGGACTGTCACCGCCGGCTCGGAATTACACCGACCCCGGAGCACGCGAGTGGGTTCACTCGTACTTCAAGTGTGCCACCACCAGTCCAGCCGGCCAGGACCCAGGTCACATCCTGGGCATCCGCTGCGTGACGGCGAGCCCGGCCGCGGCGGTCAGACAGGCCGCCGCGACCGTCAGGATGAGCGGCCGGTAGCCGAACGCCTCGGCCAGCGCCGCCCCGGCCAGCGGGCCGACCGCCTTCGCGATGGTGACCGGCGTGGTCAGGATCCCGGAGATGGTGCCGAACCCGTCGGCGCCGTACCGGTCCAGCAGGATCGCCGGCGTCGCGATCGACGACACCCCGAGCCCGAGGCCGAACAGCGTCAGGCAGACGACCGCCCCGGCGATCTCCTTGCCCGCTACCGGCAGCAACGAGATGGCCACGCCCTGCACGGTCAGGACGAGCGCGGTGATGGTAGCCATTGGCAACCACCGCGCCGAGACACTCGCGACGAGCCGTCCGGTCACGGACAACAGGCCCAGCAGCCCGGCGAGCGTCGCCGCGGTGGCCGGTCGGTGGCCGAGGCTGATCAGGTACAGCACGAGATGGACCGAGATCACTGCCAAGGCCGCACTGTGCACCACGAAGGAGCCGGCCAGCACCCAGAACCCGGGATCTCTGATCGCGTGGCGTGGGGCTCTTGGCTGACCCCGCTCGGGCTGCGGTGTGGTCCGCCGTACCACTAGGGCATGCAACGGGATGGTGGTCGCGGCGAGCACCGCCGCGAGGATCTGGAGGGTCCCCCGCCAGCCGTGCGCGTCGGCGAGCTGGCCGGTCAACGGGATGAAGATCGAGCTCGCCAAGCCGCCGACCAGCGTGATCGTGAGGATTGCGTTCGTCCGCGACTCCGGCCGTGCCACCGCAACCACCACCGCGAATGCCGGCGGGTAGAGCACCATCGCCGACGCGATCCCGATCCCCACGAAGACGCCGTACAACTGGACCGCGTTCTGAACCTGCGACCACCCCAGTACGGCGACCGCCGCGAGCACCGACCCGCCCGTCATCAACGCGCGCCCGCCCCTGGCGTCCAGCCACCGCCCGACCGGAATCGACATCAGCCCGGTCACCAGCACCGCCACCGTCGACGCCCCCACCGCGGTCGTCGTCGAGATCCCCAACTCGCGGGACATCGGCCCCAGCAACACACTGAACGCATACGTCAGCACCCCGTACCCCACCGTCGTCGTGACCGCCAAAGCCGCCACAACCCGCCGAACCCCCACCCCCCGCCCGGCCACAACGCTGGAGTCCCTCACTCACCCCATTCCACCACCCCACCCCCACCCCCGCCTCCCGATTAACCAGCCCACCAACACCCCAGCGCCCGGGCCCACCAGCTCGGCCCCCACACCAACCGGCCGCCCCCGCACACCTCCACCCGCAGCCAGCCAGCTCGGCCCCCACACCAACCGGCCGCCCCCGCACACCTCCACCCGCAGCCAGC
>NZ_JBSFBL010000062.1:25698-43554 GCF_053592935.1 Kribbella sp. NPDC002412
GCCAGCACCGCCCCTCCCCCCGCACACCCCACCACCCCGCCCGCGCACCGGCTCAGTTCCGCCCCGGCACACCTCCGTTCCACGTGCTCTTGCACCACCCCGGCACCGGGTTGGTGGGTTGACTGGTGCGGGCCGGCGGGGCGGTAGGTTCTTGCCGGTGGAGGCGTTTGCGGGGCGGTATCGGCTGATCGACCTGATCGGGACCGGTGGAATGGGCTCGGTCTGGCGGGCGTGGGACCTGCGGCGCTCGGCGTACGTGGCGGCGAAGGTGCTGGGTCAGCACGACGCCGCCACGCTGCTGCGGTTCGTCCGCGAACAGTCGCTGCGGATCGAGCACCCGCACGTCGTGGCCCCGCACGGGTGGGCGGCCGACGACGACAAGGTCGTGTTCGCGATGGACCTCGTCCGCGGCGGCTCGGTAGCCACCCTGCTCGGCGACCATGGGCCCCTGCCGACGTCGTACGTCGCCGTGCTGCTCGACCAGCTGCTGCACGGCCTGTCCGCAGTACACGCGGCCGGCGTCGTACACCGCGACCTCAAGCCCGCCAACCTCCTGCTGGACGCCACCGGCAAGGGCCGCCCGCACCTGCGCCTGTCCGACTTCGGCATCGCCGGCCTGCTCGACGAACCCCGGATGACCCGCCACAGCACGATCCTCGGCACCCCCGGCTACATCGCCCCCGAACAACTCGCCGGCGCCGACCCCGACCCCCGCCAGGACCTCTACACAGTCGGCGCGGTCGCCGCCGAACTCCTCACCGGCGAACGCCCCGGCCCCGACGGCAAACTCCCACCCGTAGAAGGCCCGCTCGCCGACTTCATCCACCGCAGTACGGCGACCGACCCCACCCACCGCCCCACCACAGCCCACACCGCCGGCCGCCTCCTGGCCGAGTCCGGCGCCCTCCCACCCACCAACACCACCCCCTGGTCCACCCACCCCGACTCCCCCGAGGTCTTCGACCAACTCCCACCCCTCCCATCCCCCTGGACCCCCACCGGCCCACCCACAAACACCCCGGCCCCACACCAGGCCCCACCCCCACCAGCCGACCGCCCCGCCGTACACCTCACCCCACCAACCACCCCACCCGCCGCGGCAACCACACCACCCCCGACGCCAACCACAGACACCCCCGACCCCGACCACCCCGCCGCACCACCTCCCACGCCAAGCCACCCCCTACACACCCCAGCCGCCCCAAGCCACCCCCTGCCCACCCCAGCCGCCTCGCCCAGCACCCCCTCATCGCCCGCCCCCACACAAGCCACTCACCCCCGCAACCGCCTCCTGATCTGGGTCGCCTCACTGAGCTTCACAGGCGCCCTAGCCCTGCTAACCACCGCCACCTACCTCCTCCTCAACTAACACCACCCCTCGCCAACACACCCCGGCCCTGCCGAGCAGCTCGTACGACCGCTGAGGCCGGGGGCACACGACCAGATGAGGTAGCAGCACAGCGGCTAGTTGGCAGTACGACGAACCGGCTAACCGCACGGCGGCTGGCCAGCCGACCACCGACTGGTTGGCCGTACGGCGAACGAGCTAGCCGCACGGCGTCTGCCGGCGGGTCCGCGCCTCTAGCTCACCCCGCATCCGCCCGTCGCGGCACCGGGCACTGCTCCGGCGTACGCGTCTACCCGCGCAGTACGGCGTACATCAACAACTGCGACCTAGTCGACCGCAGACCGTTGGGTCGTGGAGGGCACCATCGCGCTGTTCCTACGTAAGCCCGTTCGGCACTGGTTCCGTCGTATGCACACTCGCCGGGATCCGCGACGACATCCACCGGCCGCCGAACACCTCCAGCGTCTTGATCATGACCGACCTTCGTCAGCCTCGGCTGCGCGATCACCACCGGCGACGACTGCAGGTCCAGCATCCGGCCACTGGTCGTCGGGCGATCGTCCGGAACAGATTCGCCGTGCACGGCGCCGGGGAGGCGCTGTCGACGGACTGGGCGTTTTCGCCGACCGCTCACCTACAAGTTCTTCGCCGCCCGGGCTCGGTATGCCGCAACCGTCGTACGACTCGCGCACGGGTTGGAGCAGAATCGGCGGGTCCGGTTGCGGGACTGGTCGACGAAGTAGTTTTCGCAGCCGGCCGCGGCGCATCGCCCGAGCGTCACCGACGGATCCCCGGCCGCGATCAGGGCGAGCTTGGCGGCGATCAGTTGGCCGACCCAGCGCTTGGCCGGAGTGCCGTTGCGGCTGAAGTGGACGTGCCAGCCGCCGTCGTGGTCGGACAGGTGCATGTCCGGCGGATACTCACGCAGCAGGCGGTGCACCGCGTCGGGCGCCTCGCCATCGACCGACTGCGCCAGGGCCGTACGCACGAGGTCCGGCAGCTCGCCGTACTCGCCGTCCGGCGGCGGAGTGATCTCGTGCTCTGCGAAGAACGCGGCGACCAGTTCGCCGTCCTGATCCAGCGTGCCGGTGTTGGCCAGCTCGACGGCCAGCCGCGTCACGTTCCCAATGTAGTCACCGTACTGCACTTGACCACCTACATCGCCGATTCCTAGGGTAGGCGTCATGCTAGCTGATGACACCTACATAGCCCGGCGCCTGCACCTGCTCGGGGAGTGGGACGCCGCACTCGCGGTCCTGGGCCCGGACGCGGATCCCGAGCTGCGCGCGGAGATCGCCGTTGACCGCTGGTTCTTCCAGATCGACGGTCATGAGGAGGCCGAGAAGGCCGTCGCGGCACTCGATCCCGCATCGCCGACGGCGCAGTTGCTCACGGCACGAATGGCCTACAGCCGCATGCTGTTCCGCCATCACCCACGCGCTGACGACCGCGCCGTGGCCGAGGCCGGCTACCGCGCGGCGGTTGAGAGCGGCGACGAGAAGCAGCGCGGTTGGGCCGAGTACCACTGGGGCGTCTTGCTGGACAACATCGACGACGACGCGGACGGTGCCCGCGCGCGCTACGAGACAGCGCTCGAGATCGCGACGAAGACCGGCGACGGCTACTTCGAGTCGTACATCATCCGGCACCTCGCACACCTCAAGGAGCCCTCCGAGCGGATCGCGATGCTGCGCCGTTCACTCCACCTACGCGCCGCCCTCGGCGCCCGCCCCCAGACAGTCGCCGCCCAAGCCGCCCTCGCCGAAGACCTCCCCAAAGACGACCCCGAACGCGCCGAACTCACCCGAACCTTCCGCCCAGCCGCCGAAGAACTCCGCATCGCATGGCTCCGCTCCAACAACTGATCCACGACCAGCCCCCAAGCAAGTGCGGCGGCTGACCCGGACTGTTAATCGCCGTAGGGGCGAGGCGGTGGGAGCTGGGCGGGGGGTCGGGCTGGGCGAGGCGACGTGGACGCGGCGGACGTGGATGCGGCGGACGTGGGCAGCGCCTGGGGTTTGGCGCCCGGGCTCTGGAGGTGGCTTGTCGGTGGGTGGATTGGTTGTACGGCGGTCGGGATCGCCAGTGCAGGGGTGGTGGGAGCAGGGCGGGTCGGATCTACGGCACTTGTATGGGCTTCTGGGGACGCGCCACGGGATTGCTTAGGGGTGGGCCATCGACGACGTCGGCGGCGCGAGGGGGCGGGGCTGGCGCGGGCAGAGCCCCCGGGCGGCAGAGCGCAGAGATGGCAGAGCGCAGGCATGGCAGAGCCCGGGCGTTGGGGCCCGGGCTCTGGTGGGGTGGGTGTTCGGTTAGTTGTGCGGTGGTTGGTTGCCCTGGTTGGGGTGGCCGCCGGGGTTGGGGTGGTTGGTTTGGCGCGGGTACTGCTGGGGGCCGGGTTGCCAGGCGCTGGGTGGGGCGATGGCTGGTTTGCGGCGGAGGCGGAGTAGGGCTAGGGCTCCTACCAGGAGGAGGACTACGCCGCCGCCGGAGAGGCCCGCGATCAGCGCGATCGGGGTGGTGTCGGTGGAGGTGGGGGTGTTGTTTTGGACCGGGCCACCGGCTTGGGGGGTGTTGCCGGATTCGGTGCCGGGGTCGGAGGGGGTGGTGGTGGGTGTGGGGGTGACCGAGGTGCCGGCTACGGGGGTGGCGCCGTCTACGTACTCGGGTTTGCCGGTGCCTGGGGTGCCGACCACTCCGACGGTCAGGATGATCGGGACGGTGAAGGCCCTGTCATTGTCCTTGCGGGTCAGAGAGACGGCGACGTAGTACTCGCCGGGCATCGACGTGCCGGTGTCCTGATTGTTGGCGCCGTTGCGGTTCAGGTAGCGGATCTCCTTGGTGGTGATCGCCTGGACCGTGCCCTGCTTGGTCAGTACGCCGCGCTTGCCTGCTCCACCCGGCACGTTCTTCGCGAACACGGAGTACACGTCCTCGCCGATCGGCGAGATCAGCGCCGTGTCCAGGTAGCGAATGCCTCCCAGTGCCTCGCTGGTCGCCGCGCCGAGCTTCGGCACCGTGAACTGGGCCTGGATCCGCTGACCCCAGTCAGCCTTCACGCGGTACAGCTGAAGCTCACCCGGCATAATCGTCGTCCTGTAGCTGCCGGGCTCGAGCAACGGGGCGTCCGGGAAGCTCGACCCAGGGATGATCTCGCGCGGGGTCGAGCCAGGCATCTGGGTCCACACCGGGTCGCCGGCCTCGGCGGGCAGGTTCGCGGTCGAATCCACCGGCGGCTCCTCGTCGATCCGCAGCTCGAACGGAACGCCCTTGAGCTCGCGGTAGTCCTTGCCCGGCGAGACGGTCAGTACCAACTGCTCCTCGTCCGCGCACTCCTTCCGCCAGTCCGACCAACTCGACGCGGTACCGGTCGCCAGTCCCTGGTCGCTGCCGAACACCCGCGGATAGCTCCAGCCGCACTGGTCGCCGCCCAGAGTCTTGAGCTTCACCTCGGCCTGGACAACCAGCTCTTCGCCGGGGATCCGCCGGAAGCTCACTCCGGCCCGCAGAGTCGAGCCCTTGATGCTGCGCTTGATCAGGTAGTACTTGGCGGTCTCGTCGCCGCCGAAGGTGTCCGAGTAGTGGCCTGGGGCAACCACCGGGGCGCCTTCCTGCTGCGGGCCGCCGACGATCGGGGTGCCGGAGATGCGGAACGGGCGGAACGCTCGGGTGGACAGGCGATCCAGGCCGGCCTCGAGGTCGATCGTGGAATCGGCGTCGTAGTAGTCGCCGCGGCCTTCACGGGCGACGCACTGCAGCTGACTGCGAGCCTTCACGCCGACGCGGAAGCCGACGACGTCGATCTTCAGGTCGATACCCTGCTTGGCGATCGACCGCGCCACCTCGCACGGGTCCGGCGCGCAGGTTGCCTCACCGTCGGAGACGAGCACGATCGTGCGCCGGCCGTCCGAACCGAGGTCCTTGGCGGCTTGCTGCAGCGCGTAGCCGATCGGGGTCTCGCCGTACGGCTTGTACTTCGCGATCGCAGACTGGAGCTGCGGCCGGTTGTTCGTCCCGATCGGCACCGTCAACTGGGTGTCGGTGCACGCGCCGGGCTGGCTGCGCTTGAAGACCGTCGCGCCGTACACCCGCAGGCCGACCTCGGCCTCTGCCGGGAGCTTGGTCACGACGCGGCCAAGGGCGGTGCGCGCGGCGACGATCTTGGTCTGCCCGTCGCCGGCCGGCTCCTTCATGGAGCCGGACGAGTCGAGCACCAGGACCAGCTTGCTGTTGCCTGGCTCCGGATCTGCGTACGCGGATCCGGTCGTCAGGCCGGCCAGTAGGGCGGTCAGCGTGATGGCGAGGATCGCCCACACCGCGGGGCGGCGGTGTCGCTGCAGAGCCGTCATCGTTTCCTCCAGTGAGATTCGCTGCCGCAAACTTTGGCAGTTTGCAATCGCAAATGTCAAACTGGTTCTTGATCGCCTCGTGAGCCGGTTCATCCACAGCACGGCGGGGATCTACTGGAAATTTGCGTTCGCAACTGCGAAGATGGTTTGCAGTCGCTACCAAGACGGCGGCGGCCGGAGGGATCACAGGTATGGATCAGACAGCGCACAACCTGCAGCAGCAGACCGAACTGTACGGCGAGCCGCTCGGCGAGCTCGTCCGTCGGGTGGTCGGGCCGCTCGGGCTGACGCAAGGCGGTGTCGCCCAGGTGATCGGGATGTCAGCGCCGATGCTGTCGCAGCTGATGAGCGCCCAGCGGGTGAAGATCGGCAACCCTGCGGTGGTCTCGCGGTTGAAGGCGCTCGACGACCTTGCCCACCTGGCGATGATCGGGGAGGTCGCGGAGCACGACATCGCGGCCGAGCTCGACGCGATCCGGGGTGCCACCGGGGCCTTCACGCGGTCCGACACGGCACACCTGCCGAGGCCGGGCCCCGGCGCGCCGGGCCAGGCGGGACGTGCGGGCGGGCCGGTGGGCGGAGCGCGCGGGCAGGTCGGTGGTGCGGGCGGGCAGCTAGCCGGTGCGGCCGGGCAGGTGGGCGGAGCGGGCGGGCAGGTCGGTGGTGCAGGCGGGCAGCTAGCCGGTGCGGCGGGGTCTGCGGCCGGAGCGGCGTTCGCCAGTCCGCCGACGTTGGGCGCCGGGGTGGGGCAACCTCAGGCGGGGCTTTCCCCGGGGGTTCCTGGGGTGCCCGCGGTGGGAGAGCCGTCGGCGCGGGCAGTCGTACGTGAGATCCAGGATCTGTTTCGGGCGGTTGCTTCGGCAGACGAGATCCAGCGGGCGGCGGGGGCGATCGCAGGTGAGTCGCCTGCGTTGGCTGAGTTGCTGCTGGCGTACGGCGCCGGTCGTACTGCCGACGCCCTCGCACACTACGAGCAGCACCATGGCTGAGCACGCCGAGAGGCTCCAGCACTGGCTGATGCGAGCTCGGCCAGCTCGTGCCGAGCTGCAGTCCTGGACGAGGCCCGGACCGGCGGTGGGGTCGAAGCGCCAGTGAAGTGCTTGGTGTTGATGGCGTGGTGGTTGACCCCTACCCGTGCGTGTGCCAGCCTCGCTGAGTGCGGGAAGGGTAGGGCTGGGCCGGCTGAGCGGATGGTGCGCTGGGCTGTTGATGCGGTCGGTGGCGCGAGGGTCTTGTCGATCCGGCCATTACATGGCGATCAAGGGCCTTGGCGGTTGTCTGTGGACATCCGCGGTCGTCGCGAAGGCGTCGTACTGCGTTCTGTCACACCACGGATCGATGCGCCGATGATTGCTACCGGCGCGGCGGCGCTGGAGGTTGCCGAGAGGCACGGGCTGGCGGCTCCGCGGCTGCTCGCCAAAGACCTCGACGGACAAGCGGCCGGCGCACCCGCGACACTAGAGACCTTTATCGACGGATCCACTGCTTGGCCGTCGGTCGCGTCGATCACACAGTTCCATGTGGCAGGTGCGGCACTCGCGAAGATCCACGCTGTCGAGCTGGAACCTCTGCCTCACCTGCCGTTCCGGCCGCGCCCCATCGCGGTCGACGACTTCGCCCGAGACAGGCGGGAGGGGCGCATGGCGACCTCGCCGCTGTTGCGTACGGCGGACGAATGGATCCAGAGCGTGTCCCAGCCGCAAGGCAGGACCGTGCTTGTCCACGGCGACGTCTGGCCAGGCAACGTGGCCTGGACGAGCGACACCGCCTGCACCCTGATCGACTGGAAGACAGCCGGTGTCGGTGATCCAGGAGTCGACATCGGCGAGCTCCGCAAACAGGTGGCGATCACGTACGGGCTCGAGGAGACCAAACGCGTCGTGGACGGTTGGGAACGAGCTTGCGGGCTGTCCGTCACGGACGTGGCCTACTGGGATGCGGTCGCGGCGCTCAATACCCGCACCGATATCGGGTCTGTCGAGTCCCCGAGGCGGGACGCGTTTCTGCGGGCCGCCCTCGAGCAGCTCGCGGGGTGATTCATGCCACGTCGTACCCGCCGAGGTGTGCTCGGGGTCACGTGGATGGGCCTAAATACAGGGGTTCTGGTCGGGGATATAGCACGAGGTGGGTGGACATTGTGGGGGTGTCTCACTGGGTGTCGGGGTGGAATGGCGGGGGTGGGGTTGGTGTTGGGTTCGAGGGCGGGCGGTTGGGCCTGCTTTCGACTGTTTGAGGAGATGTTGTGCGCGCGTTCAGCGGCTTTCGGCGGATCGTTGCGGTGGGAGCCGCGGTCACCCTGGCGTTCTCGATGGTTGCCTGCGGCAGCGATGGTGACTCGGCCGCGGCCGGTGACGACCTGGGCCTGATCGACGGCGGGACGCTGCGGATCGGGACACTCACCGACGCGCCGCCGAACGTGTACGTGAAGGACGGCAAGTTCACCGGGTTCGACAACGACCTGATCACCGCGGTGGCGGCGAAGCTGAACCTGAAGCCGGAGTTCGTCGGGACCGACTTCTCCGCGCTGCTGTCGCAGGTGAACGGCGGCCAGTTCGACCTCGGCAGCTCTTCCATCACGGTCACCGAGGCGCGCAAGAAGACGGTTGCCTTCAGCAATGGGTACGACTTCGGCTACCTCGGGCTGAACACCACCAAGGACTCCGGCATCACCACGTTCGACCAGCTCCAGGGCAAGCGCGTGGTGGTCGTCCAGGGCACCGTCCAGGACGACTACGCCACCCAGAAGAACCTGAACCCGGTCCGGGTGCCGAACTACAACGCCGCGCTCGGCCAGCTCAAGGCCGGTACGGCGGACGCGTGGGTCTCGCCGGCCGAGATCGGCGAGAAGATGGCCAAGGAGCAGGGCGGCGGCACGGTGATCCTGGCCGCGAAGGAGCTCAGCGACGCGCCGATGGCGTTCGCGGTCGCCAAGAACAACGACAAGCTGCGCGAAGCGGTGAACAAGGCGCTCGACGAGGTGATCGCCGACGGCACCTGGACGAAGCTGGTCGAGCAGTACTACCCGGGCCGCGCTGTGCCGGCGAACTTCAAGCCGGGCAGCGGCACCGTCAAGTTCACCGCGCCCGCGGCCAGTAGCACCCCCGCTGCCGGCTGATGGACATCTGGTCCACGCTGAACGACACCTTCCTCGACTGGGGGTCGATGAAGGAAGTCCTGCCCGAAATGCTCAAGGTGGGACTGGTCAACACCCTGATCCTGGCGGCCGCCTCGGTCGTGCTGGGCACCCTGCTCGGCATGGTGGTGGCGGTCCTCGGACTGTCCCGGAAGCGCTGGCTGCGCTGGCCGGCGAAGATCTACACCGACATCTTCCGCGGCCTGCCGGCGATCCTGACCATCCTGCTGATCGGGCAGGGCCTGTCGCCGATCACCCGGCACTGGTGGGGCCCGAACCCGTACCCGCTCGGCATCCTCGCCCTGTCCCTGATCGCCGCCGCCTACATCGGCGAGATCTTCCGCTCCGGCATCCAGAGCGTGGAGAAGGGCCAGCTGGAGGCGGCCCGGGCGCTCGGCTTCAGCTACACCTCCGGCATGCGCCTGGTCGTCATCCCGCAAGGGGTACGGCGAGTGCTGCCGGCACTCGTGAACCAGTTCATCGCGCTGGTGAAGGAGTCGAGCCTGGTGTACTTCCTCGGCCTGCTCGCCAGCCAGCGGGAGCTGTTCCGGATCGGCCAGGACGCGGCCGCGACCAACGGCAACCTGTCGCCGCTGCTGCTGGCCGGCATCTTCTACCTGGTGATCACGGTGCCACTGACCCACCTCGTGAACTACTTCGACAAGCGCCTGCGCGAGGGCCGTCCGTCGGACGAGAGCAGCGCGGACAACGTCGTACGGGAGGAGCTGGCGCATGCAGACCACCGTTGAGGCGGCCAGTCTGGAGGTCGAGGGCGTCGAGCTGGCGTTCGGCAGCAACAAGGTGCTGCGGGGCGTAGATCTCGCCGTACCGGCCGGGCGTACGGCGTGTGTCATAGGGCCGTCCGGGTCCGGGAAGTCCACGTTGCTGCGGGCGGTCAACCGGCTGCTCGAGCCGGACGCCGGGGACGTCCGGCTGGCCGGTGAGTCGGTGCTGAAGGGCAACCCGGACGAGCTGCGGCGGCGGATCGGGATGGTGTTCCAGCACTTCAACCTGTTCCCGCACAAGACCGTGCTCGAGAACATCACGCTGCCGTTGCGCAAGATCAAGAACCTCGGCCCGGAGGAGGCGCGAGCGGCGGCGCTGGAGCAGCTCGAACTCGTCGGCCTTGCGAACAAGGCGCCGGCGCGGCCGGGCACACTGTCCGGTGGGCAGCAGCAGCGGGTCGCGATCGCACGGGCGCTGGCGATGGAGCCCGAGGTGATGCTGTTCGACGAGGCCACGTCGGCGCTGGACCCCGAGCTCGTGAAGGGCGTCCTCGGCCTGATGGCGGACCTCGCCCAGGCCGGGATGACGATGGTCGTCGTCACGCACGAGATGGGATTTGCCCGCGAGGTCGCCGACCAGGTCGCGTTCATGGACCACGGGGTCGTGGTGGAGTCCGGCGTACCGGAGCAGATCTTCACCGCGGCGGAGTCGCCCCGGCTGCGGCAGTTCCTCTCCCAAGTGCTCTGAACCCCTGGCGCATTTTGTTGCCGGGAGCCACTATGGAGACGGGCCCGGGAAGGAACGGACCCACCATGGCTGGGGGATGGTTGTGGTGAGAGATCTTCGATTCTCGGGGCGGTTGATCTCGACGGCCCTCACCGCCGGGCTGAGCCTGACCCTCGGCCTGGCGGCGGGCGGCACGCCCAGGCCGACGTCCCAGCCCGCCAGCACGGCGTCGGCGGTCAGCACCAGCACACAAGCCGATGCCGGGACCAAATGGGTCTACCTGACCTTCGACGACGGCCCCAACCCGAAGTACACGCCCCAGATCCTGAAGATCCTTCAGGCCTACCGCGTCCGGGCGACGTTCTTCGTGATCGGGCAGAACGTGAAGCGGTACCCGGCGCTGACGCGGAAGGTGGATCGCCGCGGGCACAGCGTGCAGAGCCACAGCTGGTCGCACCCGAACCTGACCAAGGTCAACTGGTCCACCTTCAAGTACCAGATCCGCACCACCGACCGTTACCTGAGGACGCAGACCGGTTACACCCCGCGTTGTCTCCGTCCGCCGTACGGCGCGACCAACCGGGTGGTCGCGAGACGCGCCGCCGCGCTCGGCAAGACGATCAAACTGTGGTCCGTCGACCCGAGGGACTGGACCCGGCCAGGTACGGCGGTCATCGCACGCCGGGTGCTCGCGAACGTGCGCAGCGGATCGGTGATCCTGCTCCACGACGGTGGCGGCAACCGGAGCCAGACGGTCGCCGCACTCCCCCGCATCCTGAAGACCCTCAAGGCCCGGGGGTACGTCTTCTACCCGCTGTGATGCCAGTAGCGCGGCGTCCGGTATCCGGGGATTGTTGACGCGGCAGCGGCGTGGCCTGCGAGCTTTTCGGCTTATCGCGCCGAAAGTGGACGCAAGTGATGACCGCCACCGCCCTGGGGGACACATGGCATTGACACGCGCCGGCAACCGCATGGTCGGTCTGGCGATGATGATGGCGGTCAGCGCGGTCATCGGCAGCGTCGTAGTCGCCGCCGCGCGCACGCCCAGTAAGCCGCAGGCCGGCCCGGCGCCGGCGCCGGCGCCGGCACCGTCGGCCGCGGCAGCCGCCGCCGCGAAACCGGCCAAGTACATCGTTCTGACCTTCGACGACGGCCCCGACCCGGTCTACACCCCGAAGATCCTGGACATCCTGGCGCAGTACGACGCCAAGGCCACGTTCTTCGAGGTCGGCCGGAACGTGGTGAAGCACCCCGCGCTGACCAAGCGGATCCACGACGCCGGGCACAGCGTGCAGAACCACACCTGGACGCACGCGGATCTCCGGCACCTGTCCGCGGCCGCGTTCAAGAAGCAGGTGGCGGACACGGACCAGGCGATCCGGGCCCAGACCGGCCAGGTGCCGGGCTGTCTCCGGCCGCCGTACGGCGCGATCAGCAGCCAGGTCACCCAGCGAGCCAAGGCCTACGACAAGCAACTGATCATCTGGACCGTCGACTCACGCGACTGGACGAAGCCCGGTACGGCGGCGATCGTGAAGCGGGTGCTGTCCGGCGTCCACAACGGGTCGGTGGTCCTGATGCACGACGGCGGCGGCAACCGCACTCAGACGGTGGCCGCACTGCCCACCATCCTGAAGACGCTCAAGGCGCAGGGCTACGGCTTCCGCACGGTGACCTGCTAGGCCAGCGCTTCCACCAGAGGTACGACGTCCGCGATGGACTCGACGATGCGCGTCGGGCGGTAGGGGAACCGGTCGACCTCGTGCTCGCCGGTGGAGCCGGACAGGACGAGGATGGTCCGAAGGCCGGCTTCGAGGCCGCTGATCACGTCGGTGTCCATGCGGTCGCCGATCATGACCGAAAGCTCTGAGTGCGCCTCGATCTGGTTCAGCGCGCTGCGCATCATCAGCGGGTTCGGCTTGCCGACGAAGTACGGCGCGACGCCGGTCGCCCGCGTGATCAGCGCAGCCACCGAGCCGGTCGCGGGCAACGGTCCCTCGGTCGACGGGCCGGTCGGGTCCGGGTTGGTGGCGAGGAACCGGGCACCGTCGGAGATCAGCCGGATCGCCTTCGTGATCGCCTCGAACGAGTACGTGCGGGTCTCCCCCAGCACGACGTAGTCCGGCGCCCGATCGGTGAGCACGTAACCGATCTCGTGCAGCGCCGTGGTCAGTCCGGCCTCACCGATCACGTACGCCGTCCCGCCCGGGCGCTGGTCGTCGAGGAACTGCGCTGTGGCGAGCGCGCTGGTCCAGATCGCGGTCTCCGGGACATCGATGCCACCGGCAAGCAGCCGGGCGCGCAGGTCGCGCGGTGTGAAGATCGAGTTGTTGGTCAGCACCAGGAACTTTCTCCCGGACTTCTGCAGTGCGGCGATGAACTCACTCGCTCCGGGGATGGCGCGCTCCTCGCGCACGAGAACGCCGTCCATGTCCGTCAGCCAGCTCTCCACAGGCTTGTGCTCTGACATGGCCCCCATCGTAGTGGTCGCAAAACTGTCGGTATCGGGAGTGAGAATGCGGGCATGGAGCTTTCCGGGTACCGCGAGCTGTGGCGCACACACGGTGTGATGGCGCTGCTGGCCGCGTCGCTGCTGGCGCGATTGCCCATGCTGGCCACGATGGTGCCGGTCGCGTTCCTGGCGAAGGACCTGAGCGGATCGTTCCGCTGGGCGGGCGTCGTCGCCGCGGCCTACTCGATCGGTATGGCGATCGCCGGGCCACTGTGGGCCAGGGCTGCCGACCGCCGCGGCGCGCGTGGTGTGCTCCTGGTGACCGGCATGTCCTGGAGCGTGGCGCTGGCCGCGCTGGCAGCTCTCCCGGACGGTCTCTACCGGCTCATGCCGCTGCTGACCCTCCTCGCCGGCTCCCTCGTGCCGCCCGTGATGCAGACGCTGCGCGCTGCCTGGCCGCGGGTTGTCCACGGTCCAGCGTTGCGGACGGCGTACGCGGTGGACGCGACCGCACAGGAGTTGTTGTTCATCGTCGGCCCGATGCTCGGGGCAACAGCTGTCAGCGTGGCAAGCCCGCGGCTCGGTGTGCTGCTCGCGGCCGTGATGTCCGCTGCCTTCATCTGGTGGTATGCGTTGCAGCAACCGGCGGCCCTCCATCACGACGAGGCGAACGGACCACGGCTGACCGCGCGGCAGCTGCTGTGGCACCGCTACCGCCTGCCGCTCATCCTCTCCTTCGGCCTGTGGGTGACCGCGTTCAACGGCATCTCACTGGGCATCGTCGCGTTCGCGGACGAGCACGGTCAGCGGCTGATCGCCGGCATCCTGGAGGCCGTCTGGGCGTTCGGCAGCCTCGTCGGCGGCGCTGTGGCGGGTGCCTTGCCAGGCCGCCGTACGTCGTACCTGTGGCGCAGAGCGGCCCTGGTCACGGTCGGGATGCTGCTGTGCGTGTTCGCGACCTGGTCGCCGGTGTCGCTGGGGATCGCGCTGACGTTGTCGGGGCTGACGCTCGCGCCGGCGATCGGCGCCTTGTACGAGCGTCTCGGCGCGCTAACCCCGGACACCGTGCGCACCGAGGTGTTCGGCTGGATGGGCAGCGCGGCGATGGGCGGTGCCGCGATCGGTTCGGCCGTGGCCGGTGCTCTCGTGGAGAGCTACGGCGTCCGTTACGTGTGGCTGTTCGCCGCCGTACTGGCCGCGGGGTCGTTCGTCCTGCTGCTCCGGATCCCGCCGGAGCAACCTGCCGACGACGTGTCAGCCAGCGGCCTCCGCAGCGAGGGTGCGTAGCTGGTCGACCATCGCGTTCGGGTTGTCGGCCGCGTACACGGCCGAGCCGGCGACGAAGACATCGGCGCCCGCGTCGGCGCAGCGCTCGATCGTGTCCACCGAGACACCGCCATCGATCTGCACCCACAGGTCGAGGCCGTGCTTGTCCAGCAACTGGCGGGTGCGGCGGATCTTGGGCACGCAGACGTCGAGGAACTTCTGCCCGCCGAAACCGGGCTCGACGGTCATGATCAGGATCATGTCGAGCTCGGGCAGCAGGTCCTCGTAGGGCTCGATCGGGGTCGCCGGCTTGAGCGCCATCGCGGCCCGGGCGCCCTTCGCGCGGATCTCCCGCGCGGTGCGGATCGGCGCGCGGCACGCCTCGACGTGGAAGGTGACGCTCGAGGCGCCGGCCTCGACGTACCCGGGCGCCCAGCGGTCCGGGTCCTCGATCATCAGGTGGCAGTCGAGCGGGGTGTCGGTCGCCTTCGCCAGGGACTCGACCACCGGCATGCCGAGGGTGAGGTTCGGCACGAAGTGGTTGTCCATCACGTCGACGTGCAGCCAGTCGGCGTTCGACACCGCCTGCGCCTCGTCGGCCAGCCGGGCGAAGTCGGCGGACAGGATGCTCGGCGCGATCTGAATCCCCATGGGCGTCAATCTACGTGAGCCCGGACCCAGGCCAGGACCTCGGTCGTCGTCTCGACCGCCTCGACGCCTGCGGGCAGCGGCGGACGCCGGATCACGATCACCGGTACGCCGAGCTGCCGTGCGGCCACCAGCTTCGCCGCGGTCTGCGGACCGCCACTGTCCTTGGTCACGACAACGTCGATCTCGTGCTTCCGCAAGACGCTCAGCTCACCGGGAACGTCGTACGGGCCGCGGTCGAGAATCAGCTCGCACCAGGTCGGCAGGGGCTCCGGCGGGTCGACGCAACGGGCGAGCATCCAGACACCGGCGCCCGCGAAGGCATGGAGCCCTTGCCGGCCGATGGTGAGGAACGCGCGCGTGCCGACGTCCGGCAGCAGGCGTGCTGCGGCGTCGGGTGAGTCGACCCAGTGCCAACGGTCGCCCTCGGCCTCGATCCAGCCTGGGCGGCGGAGGACGAGGAGTGGGAGGTCGAGCTCGCGAGCAGCGGCGGCGGCATGCTCGGTCATGGTGGCGGCGAACGGGTGGGTGGCGTCGACGACGGCATCGACCGCGTTGTCCCGCAGCCAGTCGGTCAGGCCTTCAACGCCGCCGAAGCCGCCCTGACGGACCTCGCCGACGGGCAGTCGAGCGTCGGTGGTGCGGCCGGCCAGCGAGGACACGACCTCCACGGCAGGATCCTCGGCCAGCAGACCAGCCAACGCGCGGGCCTCGCCGGTGCCGCCGAGGAGGAGGAGTTTCATCGAGCCCGGGCGGCCGAGTACAAGTGGCTGTCGCGGAAAGCGGTCGCTGACAAGACCTTCCCGACGATGATGACCGCGGTACGGCGGATGTCCGCGGCCCGCACCTGGTCCGCGATGTCGGCGAGCGTGCCACGCAGGACGACCTCGTCGTCCCGGGACGCCCGCGCGACCACGGCGACCGGGCAGTCGGCGCCGTACGCCGGAGTGAGCTCCTCGACCACGCGGTCGATGACCTGGACAGCGAGGTGCAGCACGAGCGTGGCCCGGCTCGCGCCGAGCGTGGCCAGGTCCTCCCCCGGCGGCATCGCGGACGCCCGGCCCGCGATGCGAGTCAGGATGACCGTCTGGCCGACCTCGGGGACGGTCAGCTCCCGGCCGAGGGTGGCCGCGGCCGCCGCGTAGGCGGGGACGCCGGGCGTGACGTCGTACGGGATCCCGAGGTCGTCGAGGCGGCGCAGCTGCTCGGCCATCGCGCTGAACACCGACGGGTCGCCGGAGTGCAGCCGGGCGACGTCGAAACCCTCTGCGTGAGCTGCCGCGAGCTCGGACATGATCTCGTCGAGTGTGAGTGAAGCGGTGTCGACCTTGCGGGCCCCGGGCGGGCAGTGGTCGAGGAGCTCTACCGGGACGAGCGCGCCGGCGTACAGGCAGACGGGTGAGGACGCGATCAGGTCGCGGCCCCGGACGGTGATCAGATCGGCGGCGCCTGGACCAGCTCCGATGAAATGCACGGTCACGGGGCCTCCCGGTCTGGACTGAGGAGCGAAGCGACGAGGGAAGACCGGGAGCCAAAGCCCCGTGACTGGCCGCGCGGCAGCGCGGCATTCAGTACCGTCATTTGGTCACGCTCCAGATTGTCACGGGCATGGCGGGGCGCCAGCCGGTCATGGTTCCGACGGCCGAGGCGCGTTGGACATCCAACCGGATCAGGTCGCCGCCGAGCTCGCCGTACCAGCGGGCGATCAGGGCCTCGGTCTCCAGTGTGACGCCGTTCAGCACGAGCCGGCCGCCGGGGGCGAGGGCGTTCCAGCAGGCCTCGACCATGCCCGGCGCGGTCGCTCCGCCGCCGACGAAGATCGCGTCGGGCGTCTCCAAGCCGCTCATCGCGTCAGGTGCCTTGCCCAGCACGACTGCGACCGAGGCGCCGAGTGCGACCGCGTTGCGCTCCAGGCGCTTCGCCCGGTCCGGGTCGCGTTCGATCGCGATCGCGCGGCAGGTGGGATGGTGGCGGGACCACTCGATCGCGATGCTGCCCGCGCCGCCGCCGACGTCCCACAGCAACTGCCCGGGCACCGGCGCGAGTCGCGAGAGCGTGACCGCGCGGACCTCGCGCTTGGTGAGCTGGCCGTCGTTCTCGAAGGCGTCGTCGGGCAGTCCGGGCACCGTCGGGAGCAGCGGCGTGCCGTCGTCCGGCTGGCACAGTACGGCGATCACGTTGAGCGCATCGACGTCGTCGGGCAACTCGGAGCGGATGCGCTCGGCGGGTCCGCCCAGCTGTTCGAGGACGGTGAACGTGCTGGAGGTGTAGCCGCGCTCGGCGAGCAGTCCGGCCACCTGGGCGGGGGTCTGAGCGTCCCGGCTGAGGATCAGCAGGCGCCGACCCGGCTGGAGGTGTGGATGGACTCGCTCGACCGGCTGATTGACCAGGCTGATCACCTGCACCTGGTCCTGCGGCCAGCCGAGGCGTGCACAGGCCAGCGACACGCTCGAGGGGTGTGAGATCACCCGTACGGCGTCCGCGCCGAGCATCCGGGTCAGCGTCGTACCGATGCCGTGGAACGTCGGATCGCCGCTGGCCAGCACGCAGACCCGCTGGCCCTGATACTCCGACAGCAACCGCGGCAGGGCTTCGGACAAGGGCGAAGGCCAGGCAACCCGCTGGAAGCCGTCGCCGGGCACCAAAGCCAGCTGCCGGGCGCTGCCCATCAGCACGTCTGCCGCCAGGACGGCGCTCTGTGCAGCTGGTGACAGGCCGTCCCACCCGTCCGCACCGACCCCTACGACCGTCACCGGCTCAGGCATTGCCCAGCACCTTCGTCACGGTGATCTCGATGACCACCCGGCGTGGGTTGGGCCGCGGCTCGCGGTAGCGCTTGGCATACCGCCGTACGGCGTCCTCTACGCGCTCCGGGTCGTCGCTGACCACCGCACGGCCCTCCAGCGTCGACCAGCGGCGCCCGTCGACCTGGGTGACCGAGACCGCGGCCGAGCCGGCCTTGCGGATCGTCCGCGCCTTGTGCGACGTACCCGAGCAGATCACCCGGACCAGGCCTGCCTCGACGTCCAACGTGGCGCCGACCGGCGTCGAGTGCACCGTCCCGTCCGCACGGACGGTGCTCAGCACACACAGATGCCGCTCGGTCCAGAACTCGACAAGTCCGTCACTCCAAGGCACTCCGAGATCGTAGACAGACCGGCCCGCCCGGCGACCAGGCGGGCGGGCCGTTGGGCGCCGGACCCCTCAG
>NZ_JBSFBL010000063.1:0-39867 GCF_053592935.1 Kribbella sp. NPDC002412
GGGTGTGTGGGGGGGGGGGGGGGGGGGGGGGGGGGGGGTTTTTGGTTGGGGGGGGGGGGGGGGGGGGGGGGGGGGGGGGGGGGGGGGGGGGGGGGTTTTTTGGGGGGGGGGGGGGGGGGGGGGGGGGGGGGGGGTGGCGCGTTCGCCGTCCAGGAGGAACGTACAGATGGTGAGGACGCGGGCCAGCTCCGGGCGATCGGCGGAGACCGTGCTGATCAAGTCGCTGATCGAGGTGGCTTCGGCGGTCGCGGAGGACTCGCCGGCGGCCGCGCGGGCGGCGGCGAAGTACCTGATGGTCACTTCCGGCATCTGGGAGAAGGCCTCACTAGTCGGCTAAGTCTTCCGCTATTATGTCAGCTTGCTGTTGCTATCCAGTGTGACTCAGGCCCCCCGGCAATGACGCCGTCGGGGCCTGACGTGCAAAAGGACCGGATCGCTGACCAGGGATCCGCCGACCAGCACAAGGAGACAGCGTGAGTACGTTGCTTCTGCTGACGAACGCGCTGCAGGCCTCCACCGAGGTGCTGCCCTCGCTCGCCCTGCTGCCGCACCAGATCCGGATTCTTCCCGCCGAGGTCGCCGCACTGGTTGACGCTCCCGACGCCGACGCCGTCCTGCTCGACGCCCGCCGTGACCTGGTCGCGGTGCGTGGCGTGTCCCGCCTGATCCGGACCACCGGGATCGACGTCCCGCTGATCCTCGTCGTGACCGAGGGCGGCCTGACCGCGGTGAACGCGGACTGGGGCGCGGACGACGTGCTGCTCGACACCGCCGGTCCGGCCGAGATCGAGGCCCGGCTGCGGCTGGTGATCGGCCGGCTCGCCGCGGCGCGGAACGAGGAGCCCGACAGCACGCTGATCCGCAGCGGTGACGTGGTCATCGACGAGGCGTCGTACACGGCGAAGCTGAACGGGCGGGCGCTCGACCTGACCTACAAGGAGTTCGAGCTGTTCAAGTTCCTCGCGCAGCACCCGGGCCGGGTGTTCACCCGGGAGCAGTTGCTGCAGGAGGTGTGGGGGTACGACTACTTCGGCGGCACGCGGACGGTCGACGTTCACGTACGGCGGTTGCGCGCGAAGCTCGGCCCGGAGCACGAGTCGCTGATCGGGACGGTGCGCAACGTCGGCTACCGCTTCGTCATCCCGCCCAGCACCACCCGGGAAACCGCAGACGCCACCGCCTGACCCCAGTCTCACCAAGCTGACCCATTCTCAACCAGCAAGCCGCCGGAACTCGCTCCCGGCGGCTTGCTGGCGTCCGGGGTCAGCGTTCCAAGGGCAGTGACGCTTCGGGCAGGTAGATTGCGGGCGTGGCAGTGGAAACGGGGAGCCTGCTCACCACGGTGGGGCGGGCTGGGGGACTGTTCGCGAGGGCCTGGCCTCGGTTGCTGGCTGTGTTCTTGATCGCGCAGTTGGCGCATCGAGGGCTGCAGTGGGTGGCGGTCCAGGCGGGTGCGAAGGCCGAGGCGGCCGGGATCGCCGTGCTCGCGTTGCTCGTGCTGGTGTCGCTGGCGATGTACGTGGCGATGTTCCTGGTGCTCAGGGGCGAGCTGCCGTTCCACCAGCGAGCCGTTGCCGAGGGCATGCTCGCGCCCGATGGCGTAGAGCCGGGCACGGAGCACCGAGCGCTCGACGCGCTCGCCGCGGCACTGCTGCCGTTCCTGGCCTTCTACGCGGCGTACAAGTTCCTGCAGGCCGAGGCGCTCGACTACGAGTACCAGCTGGCCGTCCACAAGGTGAACGAGACGGTGGCCACCGTCCTGACCGGCGGTACGGCGCCGCGGGAGTCGGAGGGTCTACAGTCCCTGTCGACCTGGCTGTTCATCGCCCTGGGCGCCTCGGCGTACCTGCTCCGGCTGGGCTTCAAGAAGTGGAAGAAGGAGCAGGAAGGCCCGGTCCGCAAGCTGTTCGTCACGTACCTCGAGGCGTTGTGGCTGTTCGTGGTCGCGTACCAGGCGTCCTCGTTCATCCCGTCGCCGAAGGCGTGGCTGGAGGAGCGCCAGGTCTGGCTGTGGCTGAAGGACGGGTACGGCTGGGTGCTGGACCACGTGCTCGGCATCTCCCAGGTCCGCGAGATCTGGGACGGCGTCACCGGATTCGTTGCCGCCGGCATCGGTGACCTGTGGAACGCCGCGGTGCTGCCGCTGATGTGGATCACGATGACGGCGGTGATCTACGGCCGGGTCGTGCACAAGCCGGCGAAGGCGCAGCTGCGCTGGCGGTTCGACCGGATCACGCAGCGCTGGCAGCAGACGCCGCGGATCGTCCGCGCGGCCGGGAACTCGGTGGTGTCGGACTGGCGGGACCGGTGGACGCCGGTCGTGGACGCGTTCCGGCTGGTGGTGCGCTCCGGGCTGCGGCCGATGCTGGGCTACTTCCTGGCCTGGGCGGTCGTCACGTTCGCGGCGAGCGGCGTGTGGATCGCGCTGAAGTTGTGGGTGCTCGGGCCGCACTCGCTGCAGTTCTGGCAGGTCATCGACGAGCCGCTCGACCTAGTCACCGACGGCCTGAAGATCATGCTCCAGGTCAGCCTGCTGGCCGCGGCCTACGACCGGATGGTGGGCGGCCTGGCCGGCTACCTGACCCCGCGGACGCGCGCCGTCCACCAGCAGCCCGAGGGCGACCAGGGCGTCACCGACCTGACCGCCGCTACCTCGGGAATGCCAAGTACTGAGGGAGCTTCGTAGCCCACGTGACCGTCGGCTGCACGCTGGACGCGACCGCGGAGGGTACGACGAACACCGCGACGGTCTCGAACGGCTTTCCGGCCACTGGCTTCAGGTAGTACTGCGCCGACGTCCCCCGCCAGCTCTGCAGAGACGAGTCGTCCCCACCCGTGCACCCCGACGGCCGATCCTGGAAGTCGCCGGCCGTGAACGACTCGTTCCACAGCCGCCCGTCCGGCGCACGCAGTTGCACGCGGCACCCACCGAGCCCCTCCAGCGCAGCGAGGTCGTCGACCTGCAGCCGGAGGTACACGCGCACCCGAGTCGTCCCAGGAGGAGTCGGCTCGGCCTTACGACCGGCACGCGCCTGCGGGTCCTCCTCGATGCTGGCCGCGAACCAGGTCGCTCCTGCGTACGACGTCCCACCCGCAGCGACCGCGATCGGGTCGCGCGGCTCGGCGTCGTACCAGGACTTGTAGTCGCTGCGGGTCGTCCACCAGCCGGCGAACGGTACGGCGACCACCAGGGCCGCCAATGCGGCCGTGTTCTTGCCGAACCACCCCCGCCGGGCCCGGCGCGCGCCGCTCATGACTCGCTCGCCTTCGTCAGCGTCACCACGTCCTCGACGGCCGGCTCCGCGTCGACCCCGAGCGGGATCGTCGCCTGCGCCTCGAGGTCGTTGAAGATCGACTTCTCCATCACCTGCAAGGTTGCGCCAGGCAACTTCCCGGCCGGCAGTTCGACCACGAACGAGCCGCGCACCGGGATGTTCGGGGCGAACTCGATCCCGGTCAGGTCCACCTGGTCGAGACCGCTGCGGTTGGCGCCGAGATAGGTCACCCCGTCCGAGGCCTTAATCCGGATCGAGGCCAGGTGGATCGGCTCGCGGGTCGCGGTGACGACGGCGTCCACGACGACGAAGTTCGACAAGGTGTCGCGGGCCTTCGAGGCGCCCGGGAGCCGCAACGTGCGACCGACCCGGACCCCCTCGACGGTCAGCTCGAACCGCGGTGTGTTCACCGCGCGTCCGACGACGCCGTTCACCGCGACCGGCTCCTGGATGTCCTTCTGCGTCGGCGTCAGCCGGTACAGCCCGACGATCCCGACCAGTACGGCGAGCGTGAGCGCCGCGTTGACCACCTTGCGGCCGCTCACTTGGTGTTGTCCTCGACCGTGACGGTGCTCTCGGCGGCGACCTCGCCCGGCAGCCACTTCTCGTGGTGGTCGAGCAGGGACTGCTCCTGGTGCTCGTACCCGCGCACCGTGAGCTCGACCGACGTCGGCAACTCGGTGGCCTTGGGCAACTTCCAGACGTACGCGACGTCCTCCGCGAAACCGGGCGTGAGCACCGGGTTCATCGTCGCGTCGCGCAGGTTCGTGGTGCCGAGTGGCGCGTCGTCGTCCTCGATCCCCGGTACGCCGACCAGCCGGATCAGGTCGCTGGACGGCGCCGTGCCCAGGTCGTCGGTGACCTTCAGCTTGGTCACCACCGCGATCAGCGCCCCGCCGTCGTCCGGCGTGAACAGCGGCTTGAGGTCGGCGACCGTGACCACTCGCTGGATCGTCACCTCGTAGCGGCCGGTATCGATTGCTGTGCCGGCGTCGATCTGCGGTGTCTCGTCGGCTGCTTTCTTGAGCCCGCCGAAGGCTGCCGAGACCGCCAGCATCAGCGCGCCCGCGCCGATCACCCACGTGCGGACCGACCGGCCGCGCACTCTGATGTCTTTCAGTTCCGGGAGTTCTTCTTCCTCCCGGTCCCCGTCCCCGCTCCCCGTTTCCTGCACGGGCAGAAGCCTAACCAGCGAAGGGTCCGGTTGAATGGTGTGTGTGGACAGCGGGCTGGAGGTGCGCGCCGGGGTGGTGATCCCGGAGACGGAGTTGGCGTGGCGCTTCTCCCGGTCCAGCGGGCCGGGCGGTCAGTCGGTGAACACCACGGACAGCCGGGTCGAGCTGAGCTTCGACGTTGCGAGTACGACGGCGCTCACCGACGTACTGCGGGAGCGCGCGCTCGAGCGACTGCGGTCGCGGCTGGTGAACGGCGTACTGACCGTGGCGGCGTCGGAGCACAAGTCGCAGTGGCGCAACCGGGAGGCGGCGCGCACCCGGCTGGCAGCGCTGCTGCGGGACGCGATCGCGGCGCCGCCACGGCAGCGACGGCCGACCAAGCCGAGCAAGGGCTCGGTCCGCCGGCGGCTGGACGAGAAGAAGCGCCGGGGCGACACCAAGCGGCTCCGGTCGCGCCCGCCGTCCGAGGGGTGAACGACCGTTTGAGCCCGTAGACCAGCGACGTACTCTGGATTGTCATGAGCCTGGGGATGTGGGTGCTGGTCGGCGCGGTCGCCGCCGGCGTCGTCCTCAGTGTGCTCAAGGCCACACTCGATGGTCGGTTCCGGGGGACCCACGTGGTGCGAAAGGCGGACGCCGAGCAGGTGGACAGCATGGACCGGGTGTCCGCGGCGGACATCGGCGACGAGCTCGGCGAGCGCGCGACGTTGCTGCAGTTCTCCTCCGCCTTCTGCGCGCCGTGCCGGGCGACCCGGCGGACGCTGGCCGAGGTCGAGGGCATGGTCGACGGCGTGCGGCACGTCGAGATCGACGCGGAGAAGCACCTGGACCTGGTCCGGCGCCTCGACATCCTGCGCACCCCGACGACGCTGGTGCTCGATCGCACCGGCGCGATCGTGAAGCGTGCGAGCGGCGCGCCCCGCAAGCCGGACGTGATCGCCGCGCTGGCGACCGCGATCGAGCACGCGCCGCGCTGAGCCGCGACCACAGCAGCGTCCGTTAACTGCCACCAGATGGCGGATGGACCACCACTTGAGTGATGCTGTGCCGGTGAGCTTTCCAGCCGGTTGGTACGACGACCCCGAGGACCAGTCCCAAGAGCGGTACTGGGACGGCAGCACGTGGACGGACAACCGCCGTCCACGGCAGGGCCCACCGCCGTACCAGGGTCAGTTCGGCCAGCCCGGTGGCGGAGCCGGCCGGCCGCAGTTCGGCCAGCCGATGCAGCACGGCCAGGTGTACGGCGGCGCGCAGCCGACGCCGACGCAGTACGCGCAGCCCCAAGGCCAACCGCAGTACGGCCAACCCCAGCCAGGCCATCCCCAGCAGTACGGACAGCAGCCTTACCCGCAGCAGGGCTATGGCTACCCCGGCCAGCGCGTCGCTGCCACCCCCGACGGCCAGCCGCTGTCCGGCTGGTGGCGCCGGGTGTTCGCCCGCATCATCGACTCGATCATCGTCGGCATCATCGGGCTGCCGTTCACCGGCTACTTCTACTGGCAGTACTTCCAGGTCATCTGGGACTACATGGAAGACACCATGGACGCTGCCGCCGCCGGCACGCCGCAGTCGACGTTCGCGCTGCCCAGCGAGGTCTACCAGTGGATGATCCCGGCCGTGCTGATCGGGATCGCCGTCTCGTTCGTCTACGAGTACTTCTTCCTCACCCGCAGCGGCGCCACGCCCGGCAAGAAGGCGGTCGGCATCGCGGTCCGGTTGCGCGACGTGCCCGGTCCGCCACCCGGCGCGGCGGTGGCGAAGCGGTTCAGCGTCTACACCGGCCTCAGCCTGCTCAGCGCGATCCCGCTGGTGGGCACGCTGTTCAGCTTCCTCAGCCTGATCAACTACCTGTGGCCGCTGTGGGACGACAAGAAGCAGGCGCTGCACGACAAGGTGGCCGGGACCAACGTGGTCCGCACCTGACTGTCCGCCATTTGATCAGTTGTCTCAGGTGATGGGACCACAGGTCGCGGGCCCGCCCGCTTTCCGTACTCTCGATCCGTGGCTTACACGACATGGCTGACCAAGCGCCGGGCGGTGGACAACTGCCGGGTGCGCTCGTCGCTGTGTCGTCGCCGCTGACCAGGCGGCGTCCCGAGCGCTGCGGAACCGGTCGCTGAGCACGGTTTCGCGTACGTCGCCTCCCGCGTACCCGGGCGGGTCCGGCTCGATCCACCTCCTCCTTCGGGAGATGTGCATGTCCGAAAAGACAGTCAAGGTCGATCCCCGCGGGCTCCGCTTCGCCGCGGGCGTCACCACTGTGCTGCTCGCGCTGACGCTGGTCCTGAACAGCGCCTGGCCGCTCGCGGTCCAGGCCGTGGTGTTCGCGATCTCCGTCGCGTTCGGCGTCCAGGCGTCGCCGTACGGGCAGCTGTTCAAGCGGCTGATCCGGCCCCGGCTGGGTCCGCCGAAGGAGCTGGAGGACGCGGCGCCGCCGCGGTTCGCCCAGCTGGTCGGCCTCGTCTTCGCGGTCGCCGGTCTGATCGGGTACCTGACCGGCGCCACCGTGCTCGGCGTGGTCGCCACCGGATTCGCCCTGGTCGCCGCCTTCGTGAACGCGGCCGTCGGGCTCTGCCTCGGTTGCGAGGCCTATCTGCTGATCCATCGCATTCGTACGCCAACCACCGCTACCAACAACTGAGAGGCAGCACACCATGAGCAGGGAATCCGCGCTCGTCTCGGCCGACTGGGTCGAGGAGCACAAGAACGACGCCGATGTCGTCCTGATCGAGGTCGACGAAGACGTCTCGGCGTACGACGCCGGCCACATCGCCGGCGCGCTCAAGCTCGACTGGAAGGACGACCTGCAGGACCCGGTCCGGCGGGACTTCGTCAACAAGGAGCAGTTCGAGGCGCTGCTGTCCGATCGCGGCGTCAAGAACGACGACACGGTCGTGCTGTACGGCGGCAACAACAACTGGTTCGCGGCGTACGCGTACTGGTACTTCAAGCTGTACGGCCACAGTGACGTCCGGCTGCTCGACGGCGGCCGCAAGCGCTGGGAGCTGGACAGCCGCGAGCTGACCGACGAGGTCGTCAAGCGGGACGCGACCGAGTACCGGGCCCAGGACCCGGACCTGAACATCCGCGCCTTCCGCGACGAGGTCAAGGACGCCATCGGCGTGAAGAACCTGGTCGACGTCCGCAGCCCCGACGAGTACGCCGGCCGGCTGCTGGCCCCGGCCCACCTGCCGCAGGAGCAGGCGCAGCGTGCGGGTCACATCCCGACCGCCGCGAACATCCCCTGGAGCAAGGCCGCCAACGACGACGGCACCTTCCGGTCCGACGACGAGCTGCAGGCGCTGTACGCCGAGGCCGGAGTCGACTTCGGGAAGGACACCATCGCCTACTGCCGCATCGGCGAGCGGTCGGCGCACACCTGGTTCGTGCTGCACGAGATCCTCGGTCAGCCGAACGTGAAGAACTACGACGGTTCCTGGACCGAGTGGGGTTCGCTGGTCGGCGTACCCGTTGCCCTCGGCGACGAGCCCGGAAAGGCCTGACACATGTGCGGAGCAAAGCAGGGCGGTCTCGACCTCAAGGGCGTGGACGTCGACAAGGAAGCGGTGATCCAGGGCCAGGTGCTGCGCGGCGAGGAGCCGGTCGGGGGCGCCTACGTGCGGCTGCTGGACGCCTCCGGTGAGTTCACCGCCGAGGTGCCCACCTCGGCGACCGGGCACTTCCGGTTCTTCGCGGCGCCGGGCAGCTGGACGCTGCGCACGCTGGCCCCGAAGGCCGAGCCGGTCGACCGCCAGGTGGTCGCCCAGTACGGCGAGGTCGCCGAGGTGGCCGTAGCCGTCTGAGCAGTCGTTCGTTACTCATGGTGCCGCCTCTGACCGAGGGGCGGTCCACCCTGATGTAAGCCCCGAAGGGTCCGGACCTTGCGCGTCCGGACCCTTCGGCATGTCCGGAAACCCAGTTGTCCACAGGGGTTTCGGCATCACTCCGGGGTTACGGGTCCGGTCCGGAAATCTCGCGGACCGGGCGGTGACGTAACGGTTTGGTCTCGGAGCGGAACCTTCTCGTTACCTACCGCAACCGCCTGAGTTGTGTCTGTGTCCTGGCCCGCCATCCGGGTCACGTCATCACTCAGGGAGGAGGGGTCATGAGACCCCGCATCGGATACAAGAAGCTCGCTGCCGTCGGTGCCGCGGCGGTTGTCGGCGTGGCTTCTACGATTGCGCTGACCTCGGGCTCGGCGTCCGCGTCGCCCGTCTTCGGCTACAGCGGCTACGCGTTCGGCACCGACGTCCAGTCGGGCCTGGCGAACAGCGGCCCGCAGGTGGTCAGCCAGATCAGCTGCACCACGGACTCGAACCGGTCCGACAAGAACGACCTCGCCGCCGCGAACATCAACAACCACGCGATCGCCCGCACCGTGCGGACCGACACCCACTCGTTCAACAACAAGAACGGCAACGGTGTCACCAGCAACGCCACGGCGGTCGACATCAAGCTCGGCAGCCTGCTGCACCTGACGGGTGTGAAGACCACCACCACGTCGGTCTACAAGGACGGCAAGCTGTCCTACACCGGCAGCACCACCTTCGCCGGCGTCAAGATCGGCGCCGTCTCGGTGCCGTCGCTGCTCAACCCGAAGCCGAACACCAAGGTCGCGATCCCGGGCCTCGGCTACATGGTGCTGAACCGCGTCGGTGGCGTGAAGACCAACACCGGCATCTACTCGTACGCGCAGGCCGTCGTGCTGCACGCGAACGTGAAGAACCAGTACATCCCCGAGGGTGTCGACGTCGCGGTGCTGAAGACCCGCGCCGAGATCACCAAGCCGGCCACCGCGATGGTGATCGGTGACGCCTACGGCACCAAGGCGCACGCGGACAAGCTGCTGGTCTCCGGCCCGACTTCCTACCAGTCCACCTGCCAGGGCACTGAGGGCAAGACGATCCGGAACGCGGTCGGCGAGCTGAACATCCCGAAGGTCGCCTACGTGGGTGCGGTCTACACCACGAAGAACGGCTTCATGAGCATGGACAAGTCCGCCGTGAAGTTCACCTCGCACGTCGCGGGTGTGAAGGTCGGCACGCTGTCGATCGGCGCGATCGAGTCCTCGGCCGCGGCCTGGAAGACCAAGGACGGCAAGGTCGGCCTGGACCACTCCTCGAGCATCGCCTCGATCCGCGTGGGCAACAAGGTCTACCCGGTCAAGACCGGCGTGAACCAGACGCTGGACATCCCGGGTGTCGCCAAGCTGACCTTCAACCAGGTCGTCAAGCAGCAGCGGTACGTCGCGGTGAACGCCCTGGTGATCGACGTCTACAGCCTGAACACCAAGGTCATCGTCGGCCACTCGGCCGCCGGCGTCATCGGCTGATCCGGCCGAACGCACCTTTCTGAGTCGCACCTCACCGATTCAGAACCAACACACCGGCCCCCGGCCAGGATCCACGGATCCCGCCCGGGGGCCGTTTGGTGTGTCCCGGGCTCAGGCGTCGAGGATCAGGGTGACCGGGCCGTCGTTGACGAGGGCAACGTCCATGTGGGCGCCGAAGCGGCCGCGTTCGACCTTGGCGCCCAGTGATTCCAGGGCGGTGCAGAAGGCGTCGTACAGGGGTTCGGAGACGGGGCCGGGGGCGGCGGCGCTCCAGGACGGGCGGCGGCCCTTGCGGGTGTCGGCGTACAGGGTGAACTGGCTGATCGCGAGGATCGGCGCCTGCTCGTCGGAGCAGGAGCGCTCGTCGTGCAGGATGCGCAGGGTCCAGATCTTCGACGCGAGCGCCTTCGCCTTCTCCTCGGTGTCGTCGTGGGTGACGCCGAGCAGGACCAGCAGCCCGGGCTCCTCGATCGCCCCGACCACCTCGCCCTCGACGGTGACCGATGCCTGGCTGACTCGCTGTACGACGGCTCTCATGCGACCATCCTGCCTTGCGGGAGATCGTCCGGTAATCAGGCCGTCCGGCAGGCAAATGTCCCGTGATCGAGCCGGATCTGGCAAGATCTCTTCATGGCCTCGACTCTGATCACTGTTGCACCCACCGGCGCCGAGACCGCCAAGGCGGACTGCCCGGCGCTGCCGACCACGCTCGACGAGCTGGTCGGGACGGCGAAGCGGTGCGAGGCCGCCGGGGCCGCGATGATCCACCTGCACATCCGCGACGGCGAGCACCGGCCGACGCTCGACCTCGGCCGGCTGACCGAGTCGGTCGCCGCGGTGCGCGAGAACACAGCCCTCATCGTGCAGCTGTCCACCGGTGGCGCGGTGACCGATCCGCTCGACCACAGGCTGCGGGTGCTGGACGCCGTACCGGACTCGTGCTCGCTGACGATGGGCACGGTCAACTTCGGCGACGACGTCTTCATGAACCCGTGGCCGTTCGTCACCGAGCTGTACCGGTTGTCGCAGGAGCGCGAGGTGGTGCCGGAGTTCGAGCTCTTCGACCTCGGGCATGTCGCTGCGCTGCACCGGCTGCTGGACAAGTACGGCCTCCCGTACGGCGGCCGCGTGCACTGCGACCTGGTCATGGGCGTCCCGGGCGGCATGCCTGGTACGACGGACGCCTTGGTTGCCGCGGTCAACGCACTGCCGGACGCGGTCACCTCCTGGTCCGCAACGGGAATCGGGCGTACGGCGCTCCCGGTCGCGCTGGCCGCCTTGTCGAAGGGCGGGCACCTCCGGGTCGGCATGGAGGACACGCTGACCCTGGCGAAGGGTCAGCCGGTCACCCACAACGCCGAACTGGTCGAGCGCGCCGCCGCCCTCGCGACGATGGCGCAGCGCCCGCCGATGTCGCCGGACGAGGCTCGCGAACTCCTCAACGTCAAGCGCTGAAGTAGTTGCCTCTGGCCCGCCGTCCCGGCTCCGGGATCCGGGCGGCGCAGCTGTGCGTCTGTCGGGAGGTGATGGCACCGATGGGGGCATACGCTTGGCGGGTTGTCGATGAGAGGAGTCGGCGGGTGAAGACGCAGCTGCGGTCGTCCGACGATGACGAACGCGCCATGGCCGACCTGGCCGAGGTCTCCGACTGGCGATCGGTCTGGGGACCCCCGGGGACCGGCCTGGACGCGATCCGGGCGCTCGTGTCCCGGGTCACCGCGGTCACCGGCTGGCGTCCCTGGGCTCCCGGCAACATCGATCCCGACCGCTACACCTGGGGCCTGGTCACTCCGCGCGAGACCGTGATGCTGGTGCTGCCGGACGCCGTACTGCCGGAAAGTCCGCGCAGCGGCTGGTCGGCGTACGAGATCGGGCCGGCCGAGCTGGCCGACGCCGAGGAGGGCCTGGACACGCACTGGCCCGCGCAGCTCGCGCTGGGCCGAAAGCACTGGGGTGATCCGGTGTTCGTCGGCCCGGGGTCGGACCCGCGGGTGCCCGCGGAGTGGCGGAACCGACGTCGCCACCTGGCGGTCTGGCTGCGGCCGGGCGCCGAGATCCACCTGTACGCGACACAACCCGGACCGGACGCCACGCAGGCCGGCTTCGGGTACTCCGTCTATGCGAGTGAGGTGGCGTGATGGCCGACGAAGCGGAAGAGATCTTCCAGCAGACCTTGAACGAGGTCCGGCGGCTGATCAACAACCTGAAGCTGCTCAAGGAAGCCCTCGGCCGGCGGCAGCGGGCGCGGGCGGCGCTGGAGTTCATGCGCAACGCGCGGCAGCAGAACCCGGTCCTGGATCGGCACCTCAACGAGAACCCCGACCGCGCCGAGCAGTGGGGTCAGCACGAGCGGGAGGTCCGGCGGCTCGAGGAGGAGAACGCGCGGCTGGCGGCGGAGAACGCCGAACGTCGGGCCGAGCGCGATCGGTTGCAGGAGGAGGTCGACCGGCAGACGGAGGCCAACGACGACCGCGATCATGATCTTCAGCCGGATGAGATCGAGGATCGGCACCAGGCGGTTGATGACGCTCAGCAGCGCGAGGAAGAGGCTGAGGTCGATGAGCGGCAGGGCGATCGGGACGGAGACGGCGGCCTCGATCGGGTCGAGGACGAGCAGGAGGCCCAGGCCCAGCAGGCCCGGGACGACGAGACCGACCGGCAGCGCGAAGCTCGCGAGGAGCGTGAGCGCGAGGGGGACCAGCGCCGCCGCGACCGGGAAGGCCAGGCCGTCGACCCGACCGCTCCGGTCGCAGCCGCAGGCACGGCGGCCGTCGTCGCAGACGAACTGAACGACCGAGAGCAACAGGCCCAACAGGACAACCGGGAACCGGAGCTGGCCCAGGAGGCCCAACAGGCCCGGGATGGCCGGGAGCCGGAGCTCGACCCGGAGGCGCAGCAGGTCCGCGATGGGCGGGAGCCGGAGCTGGACCAGGAGGCGCAGCAGGGCCGGGACGGGCGCGAGCCGGAGCTAGATGGGCGGGCGGCTGAGGTCGGGGAGCAGGGGGAGCGGCCTCAGCGGTTGCAGGAGGGGGTGCAAGGGCAGCAGGGGCTGGATTATCGGGACGTCATGCAGGAGGACGGGTCGATCAGCAACGCGACGTTCACGGTGAACGGGCCGGATCAGGGGCAGGACGGGCCGGCGCAGCCGCAGGGGGATCGGGACGGGGCGAACGTTCAGAACGTCGGCAGTGGTGAGGTGTGGATCGACGGGCAGCAGTACCACCCGGTCGAGCAGACCCTCGAAGGGCAGCGGGCGGAGCGGGCAGCGCAGCAAGGTGAGCGCGGACCCGGTCGTGACGTCCCGGAGGACGAGCGGCAGCGCAACCAGGCCGTCTCCTTCAGCGGCCGAGCCCCGGCCGACGGCGCGCCGACGCGACCCGACCCAGCAACCCTCGAAGGCGGCCGCGGCGGCCAAACCGCAGCCCAGGTACACGCAGGCGCCAGCCGAGGCCCCGCCACCCGCACCGACGGCCCCGGCCACGAACGCTAACCACCAAGCAGCAGCGACCACCGAGCAGCAGTAACCGCGCAGGAGTGGTGGCGGGTTAATAGACGATTGCTTGGGTGGTTTCGGTGAGGATTTCTTCGGTGAAGGCGGGGGCGCCGGCGATTCTCGTGCCGGGGAGTAGGTCGGGTTCGCTCAGGTCGCGGCGTTTGGCGCATTGGGTGCAGACGGTCAGCTGGCCGCCTTCGAGGACGGCGGTCAGGAGGTCGGCCAGCGGCGCGGCGTGCGGGAGGTCGAACTCCTCCGCCCGCCCGGGTACGGCGAACCAGACGGCCTCCCCGGTCAGCCACAGGGACACCGTGGCGCCGGCCGCGACCGCCGTGGCCGCGACGGTGAAGGCCTGGTTGGCGCGTTCGGCTTCCTCGGCGCCTGCGGTCAGCTTGATCACCAGCGTGCGGGACATCACGCCACGGTAGCCCAGGGACCCCGGCGCCGATCCTCTAGACTGGCCGACGTGCTGCACGTCATCTTCACCACGCTGCTGGTCCTGGTCTGTGTCTTCATGGGCTGGTTCTCGGCGTTCGTCGTCTACCGGCTGTACCGCGGCCGCAGTGCGAACTGAGATGGCGTTCGAGATCCCGCAGGACCTGCACCCCGACCTGATGCCGCTGGCCTGGCTGCTCGGTCGCTGGGAGGGCCGCGGTCACGGGGACTACCCGACGATCGAGAAGTTCGAGTTCGGCCAGCAGATCGACTTCAGCCACAACGGCAAGCCGTACCTGCACTACGTCAGCCAGACCTACGTGGTCGGCGCGGACGGCACGAAGGAGCGCCCGCTCGCGGTCGAGACCGGGTTCTGGCGGCCCAAGCCGGACAACAAGCTCGAGGTGATCCTCGCCCACCCGACCGGCTTCGCCGAGATCTGGTACGGCGAGATCGAGGGCGCGAAGATCGAGCTCCGCACCGATGTCGTCGCCCGCACCGAGACGGCCAAGGAGGTCAGCGCCGGCCACCGGCTCTACGGCCTCGTCAAGGGCGAGCTGATGTGGGCCTACGACATGGCCGCCGAGGGGCACCCGCTGCAGCCCCACCTCTGGGCCACCCTGGTCCGGTCGAGCTAACTCTCCGCCACCCAGGAGTACTCGACTTTCGGTCGACCGCTGCGGCCGTCGTACCGTTGGGTGCGAAGCGCCTGGCCCTGGTCGGCGAGGTGTTCGAGGTAGCGCCGCGCAGTGATGCGAGACGTGCCCAGCGACGCCGCGACTTCCTCGGCCGTCCAGCCCTCGCGGTCGCCGAGCAGCTGGACGACGCGGTCCAGCACGGATCCGGCCAGCCCCTTCGGCACCGACGAGACGGTTGCCGGATGCAACAACCGGTCCACCTCGTCCTGATCCGCCACGACCTGGCCGGACTCGGCCGCCTTGCGCTGCCGTGCGTACGCCGCCAATCGATCGCGCAAAGTCTCGTAGGCAAAGGGTTTCAGCACGTACTGCACCACGCCGATCCGGGCCGCCGCCTGCACCGCGGCCACCTCACGGGCCGAGGTCACCGCGACCACATCGGTTTGGTTGCCTAGGGCTCGCATCCGCCGGACCACGTCGAGCCCGTGCCCGTCGGGCAGGTTCATGTCGAGCAGTACCAGGTCCACGTCGCCCCGGGCGAGCACCTGCAGCGCGCGGACCGCCGTACCGGCGACTCCGAGGCAGGCGAAACCGGGCAGCCGGTCGACGTACGTGCGATGGGCCTCGGCAGCGACCGGGTCGTCCTCGACGACGAGCACGCGCAGATCAGGCACTGACGTCCACCGCCCGCGGCAGCCGGACCCGCACGGTCAGCGCCGGTACGTCGTCCAGTTCGGAGTCCGGGTCGACCATGAGCGAACCCTGCCAGCGTTCGACCGTACTGCGCACCAGCACGAGCCCGAGTCCGTGGCCCGGCTCGGCCTTCGTTGTCCAGCCGCGGTCGAACATGTGCGCCAGCTCGGCCGATCCCAGCTCGGCGCCGGTGTTCGTGACGGCCAGGTCGATGGCGTCCGGCGTCGTACTGGCCCTCAGCTCGACCCGGCGGGGTGCTGGTCCGCCGCGGGCGGCCTCGATCGCGTTGTCCAGCAGGTTCCCGACGACGGTGACCACGTCCTGAGCCGGCAGCCGGGTGTTGAGCGCTTCGTGGCCGAGCTCCAACGTCAGGGCGACACCGCGTTCCTGGGCCTGGGACAGCTTGGCCAGCAGCAACGACGCGAGCACCGGGTCGCCGACGGTGCCGACGACGCGGTCCGTCATCGCCTGGGCGAACTGCAGCTCGGAGACCGCGAACTCGCGCGCCTTCTCCGGCTTGCCGATCTCGATCAGGCTGACCACGGTGTGCAGGCGGTTCGAGGCCTCATGATTCTGTGCCTGCAGGGATTCCGCGAGGCTGCGGACCGCGTCCAGCTCGCCGAGCAGCCGCTGCAGCTGGGTGTGATCCCGCAGCGTCACGATCCGCCCGGACCGGGCCGGCTGCTGGTTCACGACCACGACACCCTCGGCGCCGAGGTGGAGTTCGTCGTACGCCGTCCGGCCGGCCGTCAGCAGCTCCGACAAAGTGCTGCCCAGGTGGAGCTCTCCGATCGGAGTGCCAGGAAGAACCGTCCCGAGTCCGAGCAACCGACGGGCCTCGTCGTTGACCAATTGGACCCGGCCGTCCGCGTCGAGCAGGACCAAACCCTCGCGAGCCGCGCGCAGAACGCCCTCGTAGAAGTCGAGCATCCGGGCCAGCGCCTGCGTGCCGATGCCGCGAGTGGCACGCCGCACTCGCCAGGAGACGAGGGCGTTGCCGGCGATCGCGAAACCGAGCATCAGGCTCGCGACACCGAGCATCGAGCGGATGTCGAGCCGGATCAGCTCGCCCCAGCCGGGCGGCTCGACGCCGGCGGCCGCGGCGTCCCGGTCGGCCTGGGTCCGGGACTGGGCGATCATCGTGATCCAGACGACCGCGATCAACACCAGGGCCGTGACGGTCTGCAGCCAGAGCACCTGGCGACGCAGCTCCCACGGCCGAGTTTTCATGCCGACAGTGTGCACAGGATGGGCCGGATTTGTGCATTCCAGCGGGGCCACTGGTTCGGTCTGGCGAACGATATGAACGAAATGCGCAGTTCCCCTGTGCGTCACGTCACAGTTACTCAGGTACAGCCCGCCCGGCCGATACAGGAGTGTCCCCCATGTCGAGCCCGACAGAATCGCGGCCCACCCCGGTCCGCAACGATCGCACCCACTTCCTCTACATCGCCGTCATCGTCGCCGTCCTGCTCGGCATCGGTGTCGGGTTCCTGTTCCCGAACTTCGCGGTCGAGCTGAAACCGCTCGGCACCGGGTTCGTGAACCTGATCAAGATGATGATCAGCCCGATCATCTTCTGCACGCTGGTGCTCGGCATCGGCTCGGTCCGCAAGGCCGCCAGCGTCGGCAAGGTCGGCGGCCTGGCACTCGTCTACTTCCTGACGATGTCGACGGCCGCGCTCGCCATCGGCCTGGTGGTCGGCAACCTGGTCCAGCCCGGTTCCGGCCTGGACCTGACCGACAAGCTGCGCGAGGCCGGCCAGAAGCAGGCCGCCGGGGCGCACGAGACCACGACGGACTTCATCCTCGGCATCATCCCGAAGACGATCGTGTCCGCGCTGACCGAGGGCGAGGTGCTGCAGACCGTCCTGGTGGCGTTGCTGATCGGCTTCGCGCTGCAGGCGATGGGCGCCACCGGCCAGCCGATCCTGAACGGCATCGGGCACCTGCAGCGGCTGGTGTTCAAGGTGCTGTCGATGATCATGTGGGCCGCACCGGTCGGTGCCTTCGGCGCCATCGCTGCGGTGGTCGGCGCGGCCGGATCGACCGCGCTGGTCAGCCTGCTGAAGATCATGCTCGCGTTCTACGTGACCTGCCTGCTGTTCGTGGTGGTCGTGCTCGGCACCCTGCTGCGGGTGGTCACCGGGCTGTCGATCTTCCAGCTGCTGCGCTACCTCGGCCGCGAGTTCCTGCTGATCGTGTCGACGTCGTCGTCGGAGACCGCGCTGCCGCGGCTGATCGGGAAGATGGAGCACCTCGGCGTCGAGAAGTCCGTGGTCGGCATCACCGTCCCGACCGGCTACTCGTTCAACCTGGACGGCACCGCGATCTACCTGACCATGGCGTCGCTGTTCATCGCCGAGGCGATGGACGAGCCGTTCTCGATCGGCCAGCAGGTCTCGCTGCTGGTGTTCATGATCGTCGCCTCGAAGGGCGCCGCCGGTGTCACCGGCGCCGGTCTGGCCACCCTGGCCGGCGGCCTGCAGTCGCACCGGCCGGAGCTGGTCGACGGTGTCGGCCTGATCGTCGGCATCGACCGGTTCATGTCCGAGGCCCGGGCGCTGACGAACTTCGCCGGCAACGCGGTCGCGACCGTTCTGGTCGGGCACTGGGTCGGCGAGTTCGACAAGGCGCAGGCCAAGCAGGTCTTCGCCGGTGAGGATCCGTTCGACGAGGCCGCCTTCGCCGCCGGTGACACGCACGCCGGCGACGTACCCCAGCCCACCGCTCCCGCGGTCGACACCGGCGCGTCCCACCACTGAGCCACCTCTCCACCCCTCCGGCACTGCCCGTCAGCTCCCTGCAAGCTGACGGGCAGTGCTACGTCTAGCTCCCCGTCAGCTTCTCCACGACGGGAGCCAGGTCCTCGACGTACGTCGCGTTGACAGTGATGTACGACGTACCGAACTCGTCCCGGCGCCGCTCGAGCTCGTCGACCATCTGCTGCGGCGTCCCGCGCAGCATCATCAGCGAGTCACTCGCCTCGAGCTCCTCCGGTGACACGCCCGCGGCTTGCCGGGTCCACGGCGGCAGCTCGCGGGTCCCGGCCGCGAACAGGTTCATCGCCAGCTCGATCCGATCCGCCCGCGGCCCGGCCAGCTCCCGCAGGTCCCGGACCAGCCGCTGGATCTCCGCCCGCGACGTCATCGCGTCCTTGGCGATGGACACGATGTCCGCCCGGGCCGCGGCCAGCGCCAGCGCCCGCGGTCCGCCGGCCGCCAGCATGATCGGGGTACGGCGCTCGCCGTCGAGCCGCTCCAGGATGTCGAGGGTCTCCCGCACCTGGTCGCGACGCTCCTTGCCCGAGCCGAACGGCAGCCCGAGCTCGGCGGCCTGCTGGTCGGTGCCCGGCCGCCCGGTGCCGATACCGAAATCGAACCGCCCGTCGGTCAGCACTGTCAGCGTGTGCGCGTCCCAGGCGGCCTGCCGCGGTGTTCGCAGCGGCGCCGCGGCCACGAAGGTCCCGACCCGGACGTCCGCGAGGGTCGCCGCCATCGCGAGGGAGGCGAACGGCGACGGCAACTGCAGCCCGTCTGGCATCAGCACGCTCGAGTAGCCGAGGTCGGCCGCCCGCCGGACCGTCGTGGTCCACTGCTCCGCGGTCGCCGGGCTGCCCACCACGCCGAACCGGAATCGCCTGTCGCTCATCGCCTTGCTCCCTTCGAGGTTTGGTGCTTCCAGGCTGTCCGGGACCGGGTGTTGTCCACATCCCACGGTGGGAGGCGTTCGCCGTACGCCGATCGACGTACTCTGGTGACATGTCACTGAAGCGCAGCCCCCTGCTGGACCGGCCCGGCGCGGTCGAGGCCGACGGACTCGACGCCGGCGTCGCGGCCCACTACGGCTCCGACCTGCGGGAGCAGCGGCTGCTCGCGGCCGGTGACGGATTCGTCGACCTGTCGCACCGCGACGTCGTCAAGATCACCGGTCCGGACCGGCTGACCTGGCTGCACGCGCTCACGTCGCAGTTCTTCGAGGGCCTGAAGCCCGGGACGTCGACCACCGCGCTGCTGCTGTCGCCGACCGGCCACGTCGAGCACGTGATGTACGGCGTCGACGACGGCGAGACGTTCTGGCTGCACACCGAGCCGGGCGCGGCGGCGGCGCTGGTCGACTGGCTGCAGAAGATGGTGTTCATGTCCCGTGTCGAGATCGCCGACGTGACCGACGACTACGCGATCATCTGGCGTCCCGGTCCTGCCGCGGGTGAGTTCCTGACCCGCAGCGGTGGCGACTCGCTCGGCGGGCACGAGGTCTTCCTGCCGCGGGCCGAGCTGGCCGGGCTCGAGGGTCCGGCGGCCGGGATCTGGGCCTACGAGGCGCTCCGGATCGAGGCGGGTGCGCCGCGGCTCGGGCTGGACTCGGACGAGCGCGCGATCCCCAACGAACTGGGCTGGCTCGGCGTCGGCGTCCACCTGAACAAGGGCTGCTACCGCGGTCAGGAGACGGTCGCCCGGGTGCACAACCTCGGCCGTCCGCCGCGGCGGCTGGTGCGGCTGCACCTGGACGGCTCGGTCGACCACCTGCCGGCGCACGGGTACGCCGTACGCGTCGGAGACAAGCAGGTCGGCTTCGTCGGGTCGGCGGCGCGGCACCACGAGTTCGGGCCGATCGCGCTCGCGCTGGTGAAGCGGAACGTCGATCCGGCGGCTGTGCTCGAAGTCGTGGCCGAGGACCAGCCGACGGTGACCGCGACCCAGGAGCTGCTGGTCGACCCCGAGGTGGGGTTGCACGTCCGCGCCCGGCTGTGAACCGATTCATTCGCAACACCGCGTTTTGCACCTGTACAGTTCTGCCGTGACCGAACCTGTGATCCTGGCCGACGTCGTCCGCAGCGGCTTCGTCGAGGGCCACCATCGTGGCTCCGTCGTGGTGACCGATCCCGACGGCGCGGTCGAGTGGTCCGTCGGTGTGGTGGACCAGCCGATGTTCCCGCGCTCGTCGAACAAGCCGATGCAGGCTCTCGGCATGCTTCGCAACGGGCTGCCGCTGGACGGCAAGCTGCTCTCGCTGGCGGGCGCGTCCCACTCCGGCGAGCAGATCCACCTGGACGGGGTCCGCGAGATCCTCGCGCTGGGCGGCCTGGACGAGTCGGCGCTGCGGACGCCTCCGGCGTACCCGCTGGAAGACGCCGGCCGGGACGCCTGGGTGCGTGCGGGGCACGGACAGGAGCGGATCGTCATGAACTGCTCGGGCAAGCACGCGGCGATGCTCCTGACCTGCGTGATCAACGGCTGGCCGCTCGACGACTACCGCGCGCCGGATCACCCGCTGCAGCAGGTCATCCGGACCGCGGTCGAGGACACTGCCGGTGAGAAGGTCTCGTATGTCGCCGTCGACGGCTGCGGCGCCCCGATCCTGGCGATCAGCCTGGCCGGCCTGGCTCGCTCGTTCGGCCTGTTCGCGGCGGCCGCGCCGGGCACGCTCGAGGCGCGCGTGAAGGACGCGTTCCGGGCGTACCCGGAGTACGCCAGCGGGAGTACGCGCGACGAGGCAGCGCTGATGCGGGCCATCCCGGGTCTGTTCTGCAAGGTCGGCGCGGAGGCCGTGTACGCCGTGGGCCTCGAGGACGGGCGCGGGATCGCGGTGAAGATCGAGGACGGCACGCCGCGGGCACGGGCCGTGGTGATGGCCGCCGTACTGCGCAAGCTCGGTCTCGAGCACGAGGTGCTCGACCAGCAGTCCCGGTTCCCCTTGTACGGCGGCGGGGTCGAGGTCGGCGCGGTTCAGCCGCATCCTGCGACGTTCAGCTAGTCCTTCGACTTTCAACTGTCGTCACCGACCGTGAGCGGGCTCACGGTCGCGCTGCTTGCAATTGCAAGCACTCTGCTAGCACACTGGACACATGGCCAGATTGAGTGATCGTGCGGCTGGGGCGGTGGGCTCCCTCGGGGAGTACCTCGCCGAGCAGCGGCGGCATGCGCAGTTGTCGTTGCGGCAGCTGTCCGACCTGGCCGGTGTGTCGAACCCGTACCTCAGCCAGATCGAGCGCGGCCTGCGGAAACCGTCGGCCGATGTGCTGCAGCAGCTCGCGAAGGCGTTGCGGATCTCCGCGGAGACCCTGTACGTGCGGGCCGGCATCCTCGACCCGGACGACGGCTCGGACAGCCGACGGGCCTCCGGCGTGGTCGACGCCGTACTGCTCGATCCCGCGCTGAACGAGCGGCAGAAGCGCGTCCTGCTGGACGTCTACGCGTCCTTCGTCCGTGAGAACACGTCCGACGACGACATCTCGGTGGAGCCGGAGCCGGAGCCCGTCAAGCCGGCTGCTGCCAAGAAGCCTGCGGCCCCCAAGACCCCTGCAAGCAAGCGCAAGTAACACCTTCCTGCTGAAAATCATCCCGAGGAGAAGCCTGATGGCTACCCGTACGCCCGTCACCCCGTTCTACGCGATCGCCGGCGCCGGCGACCTGGCCGTGGAGAAGCTCCGCGCGGTCGGCGACGACGTCACCGCCCGGTTCGCGAAGCTGGACCAGAAGGCCCTGCAGACCGAGCTGACCAAGGCGCAGAGCGAGCTCAGCAAGCGGTTCGAGGCGATCGTCGCCGACGCGAAGACCGCCCCGGCCATGCTGCGTGAGCTGCCGAAGACCGCGCAGGCCGGGTTCACCACCGTGCTGGGCCAGGCCGAGGAGACCTACGAGGACCTCGCCGGCCGCGGCAAGGACCTGGTCGAGCGGATCCGCAGCCAGAAGGCCACCGAGGACCTGGTCACCCAGGCCAAGACCACGGTGAGCAAGGCCAAGGCCACCCGCACCACCGCGAAGAAGACCGCCGACACCGCCACCCGCAACGTCAAGGCGACCGCGACCAGCGCCCGCAAGACCGCGAAGACCGCCTCCAAGGCCGCCACCAACGCCGCCACCAAGGTCGGCGACTGAGAGTAACAACGCCCACCACCTGGGTGAATCCTGAGGCCGGGCAGCCCACAATCTGCGCTGAGCAGAGGTAGGCTGCCCGGTCTTTCGGTAGGCTCGTACGCATGCTCCCACTCGCCACGTTCCCGAACCTGTTCCCAGGGTTCGCCGGTCCGCTCGAGATCATCTGGTGGGTGCTGCTCGGGATCAAGCTGGTGGCCCTGCTCGACGCGGCCTTCCGGCCGCGGGCGGTGTTCACCGCAGCGGACAAGCTGACCAAGCCCGGCTGGGTGCTGATCCTGGTCGTGTTCACGCTGAGTCAGATCTTCCAGGGCTGGCTGAGCTTCTTCGGCCTGATCGGCATCGTCGCCTCGGCGGTCTACCTGGTCGACGCCCGCCCGGCCCTGCGCGCCGCCACCGGCCGCGGCCGGGGCGGCTGGGGGATCCGCCGCCGTCGCGGTCCGCGTCCCCTGTAGTTCCCTACGAGCGGTAGACGATCACCTTGTCGCCGACCTTGATCTGGTCGAACAGGATCTTGATCTTGCCCAGGTCCCGGACGTTCACGCAGCCGTGCGAGGCGCCGTTGTACCCGCGGGCGGCGAAGTCCGAGGAGTAGTGCACCGCCTGGCCGCCGCTGAAGAACATCGCGAACGGCATCGGCGAGTCGTACAGCTTCGACACGTGGTTGCGGCTCTTCCAGCCGACCGTGAAGCTGCCTTCGCGGGTGGCCGTCTTGACCGCGCCGAACCGCACGTCCAGCTGCATCTTCACCACACCGTCGACGACATACCGCAGCTTGCGGGTGGACTTGTCGATGCAGAGCACGACGCCGGTCGCGCAGCGGGCGTCCAGCTTCTTGCCGTTCACCACCGGAGCCGGCGGGTAGAGCTCGGCCTGGGTCGGCTCGCGGGTGACCGCGACCAGCTTGTTCCAGGTGTTCTGGTCGACGTACCCGAGCTGGGGAATGCCCTTGGAATCCTGGAACTTCTTCACCGCGGACCGGGTCATGGTGCCGAACTCGTTGTCCAGGTAGCGCTTCTCGAGCAGCTTCAGCTGGACCAGCCGGGCCTCGACCTTGCGCACGTTGGTGCCGGTGGAACCGTTCTCCCACAAGGCCTTCGGGTAGATCGGCAGCTCGCCGCTGACCTGGAACGGCACCGTCTCGAGATCGGTCGGGGCCGCGGTGGCGTTTGTTCCGAAACTGAGGAGTGCAGCAATGCCGGCGCCCACGACCAGTCCGCTGACCATCTTGCGAATAACCAGTCCGCGCATCGGACACCCCTCTGACTAGACCCCGTCCCTACACTCGTAGGACGTCCTCACCGGTCTTTTGGTTGGCGCCCTAGCGTACCGGAGGAACTGCGATGGAAATCGTGTTGAGTACGGCGGATATCACCACTGTGCCCGTGGACGCGGTCGTGAACGCGGCCCATCACGCGCTGCGCGGCGGCGGTGGGGTGGACGGTGCGATCCACCGGGCCGGTGGACCGGAGATCCTGGCCGAGCTGATCGAGCGGTACCCGAACGGCGCCGCGACCGGCGAGGCCGCGTGGACGACCGCGGGTGCGCTGCCGGCGTCGTACGTGATCCATGTGGTCGGGCCGAACTACACGGCGGGGCAACGGGATCCGGCGTTGCTCGAGTCCTGCTACCGCAACGCTCTGCGGATCGCGGACGAGTTGGGCGTGAAGACGCTGGCGCTGCCGGCGGTGTCGGCCGGGATCTACGGGTGGCCGGCGCAGTCCGCGGCGGACATCGCCGTACACACTCTGCGCCGGACGGCGACCGACGTCACGACGGCGACCTTCTGTCTGGTGGAACCCCGGCTGTACAAGGCGTTCCAGAACGCGACAGCGGCCGGGGAGTGACTCCCCGGCCGCTGTGACCGCGTCTCAGGCGCTGTAGACGACGACCTTGTCGCCGATCTTCACCCGGGCGAAGATCCAGGCGATCTTCTTCTTGTCCCGGATGTTCGCGCAGCCGTGCGAGGCGCCGTTGTACCCGCGGGCCTTGAAGTCCGACGAGTAGTGGATCGCCTGGCCGCCGCTGAAGAACATCGCGTACGGCATCGGCGACTTGTACAGCGACGACACGTGGTTCTTCGACTTGCGGTAGACCTTGAACACGCCGTTGCGGGTCGGCGTCTTGCGGCCGCCGAACCGGGCGTCGGCGATCTGGATCGGCTTGCCGTTCACCAGGTACACCAGTTTGCGGGTGCGCTTGTTCAGGCACAGCACCCGGCCTCGCGTCATACAGCGCTTGTCGATCCGCAGCTTCCCCGGGACGACCGCCGTCGAACCAGCCGCCGCCGTCGCCGCCTGCGGCGCGACCACGACCTGGGGCGCAACCTTCGGCGCCACCGTGGCCGCCTCGGCCGTCGTGGCAGCGGTCAGAGCGCCCACTCCCACGAACGCGGCAGCCGTGACGGTGGCGCCGAGCTTACGCAGAATGCCCATGTTTCCTTGTCCTTCCCCCAACTGAAGTCTTGCTTGCACATGACAGACGTCAGCACCGCACGCCTGGTTGGTAACGATCCGGAACACCTTCCCCCGCCCACGAACCGACCAATGGTGTATCACACCGCTGTACTTCACTTCGCGCCACCCAGACGACCGTTTCCACTTCGTGCTCTTGGCGGTGCAGGGTGGTGCCCACAACTGCCGATAAGCCCGCGAGTCGGCGGGCTTATCGGAGCGTGGGTGAGAGCTAGTTCTTGTTCTTGCGGCCCAGTTTGGCGCGGTCTACCTGGTTGAGGGCTACCTTGCGCATGCGGATGGCGTCCGGGGTGACCTCGACGCACTCGTCCTCGCGGCAGAACTCCAGGGACTGCTCGAGGGACAGCTTGCGGGCCGGCACCAGCTTCTCGAACTCGTCCGCCGTCGACGACCGGACGTTGGTCATCTTCTTTTCCTTGGTGATGTTCACGTCCATGTCGTCGCTGCGCGAGTTCTCGCCGACGATCATCCCCTCGTACACCTCGGTGGTCGGCTCGACGAACAGCGTGCCGCGCTCCTGCAGGTTGATCATCGCGTACGACGTCGCCGCGCCGGCCCGGTCCGCCACCAGCGACCCGCTCGGCCGGGTGCGCAGCTCGCCGAACCAGGGCTCGTACCCCTCGAACACGTGGTGCGCGATCCCGGTCCCGCGGGTGTCGGTGAGGAACTCGGTGCGGAACCCGATCAGCCCACGCGCCGGCACCAGGAACTCCATCCGGACCCACCCGGTGCCGTGGTTGGTCATCTGCTCCATCCGGCCCTTGCGGACCGCGAGCAGCTGGGTGACCGTGCCGAGGTACTCCTCCGGGCAGTCGATCGTCAGCCGCTCGACCGGCTCGTGCCGCTTGCCGTCGATCTCGCGGGTGACCACCTGCGGCTTGCCGACGGTCAGCTCGTAGCCCTCGCGGCGCATCTGCTCGACCAGGATGGCCAGCGCCAGCTCACCACGGCCCTGCACCTCCCAGGCGTCCGGCCGCTCGGTCGGCAGCACCCGGATCGACACGTTGCCGACGAGCTCCTTGTCCAGCCGGTCCTTGACCAGCCGGGCGGTGACCTTGGTGCCCTTGGTGCGGCCGGCCAGCGGGGACGTGTTGGTACCGATCGTCATCGAGATGGCCGGCTCGTCCACGGTGATCAGCGGCAGCGGCTTCGGGTTCTCCGGGTCGGCGAGGGTGTCGCCGATCATGATCTCCGGGATCCCCGCGATCGCGCAGATGTCGCCGGGGCCGGCCGAGTCGCCGGGCACCCGCTCGAGCGCCTCGGTGATCAGCAGCTCGGTGATCTTGACCCGCTCGACGCTGCCGTCGTGCTTGCACCAGGCGACCTGCGCGCCCTTCTTCAGCGTGCCTTCGTGCACCCGGACCAGCGCGAGCCGCCCGAGGAACGGCGAGGCGTCCAGGTTGGTGACGTGGGCCTGCAGCGGCGCGTCCTCGACGTACGTCGGAGCCGGCACGTTGGCCAGGATCGTCTCGAACAGCGGCTCGAGGTCCTCGGAGTCCGGCAGGCCGCCGTCGGCGGGCTGGGTCAGCGAGGCGCGGCCGGCCCGCGCGGACGCGTACACGACCGGGAAGTCCAGCGCGCTCTGGTCGGCGTCGTGGTCGAGCAGGTCGAGGAACAGCTCGTAGGTCTCGTCGACGACCTCGGAGATCCGGGCGTCCGGCCGGTCCACCTTGTTGACCACCAGGATCACCGGCATCTTCCGGGCCAGCGCCTTGCGCAGCACGAACCGGGTCTGCGGCAGCGGGCCCTCGGAGGCGTCCACCAACAGCACGATCGCGTCCACCATCGACAGGCCGCGCTCGACCTCGCCGCCGAAGTCGGCGTGACCGGGGGTGTCGATGATATTGATGGTGACCTGCTCGCCGCTGGCCATCTTGTGCCGTACGGCGGTGTTCTTGGCCAGGATCGTGATGCCCTTCTCACGTTCCAGGTCGCCGGAGTCCATCGCCCGCTCGTCCACGTGCTGGTGGGCCCCGAAGGCGCCGGACTGCCACAGCATCGCGTCCACCAGGGTGGTCTTCCCGTGGTCGACGTGGGCGACGATCGCCACGTTGCGCAGGTCGTTACGGACAGGCATGGGGAAGCGCTCCAAGTAGTCAGAGGGGTTTCAGGCGGTGGCTACGGCTGTTTCACGTGCCACTCGACACAGGGCGCAGCCCCTTCATCTTACCGGTGACGGACTGTGTTCACGAATCGGGCAACCCTTTGACATTGGTTGACTGGACGTCCAGTCTATAGACGGGACGCCTGGGGAGGGGTCCGCAACCACGGGGGGTCAGGCCCCGGAGGGCCGAGCATGAAGTGGGGGGTTGCTCGGACCTCCAGGGCCCAGACCAGCAACGGGGAAGGAACCGTGCCGCGCTCGGCCACCGTGAACCAGGAGATGCGGGAACGCTCGCGCGAACGCATCCTCGCCGCCGCGCTCGAGGTGTTCGCCGAGCGCGGCTACGAGGCCGCGTCCATCTCCGAGATCACCACCCGGGCCGGCGTCTCGCGGGGACTCGTCGCCTACTACTTCGCGTCCAAGGACCGGCTCGCCGCCGAGCTGCTGGACCGCTGGCTGGACGGCATCACCGGGATCATCGCGATCGAAGGCACCCCGGACCAGCGTCTGGCCGCGATCATCGACGGAGCCCTGATGGCGGCCGCCACCACGCTGCCGATCCAGCGCCTGGCGATCACGTTGATGATGCAGCCCACCACGCACGACGTGTTCGCCCAGGTCGAGGCCGAGAAGGACGCCCGCCTGTCCCAGGTGGAGGACGCCATCCGCTCGATCTTCGTGGCCCGCGGCGCCGCCGACCCGGCCGTCGAAGAAATGTTGCTGCGGGCAACCTTGGAGGGCGTCACCGTGAAGCTCGCGATCTACTCGCACACGTTCCCCCTCGAGGACGTCCGCCGCCGCCTGTACGCCGGCTACTCCCTCCCCGAGCCGGCCGCCCCACTCCCGATCACGTCGCCCCCGGTCCACCGCCTCCGCGCGAAGTAGTACGACGTACGGCGTACGAGCAGAGCCGCCCGCTGAGGGATGTTCGGGCCGCCGCTCGACGCCAGGGTTGTGAGGTATGGATAAGAGTGGGGTTTCTCGAAGAACACTGTTGGCCGGTTCGCTGGCCGGCGTGGCTGTCGCGGGTGGCGTGGCGTCGCCCGGATACGCCGGCCGGGTGGACGAGTCGGTGGCGGAGTGGATCCGGCGGAATGCCGTGCCGCTCGGTGATCTGACGCAGCTGCGGCGGTCCATCGGCGGCGCGCAGGTCGTCGGGCTCGGCGAGGCCGTGCACAGTACGGCGGAGATCACCCGGCTGAAGCACCGCGTACTGCGGTACCTCGTCGAGCGGATGGGTTTCCGGGCCATCGCGTTCGAAGAGGACTGGTCGCTGTGCACCCAGGTGAACGACTACGTGCGGACCGGACGCGGTGACCTGAAGGCGTTGATTGGCCAGATGAGCCCGGCCTGGCGCTCGCAGGAGCTGGCCGACCTGATCGAGTACGTGCGTACCTACACCGCAAGGCATCGCGACAAGGTCTACTTCGCCGGCGTGGAGTACTACGCGACCCGGCAACTCGCGTACGACGCGATCGACAACTACGTCGCCCGTCATGCACCGGACCGGCTGGCCGAACTGCGCCGCAGCCTCGAGCCGATCCGCCCGAACACCACGGACATGGGCAAGTACGTCCAGTGGTACTGGAGGAAGGTCGCCGACAAGGCGCCGTACATCAGCAAGGCGAAGGCCGTCTACGAGCTCGTCCGGGACCTGCCTGACCAGGAGATCGTCCATCACGCGCGGCAGATCGTGTCGTTCTACGAGGCGTTCAGCCTGCCCGAGCAGGAGATCCCGGCCTACCGCGACGCCCGTGCGGCGGAGAACGTCCGGTGGGTGCGCCGCTCCACCGGCGACAAGGTCGTCTACTGGGCGGCGAGCGCTCACACAGCGAACGCACCCGGTCTGCGCGTCACCGCACCGCCGTACCCGGACACCGTCTTCCCGAGCGCCGGCTCCTACCTGAAGCGTTGGTACGGCGACCGCTACCGGATCCTCGGTTTCACCTTCGAGAGCGGTACGACGCTCGGCCCGCTGGGACCGATCGACATGCCACCGGCCGCACCGGACTGGTTCGAGTACCAGCTCCGGGCGGGCGGGACCGACGTGTTCAGCCTGGACCTGCGCAGGCCGGCGCACGGCGCCGTACGGGACTGGCTGGAGGCGACGGCGAAGACCCGCGGCTACCCGGAGGCCGGGGCGTCGTCGTGGATGACCGGCGGCAGTGTCGCCGAGTGGTTCGACGTGCTGGTCCACTGCCGCCACGTCACCGCAGTGCGTGCCTACTGAACGCGGTGCACCTTGTGCTGGGCGGCCTGCGCCCGGGGACGGACGGTGAGCCGGTCGATGTTCACGTGCGGCGGCCGGGTCGCGATCCAGGTGACGATGTCGGCGATGTCGTCGGAGGTGAGCGGCTCGGCCACGCCGGCGTACACGGCGTCGGCCTTGTCCTGGTCGCCGCCGAACCGGGTCAGCGCGAACCCCTCGCTGCGCACCATGCCCGGCGCGATCTCGCAGACCCGCACCGGCTGGTCGTACAGCTCCAGCCGGAGCGTGTCGACGATCGCCTTGGCCGCGTGCTTGGCGGCGACGTACCCACCGCCGCCCTCGTAGGCGACCTGGCCGGCCGTCGAACCCATCACGATGATCGTGCCGCGGCCGGCGACAAGGGCCGGGAGCAACGACTTCGTGACGGCCGCGACACCGATCGCGTTCACCTCGTACATCTGCCGCCAGGCCTCCAGATCCGCCTCCGCGACCGGCTCGAAGCCGAACGCGCCGCCGGCGTTGTTCACCAGCAGTGCGAGCCGGTCACCGACCGCGTCGGCGAGGGCGGCGACGTCTTCGGCCGAGGTCACGTCGCACTGGACCGCCCGGCCGTCGATCTCCTTGGCCAGCGCCTCGATCCGGTCGATCCGGCGGGCCGCGCAGATCACCTCGAAACCCTCGCGGGCCAGGTGCCGGGCCGACGCGGCTCCGATCCCGCTGCTCGCTCCGGTGACGACGGCCAGGGGACGCGCATTCGAAGTCATGCCTCCGAGTCTCCCAGCCCGGTTGCCATCGGCGGGAACCAGTCCGCACAGTAGAACGTCGGGACTTTGGGGACTCACCACAGGGGGCGAGCACATGGCGACCGAGCCGGACGACGAGACTCCGCCTGGTCCGGTGCTCTTCGCCCCCGACGTGCCGCCGGCGGCCCGGTCCTTGCTGAGCGAGCATCCGAGCGTGCTGATCCCGGCGAGTGCGCCGAAGCAGGACTCGGTCGGCCGGCAGCCGGTCGGTGAGGCGATCGGCGGTCTGGTGGCGTTCGCCGGGATCGAGATCGGCCTGTGGTTCGCCCTGCGCTGGCTGGTGTACGCGATCTTCCCTGACGGACTGGCCTTCTGGCTGAGCCTCGGCGCCGGCGTGTTCGGCGTACTGCTGCTGGTCGCCGGAGTCGCCGCGATGACGGGCGAGGGCAGGGCCCGGGTCGCTGCCCGCAAGCACCGGGGCAAGTACCTGCTCGCCGAGGACTGGGACGGCGACGCCACCGCGCTGATGGATCGGGCCCGGCGCGCGGTCGAGACCATCCAGGACTCCGAGGTGAACAAGCGCGGTCTGCTCGACGCGGCCAAGAACGACGTGGTCCTGCCGGAGCAGCTGTGGGACATCGGCCGGGTTCTCCAGCAGCTGTCCGCATTGCGGTCCCGGCAGGCCGACATCGAGGACCAGTTGCAGTCTGCCCGCCTGGAGGCCGTTCTCCGCCCGCAACGCGAGGCCCTCGAGTTGTCCGCGACCGCGATGGAGACGAAGGTCGCCAAGCTCGAGCAGTACGCCGACCAGGTCCGCGAGGCCGACGCCGTACTCAAGGTGGAGAGCGTGCTGGAAGGCGCCCTGCAGGACCGAGACCGGTACGTCGAGCTGCTGTCCAGCATCGAGGTCGCCGGCCACAGCGGCCTGATCGAGGAGCTCAGCCAGGAGACCGCGGACCTGAACGCGACGCTGTCCCGCCGGATCGCCGCAGCCCTCGAAACCGGCCAGACCCTCGCCCTGCCGACCCGGAAGCCGGACTGACCGCGCAGGGTTACCCTGACCACGTGAGCCTTCCCTCCGCCGACCGTCCTCTCCGGCGGGTCGCGATGATCAGCCTGCACACGTCGCCGCTGGACCTGCCGGGGACCGGTGACGCCGGTGGGATGAACGTCTACGTGGTGGAGCTGTCGAAGCGGCTCGCGGACCTGGGGATCGAGGTCGACGTCTTCACCCGGGCGACCGCGTCGGCGCTGCCGGCGCGGGTGGAGCTGATGCCCGGCGTGATGGTTCGCAACGTCGCCGCGGGTCCGTACGAAGGCCTGACCAAGAACGAGTTGCCCGCCCAGCTGTGTACGTTCGCTCGCGCTGTCCTGCGGGCGGAAGCGATTCACGAGCCCGGGCACTACGACGTGATCCACTCGCACTACTGGTTGTCCGGGCAGGTCGGCCTGCTCGCCCGGGACCGCTGGGCCGTCCCGCTCGTCCACACCATGCACACCATGGCCAAGGTGAAGAACGCCAGCCTCGCCGACGACGACGTACCCGAGCCGCCCGCCCGGCTGCTCGGCGAGGAACAGGTCGTCGAGGCCGCGGACCGGCTGCTCGCCAACACCGAGGACGAGGCGAACGAGCTGATCACGCTGTACGGCGCCCAGCCGTCGAAGGTCGGCGTGGTCAACCCGGGCGTCGATCTGGACATGTTCAGCCCCGGCGACCAGGCCACGGCCCGGCGCGCGATCGGGCTGCCCGAGGATGCCGTCGTACTGGCGTTCGTCGGGCGGATCCAGCCGTTGAAGGCGCCCGACCTGCTGATCCGGGCGGCCGCGCGGATGCTCGAGCGGGACCCGTCGCTGCGGGACCGGCTGGTGGTGGCGATCATCGGCGGACCGTCGGGCAACGGGATGGAGCATCCCGAGTCGCACGCCGAGCTGGCCCGGGCGCTGGGCGTCGACGACGTGACTCGGTTCGTGAAGCCGTTGGAGCGATCGGGACTGGCCGACTGGTACCGATCCGCGTCGGTCGTGTGCGTTCCGTCGTACTCGGAATCCTTCGGGCTGGTCGCTCTGGAGGCGCAGGCGTGTGGGACGCCGGTGGTTGCGGCGGCCGTCGGCGGACTGACCACGGCGGTCGTGGACAGGCAGACGGGCCTCCTGGTGCCTGGGCACGGGGTGGACGACTTCGCCGACGCGCTGACGCGGATCGCGACGGATCCGCACACCCGCGAGACCATGGGCCGGGCGGCGGTCAAGCACGCCCAGGGCTTCGGCTGGGAGCTGACCGCGAAGAAGACAGTGGCCGCGTACCGGGTCGCAACCGAGACGATGGCGGCAGAACTGGCCGCGGAGGTAGCCGGATGAGGGTGTCGGCGGCGGACGTGATCCGCCAGGTCCTGAAGGAGAACGAGCTCGACTTCACCGAGGGTGAGCCCGGCGCGTTCGCCGCGGACCTGCCGGGGGAGCGGAAGCTGAAGACGACGGTCACGCTGACGGTCGGGCCACAGGCGGTCCACGTGCACGCGTTCGTCGCCCGGCGCCCGGACGAGAACCACGAGGCCGTCTACCGCTGGCTGCTGGAGCGGAACCTGAAGATGTACGGCGTCGCGTTCGCCGTCGACCACCTCGGCGACATCCACCTGGACGGCCGGGTGCCGCTGCACGCGATCACCCCGACCGAGGTGGACCGGTTGCTCGGCGCGGTGCTGGAGTACGCCGACTCGTCGTTCAACACCATCCTGGAACTCGGGTTCGCCTCCTCGATCCGCAAGGAGTACGAGTGGCGGGTGTCCCGGGGCGAGTCGACCCGGAATCTGGACGCTTTCAAAGGCTGGCTGGAGCCGTAGGGCACGTCTCCCGATCCCGCGCCTACTGCGCGGCACTCGGCGGGCACCTCGCTGCACTGGTGCGAAGGGCACGATGCTCCGCATCGAACCCTCCGCCCCAGCGCACCGAGGCACTCCGCCGAGCACCTGCTCGCGACGGCGCGGGATCGGGAGACGTGCCCTTGTAGGCTTGCCGCCATGACCTATCGCCTGATCCTGCTCCGCCACGGCCACAGCGACTGGAACGCCAAGAACCTCTTCACCGGCTGGGTGGATGTCGACCTGAACGCCCAGGGCGTCGAGGAGGCCCAGCGCGGCGGTGAGTTGCTGCGTGACCGCGGCCTGCTCCCCGACGTACTGCACACCTCGGTGCTGCGCCGGGCGATCCGCACCGCGAACATCGCCCTCGAGGTGGCCGACCGGCAGTGGATCGACGTACGGCGCTCCTGGCGGCTGAACGAGCGGCACTACGGCGGGCTGCAGGGCAAGGACAAGAAGCAGACCCTGGAGGAGCTCGGCGAGGAGCAGTTCATGCTGTTCCGCCGCTCCTACGACACCCCGCCGCCGCCGATCGAGCGTGGCTCGGAGTACGACCAGGCCGGCGACCCGCGGTACGCCGCGCTGCCGTCGGAGCTGCTCCCCGCGACCGAGTGCCTGAAGGACGTCGTCGAGCGGATGCTGCCCTACTGGTACGACGCGATCGTCCCGGACCTGCGCGACAACAAGACCGTCCTGGTCACCGCGCACGGCAACTCGCTGCGCGCCCTGGTCAAGCACCTCGACAACCTCGACGAGGCCACGATCGTCGGTCTCAACATCCCCACCGGCATCCCCCTCTACTACGAGCTCGACGAAGACTTTCACCCGGTCACCCCCGGCGGCGAGTACCTCGACCCCCAAGCCGCCAAGGACGCCATCGAAGCCGTCAAGAACCAGGGTCGGTAGGCGGACAGTCCCAGAGGACACGCCTTCGGCGGGCTGCCGGCTTCGCCGGGCCGCGGACCGGGGTCACACGTCGGCGCCGTCGGCGATAGGCATCTTGAGACCGGGCTGTTGGACACTGGTGGGTTCCTTGTGGTGCTGTGCCAGCCACTGGGGGTGCACGCAGAAACTGGTGGGCTTGAACACGAAATAGCCTGTTCAAGCCCCCGACTACCCGGGCCAGCCCCGACGATACGGCCCGCCGCTGCGCCCACCCTCCGGCCGGCTCGGCCCCCGGGCTACCGGCCTGCCGCCGCACCTCCCACTCAGCCATTCGAGGGGATATCCCTTCGCGTTGTGGGTTCTCCCCTCGTGTGCGAGCAGAGAACCCACAGCATGAGGGGCTATCCCCTCGTACGGCGAGGGGGGTGTCGGCGGCCGGCCAGGTCCCAACACACCGGCCAACCCACGCGACCGGGCTCCGGCGTACCGGCAGGCACGATGGCACCCCCCTCCGGCAGGCACGATGGCACCTGTCTCCGGCAGGCACGATGGCAGCCGTCTCCGGCGGGTCGGTAGGCAGCCACGGCACGTCCTCTGGGCCGGGAGCAGCCACGGGAGCTTGCCGCCGCTGGAGTGGGGATTCGGCCCGTTGGCTGTTCTAGTACTTCATGTCTTCTTGCGCGCGGGGTGGGGAGACACGTTGGTGAGCACAGAAGTCGTCGTCCTCGGCGGTTGTTGCCGAGGGCTCCTGTTGTCCGAGGTCAGTTGCCGTTCGGGTTGGGGGTGGAGGCGCCGGCGCCGGAGCCGGCCGCCGTACCGCCGACGGCTACCGGGAGCTCGCCGGTGACCAGGTAGACGACGCGGCGGGCCATCGAGACGGCGTGGTCGGAGATGCGCTCGTAGTAGCGGCCGAGCAGGGCGATGTCGACGGCGACCTCGACGCCGTGCGGCCAGGAGTCGTCCATCATCAGGCGGAACTGGTTGCTGCGCAGCTTGTCCATCAGGTCGTCGGTGGCTTCCAGCCGGCCGGCCGCCTCGACGTCGCGGGTCTGGATCACGTCACCGGCGGCGTCGACCATCTTGCCGGCCACCGAGCCCATCTCCGCGATGACGCCGTGCAGCTCGTCCGGGATCGCCGGGGCCGGGTAGCGCATCCGGGCGATCTTCGACACGTGCGCGGCCAGGTCGCCCATCCGCTCCAGGTCGGCGACCATCCGCAGCGCGGCGACCAGCATCCGCAGCTCGTTCGCGACCGGGGACTGGCGGGCCATCAGCTCGAAGACCTTGTCCTCGACGCCCTCGCCGGCCGCGTCCAGCTGGATGTCGGCCGCGATGACCTCTTCGGCCTTGCGGATGTCGGCCTCCAGCAGCGCCGCGGTCGAGCGTCGTACGGCGGTGGACACCGTCCGGGTCATCCGCTCCAGCTCGGCGAGGATGTCGTCGAGCTGCTCGTGGTAGGTGTCACGCATTGTGTTCGTTTCCGATCTGTGGTGTCCGGCGCCACGCTGGGCGGAGTGGAAGGCACCCGCCTGGTACCCGCCACCTGGTGACCGTATGCCGTCGAGGTTGCCGGATGGCGACGAGTGGTGAACGCCTGATGAACAGTTAGGTCGTCCCCCGGTCATCCGGTGCTCATTCGGTCTTTCCCTGCTGGTTGCCCGCGTAGCATCGTTGCCGTGGACCCCACGCTGGCTGCGGTGCTGGGCGGCGTCATCGGCGCGGCCCTGGCCCTGCTTTCGCTCGGAGCGATGATGCTCAGCGAACGGTCCCAGCGCAAGATTCCGGTGTCCCCGGACCCGGCCGTCCCGAGCGGGGTCGCCACCGTCCTTTCGGTACTGCGGTCGTCCGCGGTGGTGATGGGCCCCGAGGACCAGGTGCTCCAGGCCAGCGCCCCGGCGCACGTGCTCGGCATCGTCCGGGGCGAGCGGCTGGTGGTCGACGACCTGCTGACCATGGTCCGGGCAGTACGGCGGGACGGTGAGATCCGCCAGCAGGACCTCGAAATCGTCCGCGGCCGGCTCGGCGCGACGCAGTACGTGAGCGCCCGGGTGGCGCCGCTGGGCAGCCAGTTGGTGCTGGTCCTGGTCGAGGACCGGACCCGGGAGCGCCGGCTGGAGGCGATCCGGCGGGACTTCACCGTCAACGTCAGCCACGAGCTGAAGACCCCGGTCGGCGCGCTGATCCTGCTCGCCGACGCGGTCTCGGAGGCTTCCGACGACCCGGAGGCGGTGCAGCGGTTCTCGGACCGGATGCGGGTCGAGGCGTCCCGGCTGAGCCGGCTGGTGAAGGAGATCATCGAGCTCTCCCGGCTGCAGGGCGACGACCCGCTGGAGAACCCGGGCCCGGTCGACATCAACGCGGTGATCGAGAGCGCGGTGGACCGCTGCCAGATCGACGCCGAGGACCGCGACATCAAGATCGTGGTGAAGACCGAGCCCGAGCTCGAGGTGATGGGCAGCGAGGACCAGCTGGCGATGGCGATCGGCAACCTGGTCGAGAACGCGGTCAACTACAGCCCCGACGGCACCCGGGTCGCGGTCGCCGCGCACCCGATCGGCGACCTGGTCGAGGTGACCGTCAGCGACCAGGGCGTCGGCATCCCGAGCAGCGACCTGGAACGCATCTTCGAACGGTTCTACCGGGTCGACCGGGCCCGGAGCCGTGAGACCGGTGGGACCGGCCTCGGCCTCTCGATCGTCAAGCACATCGCCTCCATCCACGGCGGCGACGTCCGGGTCTGGAGCGTCGAGGGCCAGGGCTCCACCTTCACCGTGAGACTCCCGCTGCGGCTCGAACCCGCGCCGGGCCAGACCGCTTCCTCCAGCCAGGAGGAACCGGCCTTCCCCCTGACGCCTACCCCGTCAGGTGTGCGGCCTGCATTGCAGGATCCTTCGCATCGGCGGCGCCCAGGCGGGCACCTCGCTGCGCTGGAGGAGGAGCCACGATGAAGAGGCACCTCCTCCGCCTTGCGATGCACCCGCCTGGACACCGCCGCACTGAAGCATCCTGCAATGCAGGCCGCCTGATCGCAAAGGAGACAGCTTCGTGACCCGAGTGCTGGTCGTCGAAGACGAAGAGAGCTACAGCGACGCGTTGTCGTACGTGCTGCGCAAGGAAGGGTTCGAGGTCGCCGTCGCGGAGACCGGGCCGGACGCGCTGGACGAGTACGACCGGGCCGGTGCGGACATCGTCCTGCTCGACCTGATGCTGCCGGGTCTGTCCGGCACGGAGGTGTGCCGGGCCCTGCGCAGCCGGGGCAACGTCCCGGTGATCATCGTCAGCGCCAAGGACACCGAGGTGGACAAGGTGGTCGGGCTCGAGCTGGGCGCCGACGACTACGTGACCAAGCCGTACAGCCCGCGCGAGCTGCTGGCCCGGATCCGCGCCGTGCTGCGGCGCGGCCAGGACGTCGAGCTGCTGCCGGACACGCTGGAGGCCGGGCCGGTCCGGATGGACGTGGAGCGGCACGTGGTGACGGTGTCCGGGACCGAGATCCGGCTCCCGCTGAAGGAGTTCGAGCTGCTCGAGATGCTGCTGCGCAACACCGGCCGGGTGCTGACCCGCGGGCAGCTGATCGACCGGATCTGGGGCGCCGACTACGTGGGCGACACCAAGACGCTGGACGTGCACGTCAAACGGCTGCGCTCCAAGCTGGAGAAGGACCCGTCGAATCCGCAGCACCTCGTCACGGTGCGTGGTCTGGGCTACAAGTTCGAGTCCTGAGTCACATCCCCACAGGTCGCGACGGCTCGCGGAGTTAGCTTAGGCTCTCCTTAGTTGAGGCAATTCATCGCTAAGGAGAGTCCCATGTCCTGGTCCCGTACCCGGGCCGTCACCGCGATCGCGACCGCACTGGTCGCGACCACCTCGCTGACCGCCTGCGGGAGCGACGCCGACAAGCAGGCCGACACCTCGGCCGGTACGGCGGCCGCCGGGTTCCCGGTCACGCTGAAGAACGTGTTCGGCGAGACCACCATCACCAAGAAGCCGGAGCGGATCGTCACGCTCGGCTGGAACGCCCAGGACGTGGTCTACGCGCTCGGCGAGACACCGGTCGGGATGCCGAAGGTCACCTACGGCCCGACCCCGGCCGGGGTGACCGCGTGGGACGCCGACAAGTTCGACGCCTCGAAGACCGAGTTGCTGGACACCAGCGACAAGTTCCCGTTCGAGAAGATCGCGGCGCTGAAGCCGGACGTCATCCTGGCGCCGTACGAGGGCTTCGACGCGGCGACGTACAAGACGCTGTCGGACATCGCGCCGACCGTCGCCTACCCGGGCGCGCCGTGGCAGACCACCTGGCAGGACCAGACCCTGCTGGTCGGCGAGGCGCTGGGCAAGAAGGCCGAGGCCGAGAAGCTGATCGCCGGGATCGGCGACAAGATCAAGCAGGTCGCGAGCGAGCACCCGGAGTTCAAGGGCAAGACGATCACGGTCGGCTCGTTCGGCGCGGACAACTACGTCTACATGCCGACCGACCCGCGGGTGCAGATCCTGACCGAGATGGGCTTCGTGAACGCGCCCGGCGTGGAGAAGCTGCAGGCCGGCAACACGAAGAAGGAGTTCGCGCTCACCGTCAGCAAGGAGAAGGTGCCCGACGTGGACGCCGACGTGGTGGTGGCGTACGTCGACGGGCTGGGCGCGCAGAAGTTCCAGGCCGACCCGGTCTACTCGTCGCTGGCGGCCGTCAAGCGCGGCAGCGCCTACGTGATGGAGGACCAGCAGGTCATCTCCGGGATGAGCGCCGTCAGCGTGCTGAGCGTCCCGTGGGTCCTGGACAAGATCCTGCCGGGCCTGTCGAAGGCCGCCCAAGCCGCGGGCTGACCCGCGACCCCGCCCGGTACGGAGACCGATCCGTCGTACCGGGCGTCATCCGTCCGCCGGGACCTCGGCCACAGGCCCCGCCGGTACGACGAACGGGCCGTCCCGCGCCGGGGCGGCCCGTTCGGCTGTCTTCAGGCGCGGCGCTCAGCCGTGGCCGGAGCCCTCGTCGGCGCGCGGCGTCGGGGAGTAGTGGTCCTCGGTGAGCACCGGGACGTAGGCGCTGATCGGCGCGGCCTTGCCGAAGGTGATCGTCATGTTGACCATCTGGCCGGGCTTCGCGCCGGTGACCGTGATCGGCTCGCCGCTCGCCTCGCCGTTCTCGGCCTCCTGGCCGGCCGCGGGCGGCAGCAGCGTCGAGCTTCCGGCCTTCAGGTCCAGCGTCTTGACGTTGCCGAACGTGACCTCGCCGGGCTGGTCGCCGCCGGCCTGGCCGTCCTGGGTCTGGGCCGGCGCCTGGGCGATCCCGACCAGGGTGTCGTCCTCGGAGCCGTTGTTGACGATGACGGCGTGCAACTCGCCCTTGCCGTCCTCGGAGGCGATCACCAGGACGTTGCGGACCGCGATCGAGCCGGAGTCGGCGTTGGTGCCCTCGGCGGCCTGGTAGGGCTGCAGCGTCTGGGCGTTGAAGTTCGCGCCGCAGGCCGTCAGCGCGATACTCAGGGTGGCGGCGGCACCCGCCAGCGCGGCGCGCCGGACGGACCGCGAGGACAACGTGATCGGCACTGGGATCCCTCTCCTGCAAAGCTGTTCGACGCCCTGAGGCAGCGGCCTCCGGCGCGTCAAAGCGTAGCTCTCGCCTCGTCCGGACTCGACGGCGGGATGGCTGTCACGGTCGGTGGCAACGGTGTCCCGGGCAACCTTCCACGCGCGCACGAGGCACGGGTGAGAGCGTTTGTCAAGGCGGGAAGTGGCCCCTGACCAGCGCAAACGTCCCGACCGGACCATCTGCCACGTGGTAGGATGGAGCTTGGAAAGGGGCACGTGACATATGACTTTCACAGTCGGCGAGACGGTTGTTTACCCCAATCACGGTGCGGCCGTCATCGAGGACATCGAGACCCGTCAGATCAAAGGTGAGGACAAGACCTATCTGGTCTTGAGGATCGTCGCTCAGAACGACCTGGTCGTCCGGGTCCCCGCGTGCAACCTCGATCTTGTCGGCGTGCGTGACGTCGTGGATCAGGCTGGCCTGGAGCGCGTCTTCGACGTGCTGCGCGCACCGCACACGGAGGAGCCGACCAACTGGTCGCGACGGTACAAGGCGAACCTCGAGAAGCTGCACTCGGGCGACGTGATGAAGGTGGCAGAGGTCGTCCGCGACCTGTGGCGCCGTGAACGTGATCGCGGTCTCTCCGCCGGCGAGAAGCGGATGCTGGCGAAGGCTCGCCAGATCCTGGTCTCCGAGCTGGCCCTGGCCGAGCACACCAACGAGGACAAGGCGGAAGCCATCCTCGACGAGGTTCTCGCTTCCTGATCCACCCGATCAGACCGAGTCGGAACACGTGATCCTGCCGTCCTGCGCGGACCGCTCCCGATGAGCACCGCGGCAATCATTCCGGCGGCCGGTCTCGGGCTCCGGCTCGGTGGTGAGACCCCGAAAGCATTTCGAGAGGTCGGTGGCGTATCGCTGCTGGTCCACGCCGTACGTGGACTGCGGGCAGCGACCGCCGCCGACCTCACGTGTTTTGTGGTCGCCGTCCCACCCGGCACCGAGGACGCGGTCCGCAAGGAGCTCGAGCCGTACGCCGGTGACGCCCGGCTGCTCGTGGTCCCGGGCGGCGCCGAGCGGGCCGACTCTGGCCACGTTTCCGGCGACGATCGGGCCGCTGGCGATCTTCCTGGTCCAGTTCG
>NZ_JBSFBL010000064.1:0-5591 GCF_053592935.1 Kribbella sp. NPDC002412
CACCGATCCCTCGGGACCCGGCCCTTCGGCGCCGTAGCGGGAGATCGAGACGACCTCCGCGTCGTCGAAGAGCGTGAGATAGAAGGTCATCGCCTCTTCGGCCGCGCCCTCGAACATCAGGAACGTGGTGATCTTCTGCCCAGCCATCGGTGTCCTCCAAAAGCGTCAGCTTATATAAGCCATCACTTTAACACCCTGCTGCGGGGCTCGTCCGTAGCTGGGTCAGCTCCCGGGGACGCGGGCCTGCCAGGCATCCTCGTCGCGGGAGCGGCGCTCGACGCCGGCCGGGAGCTTGTTCTTGGCCAGGTCGGTCAGCGTGGTGTGCTCCAGCACCTCGCGCAGGCTCGCGCGGGCGGCGATCCAGACCCGCTGCAGCACGACGGCCCGCTCGTTGTACGCGACGCTCTCGGGCCGGACGCCGGAGATGCTGACGATCGGCCCGTCCACCGCGCGCATCACGTCGGCGACCGAGATCTCGTTCGGATCCACCGCCAGCTTCCACCCGCCGGACTGCCCGCGCTGGCTGGCCAGGATCCCCGCGCGCCGCAGGTCGGCGAGGATCCCCTGCAGGAAGCCGTGCGGGATTCCCTGGGCGCGGCTGAGCTCCTCGGCCGACACGACCGAGGGGTCGTTGGCCACCCAGCGCTGAGTGATCTCGATCAGCGCTCGCAACGCATAGTCAGACTTCGCCGAAACCCGCATGCCCCGCAGTCTGCCGCATTCCCCCGCACCCGCGCCGTACCCCACCCACCGACACTCGGGCTCAGGCCCGTGGATGGGCCTGCTCGTAGGCCTTCCGGAGGCGGTCGCTGGAGATGTGCGTGTAGATCTGGGTCGTCGCCAGCGACGCGTGCCCGAGGAGCTCTTGGACGCTGCGCAGGTCCGCACCGCCTTCCAGCAAATGCGTTGCGGCAGTGTGGCGCAGTCCGTGCGGAGACAGGTCGGGGGCGTCGACGACACCGATCCGCTCGTGGACGAGACGCCGTACGGCACGCTGATCGATCCGTCCGCCGCGGGCGCCGAGGAACACCGCCGGCCCGCTCCGCTGCCGGACCAGCTGCGGCCGCGCCTCGTCCAGCCAGCGACGGAGGGCTTCTTCGGCCGGCACGCCGTACGGGACCGAGCGCTCCTTCCGGCCTTTGCCGAAGACGCGGACCACCCGGCGCGACGGGTCGATGTCGTCGACGTCGAGGGCGCAGAGCTCGCCGACGCGGATCCCGGTCGCGTACAGCAGCTCCATGATCGCCAGGTCGCGCAGACCGATCGGGCTGCCGTCGTCGGCCGCTACGGCCGCCGCGTCCAGGACCGCGCGGGTGTCCGCCTGTCCGAGGACACCGGGCAGGCTCTTGTGCGGCCGTGGACTCGCGAGCAGGGCGCCGGGATCGGTAGCGATCCGGCCGGTCCGCTGCGCCCAGGCGGTGAAGACCCGCGCGGCGGTCGCCCGGCGCGACATCGTGCTGCGCGACTTCCCAAGGCTCTGCTGCTTGGCCAGCCAGGACCGCAGGCCGCGGATGTCCAGGCCGTCGAGATCATCGTGACCAAGCCGAATCAAATGTTCGAGTAAATTCGCGACGTCGCCAAGGTACGCTCTGACCGAATGTTCGCTGAGGTCTCTTTCCGCCGTCAGATGCCGTTCGTAGTCGGTCAGTAACGCTGTGAAACCTTCCGGCCAGGGAGGGTTCGTACCGACATCGTCCGGCGCCATGCCTCGACCATGCGGGAGCAGACCCGGCATCGCAAGGCACCGCGCGGGGGTCGAGGAGAGGAGGTCTGGTCGATAGCCCGACGGTCGACTACTGTTCGGCCCGATTGCCCTAGTAGCAACGGAGGCACCCCTGACCATGGCCCCCTCAGCGAACGGACAGACCGTAGGCCGGCGCCTGCCGGTCGAGTCGGCGTTCACTCGAGTCGAGGACGCGCGGCACCGTCTGCCGCGCCTGTTCGGTCGTCGCGACCTGGTTGTACTCGGCCTGGGCGTGATGATCGGGTCCGGCATCTTCAGCATCAGCGGCAACCAGGCGGCCAAGGTCGCCGGTCCGGCCGTGATCCTGTCGTTCGTGATCGCGGCGATCGTGTGTGTGCTGGCCGCGGCCTGCTACGCCGAGCTGTCGTCCACGATCCCGGTCTCGGGTAGCGCGTACACCTTCAGCTATGTGACGTTCGGCGAGATGTGGGCCTGGCTGGTCGGCTGGGCGCTCGTGCTCGAGCTCGTCACCGCCGCCGCGATCGTCGCCCGCGTCTGGTCGGCATACTTCCTGGCGACACTCGACGGATTCGGCGTGACGCTGCCCGCCGGAGTCGCGCAGTTCTTCGGGCCGGACGCGAAGGTCAACCTGGTCGCGCCCCTGCTCCTGCTGATCCTGACGGCGATGGTCGTCACCGGGACGAAGCTGTCCGCCCGGGTGCTGACGGTCGTGGTGATCGCGAAGGTCGCGGTGATCCTGCTGGTCATCGTGGTCGGCGCGATGCACATCAACACGGACAACTACCAGCCGTTCGTGCCGATGGCCCGGGCGGCGCCCGCGACAGCCAGTCCGACGTTGCTCGGCTGGATCCTGGACTCGTCCTTCGGCTCGTTCGGCATGATGGGCATCTTCACGGCGGCCAGCTCGATCGTGTTCGCCTACATCGGCTTCGACCTGATCGCGACCGCGTCGGAGGACGCGCGCAACCCGCGCAAGACGGTCCCGCAGGGCATGCTGCTCGGCGTCGGCGCCGTCACGATCCTGTACATCGCGATGGCCGTCGTCCTGGTCGGCATGCGTCCGTACGGCGAGCTGGGCGGCAGCGCACCGGTGTCGGAGGCGATGGCCGCAGTCGGGGTCGGCTGGGCCGCGAAGGTGGTCAACCTGGGCGCACTGCTCGCGTTGATGACAGTGATCATGGTGGTGCTCATCGCGCAGAGCCGCGTCCTGTTCAACATGGGTCGTGACGGTCTGCTGCCGAAGAGCCTCGGCCGAGTCAGCCGGGTCTACTCCTCCCCCGCCCGTGCGGCCGCGGCAGCCGGCTTCGCAGCATTGGCCCTGACGCTCTACCCGAAGGTTCTCGAGCTGGAAGAGCTGTTGGTCATCGGAGCGCTGTTCTGCTTCGCGTTCTGTGCGATCGGCGTGCTCACTCTGCGCCGGTCGGAGCCGAACCTCGAGCGTGGTTTCCGGGTGCCGCTGGTGCCCCTGGTCCCACTGGTGTCGCTGGGTTCGACGGTGTGGCTGATGCTCAACCTGAAGACGAGCACCTGGACCAAGTTCGGCATCTGGATGCTCGTCGGCATGCTGATCTACGGCCTGTACGGGCGCTGGCACAGCCGGCTGGCGAACGAGGACAGCTGGGACTACGACCTCGGCGACACCGACCCCGGTGCCGGCGGGCTGCAGGCGATCCGGCCGGAGAGCGAGCTTCGCGCCGTCCGGACCCCGCCGCAGAAGCCGACCCGCGGTAAACACATGCGCAGCTAGCGAAGTTCTCCACAGCCCGAAAAGTCACGACCGAAATCGGTGCCTGATCCCGGCATGTTCTTAGCCGGAGGTGGTCACCGATGCGGACCAGGAAGACAGTCGGGCAGTACGGCGAAGATCTCGCCGCGAGGTATCTGACGACCGAAGGTTTCGTCATCCTCGAGCGCAACTGGCGCTGCGAGCTGGGCGAGATCGACATCGTCGCGCGAGAGGGCGACGCGCTGGTCGTCTGCGAGGTGAAGACCCGCCGCGGGCTCAACTACGGCAGCCCGCTCGAGTCGATCACCTACCGGAAGCTGACGACGCTGCGGAAGCTGGCCGGGCGCTGGCTGCAGACCCATCAGCTCAAGCCCGCGGCGATCCGGATCGACATCGTCGCCGTCCTGTTCGACCACAACACTCCGCCGCGCGTGGACCACGTCAGGGGCGCGGCCTGATGCCTCTCGCACAGACATGGTCGGTCGCGCTGGTCGGTCTCGAAGGTCACCTCGTCGAGGTCGAGACCGACATCGCGCAAGGCCTGCCGAAGACGACTCTGATCGGTTTGCCGGACGCGTCGCTGTCCGAGGCGCGCGACCGGGTCCGCGCCGCGGTGGTGAACAGCGGCGAGCGATTCCCCGACCGCAAGGTCACCATCGGGCTCTCACCGGCGACGCTGCCCAAGACGGGGTCGCACTACGACGTCGCGATCGCGTGTTCCCTGCTGGCGGCCGCCGGGGTCATCGAGGTCGGGTCGTTGCGCAACTCCGCGATGATCGGCGAGCTCGGGCTCGACGGCCGGGTCCGCGAGGTGCGCGGCGCGCTGGCGATGACGCTGGCCGCCGCCCGGTCCGGCTTTGCGCGCATCGTCGTACCGGAGCTGAATGCGGGTGAAGCCCGACTGGTTCCTGGCATCGACGTGTACGGCGTTCGGTCGTTGCGGCAGGTCCTGGCGATGTTGCGCGGGGCCGAGATCCCGGACGAGGCGCCGCCACGCGCCGAGCCGCGGCTGTTGTCCGAGTCGCTGACCCGGGTGCCCGAGGTGGACCTGGACGACGTGATCGGTCAACGCGAAGGACGCCGGGCGATCGAGGCCGCGGCGGCAGGCGGTCATCACTTGTTTCTGCACGGTCCGCCCGGATCGGGCAAGACGATGCTGGCGGAGCGTCTGGCCGGGTTGATGCCGGACCTGAGCACAGACGACTCGCTCGAGGTGTCGGCGGTGCATTCACTCGCTGGACTGCTCACCAGCGACGCGGAGCTGGTCGTCCGTCCGCCGTTCATCGCGCCGCATCACACCGCGTCCCTGTCGAGCCTGGTAGGTGGTGGTTCAGGGATGCCACGGCCGGGTGCGATCAGTTGCGCGCATCGCGGGATCCTCTTCATCGACGAGGCTCCCGAGATGCATCCGCTGACGCTGGACACGCTGCGGCAGCCGCTCGAATCGGGTTACATCGAAGTGCACCGGTCGGCCGCTGTCGCGAAGTTCCCGGCGCGGTTCATGCTCGTGCTCGCGGCCAATCCCTGCCCCTGCGGCCTGTCCGGCACGGCCCGTGGGATCTGCACCTGTACGCCGCAGGTGCTCGCGCGCTACCGGCAACGAATCAGCGGGCCGATCAAGGACCGGCTCGACATCCAGCGCCAGATCCTCCCGGCTGCGCGAGCGATCACCGACGGGGAGAAGTCCGAGTCGACCGCGGTCGTCGCCGAGCGGGTGAAGGCCGCCCGCGACCGGCAGGCGCACCGCTACCGCGACACCGGCTGGATCCTCAACAGCGAGATCCCCGGCCCGGTGCTCCGCCGCGAGTTCCCGTTGGATGCCGCCAGCCACAAAATGCTCGAGGACCTGTACGCCGCCGGCCGCCTCACCGCCCGCGGCTTCGACCGGGTCGTCCGCCTGGCCTGGACCTTGGCCGACCTCCTGGGCATCGACAGGCCCACCGCCGAGCTCACCCACCAAGCCTTCCAACTCCGCACCGGCGAGCCCCTCACCGACCTGACCGACATCCGCCCCCTCAAAGGAACCGCCGCATGACCCTCAACTGCCCGCCCACCACAGACCTCGCCACCACCCACACCCCAACGCCAACCCTCGCAACAACATCGCAGGTCGACCACGCCGCCGACACCCCGGCCACCGCCCATAGCCCAACGCTGCCC
>NZ_JBSFBL010000064.1:5687-39216 GCF_053592935.1 Kribbella sp. NPDC002412
TCCCCGCCCAACCACATCCCAGGTCGACCACACCGCCGACACCCCGGCCACCACCCACACCCCAACGCTGCCCCGCCCAACCACATCCCAGGTCGACCACACCGCCGACACCCCGGCCACCACCCAGACCCCAACGCCGACCCGCCCAACCACACCGCAGGCCGAGCGCCCCGCTGACGCCCCGGCCACCATTCGCGCCCCGAGGCCGGCCCGCACGATCGCATCGCAGGTCGACAACACCGCCGATGCCTCCGTGACCGCCCGGGCGCCAGTGCCGGCTCGTCCAACCTCGTCGGAGGTCGCGCCGACCGTCGGAGCCCAGCTGAGTCAGGCCGGCGTCGGTGGCACGGGAGGATCGCCGAGCTCGACCGTCAGCGGCTCGAGCGACGACGAGCGGCTGGCTCGGGTCGGGCTGTCGCGAGTGGTCGAGCCTGGCGATCTGGCGGCGTTGCAGGCGTTCGACGGGATGGAGCCGCTGGAAATCTGGAAACTCCTGCAGCACGGCGCTCCCGGCTTCGAGCGGTGGACCACTCGCTTCGCCGAGGCAGACCCCGAGCGCGACCTGAAGCGAGCTGCGGCGGCAGGCGTGCGGTTCGTGATCCCCGGCGACGACGAATGGCCTGAGCAGGTCGAGGTGCTCGCGGAAGCCGGGCAGCTGACACGCCGCGCCGGAGTGCCATTCGGATTGTGGGTGCGCGGTCCGGCGAATCTCCGCCAGGTGCTCGCCCGCTCCGTCGCCATGGTGGGCGCTCGCGCAAGCTCGTCGTACGGCGAGCATGTGGCGGCCGAGCTGGCATCCGGCCTGTCGGACAACGGGATCACGGTGGTGTCGGGCGGCGCGTTCGGAATCGATGCAGCGTCGCATCGAGGCGCGCTGGCCGGTTCGGGCATCACAGTGGCGGTGCTCGCGTGCGGAGCCGACGTCAGCTACCCGAGGCGCAACTCGGCATTGTTCAGCCGAATCGTCGAGGAAGGGCTGGTCGTGAGCGAGCTGCCACCGGGCTGTTCGCCGACCAGGTTGCGGTTCCTCGCCCGCAACCGCCTGATCGCCGCGACCACGCTAGGCACGGTCGTGATCGAAGCGGCTGTCCGGAGCGGCGCCCTCAACAGCGCCGGTTGGGCCGAGCAATGCGGCCGCGCCGTACTCGCCGTACCGGGCCCCATCACCTCCCGCATGTCCGAAGGCGCACACCTCCTGGTCCGCGAGCGCGACGCCGTCCTGGTCACCAACGTCGCCGACATCATCGAAGCCATCTCCCCACTAGGCACCCGCCTCACTCCCTATCCCCATGCCCCAAAGTCCCCCACAGACGACCTCCCCCACGACCTCCGCCGAACCCTCGACGCGGTCCCCGTCATCACGCCCGCCCCGACGCCCCGCATAGCCACCACCGCAGGCCTGGACCTGGAAACCACTCGACAATCTCTCGAAGCCCTCAAAGCCCTGGACCTCATCCACCACGACGACTCAGGCTGGCGCCTGACCCCAACCACCCCACCACCGACCCCGCCCACCCCATGACGAGGTGGGCGAGGTCGGTCCCCGGCCCCAGCTCCGCGGCCTCAACTGTTGAGTGCCGCCCGGACGGGACGGTCCATCGGGTGGAAGTTAGCGGGGGGCTTGCCAGGGCGCAGGGGCGGTGGCGGTGGTGAAGGAGCTGTACGAGAGGACTTGGCCTCGGTTACGGCCGGAGGTGGCTACCTCGCGGGAGCCGATGTAGGCACCGGTCTTGGGGTCGATGACGACTTCCTCGCGGGAGGAGCCGTCGTCGCTGCTGGTGGGTGCCAGGGCCCCATCGAGCCGGCAAACGACCCGGCCCAGCGCCGTGTACGAGCACTGGCGCGAGTTCCCGCCGCCCGCCTCCCGCACTGCCGGTCGCAGCCCTGCACGCTACGCGGATCGGGTGCGGGTCGGTCGGGCGCCGCAGCCGCCGGTCATGGGCGGGCCGGTCGGAGCCTCGCCCGCGGCGTGGATCCGGGGGCAGCGCAGGCCGCGTGGTGCGTGGTAGTCGCAGTCCGCACGTAGTACCGGGCGCGCGTGTGCAGCCCCGCAGGTGCCCATGGGGCATGGGGGCATGGGGGCATGGGGGCGTCGTACAGGTGCTGGTGGGTCAGCGGCCGAAGTCGGAGTCTTTGGGGACTTCCAGGTCGGACTTGGCTAGTTCTTCGATGTTGACGTCGCGGAAGGTGACGACCTTGGCGTTCTTCACGAAGCGTGCCGAGCGGTAGACGTCCCAGACCCAGGCGTCGGCCATCGTCACCTCGAAGTAGACGTCACCGCCCTCGGTGCGGACCTTCAGGTCGACCGCGTTGCACAGGTAGAAGCGGCGTTCGGTCTCCACGACGTACTTGAAGATCCCGACGACGTCCTTGTACTCCCGATAGAGCTGCAGCTCCATATCGGTCTCGTACTTCTCGAGGTCGTCAGCGCTCATTCCTGCACCTCGCTGTGCTCGGTTCCGGCATGAGCGCTGGGAGCGCTGTGTGTGGTTGTTCGCTCGCTGCGCTCTCTCATCGGCTCTCCACTCCGGTGGGACTGGTCACATTCTGTCCCATATCGGGTCGCAGACTGCGGCGGACATTCTCGAACCGCCGTCTGTGTTGCGGGCACGGGCCGTATTCGTCCAGCGCCGCCTGGTGCTCAGGCGTGCAGTAGCCCTTGTGAATCCCGAAACCGTACTGCGGGTACACCTGGTCCCAGTGCTCCATGACGCGGTCGCGGGTCACTTTCGCGATCACAGATGCCGCGGCGATACAAGCCGCCACGCGGTCACCCTTCCAGATCGCCAGGCCCGGTACGCCGAGACCGTCCACGCCGAAGCCGTCCGTCAGCACGTACGACGGCCGGACGTCGAGCCGGAACAGCGCGCGGCGGAGCGCCTCGACGTTCGCCACGTGCATGCCGAGGCGGTCACACTCGGTCGCCTCGATGGCGACGACCGACCAGGCCAGGGCACGCTTGCGGATCTCGTCGTAGCAGCGCTCGCGGGCCTTGGCGGTGAGGAGCTTGGAGTCGGCGAGCTCGGGGATCTGGCCGCGCTTGCCGTCCGGCAGGATCACCGCGGCCGCGACGAGCGGGCCGGCGCAGGGTCCACGGCCGGCCTCGTCGACGCCGGCGATCGGGTCCAGACCCACGCGGCGCAGTGCGCGCTCGTACCCGTACAACCCGGCGTCCCGCCGCACCGTGCTCCCCCGAGGCATCACACTCATGCGGCCCTCCGAACTCCACCCACAACCCCAACCCTAGGCACCCCACGCAGACCCCGCGGCACCCGGGGTGAGTCGCACGCAGCCTGGCGCCCAGCCAGCCTGTCAGCGCGCTGCCGAACCCGAACAGGTCGGCAGGCCGAGGCAGGTGTTAGGCACCGCTCAGCGGTGGCGCTGGTGGGCCGCGTGGGCGCAGCTGAGTAGGCGTGGGAGCGCGCAGGCGCGGCACCGGGGCGCCGCCGGGCAGGGGTGGTGCTGGTGGGCCGCTCGGCCGCAGCACGGCAGGCGTGGGGGCGCTCAGGCGCGGGGGTGGGGCTCCGCTGGGCAGTGGGGGCGCTGGGGGGGTGCTTGGGGGCGGGGGAGTTGGGGTGGGTGGGGGTTGGGCGTGCGTGGGTAGGGGGTGGTGTGGGGTGGGGTGAGGGGGCTGCCGGGGCCTGGGGTGGGGTGGGGAGTGGGGGCACCGGGGCTCGATTACCTGGGGGGTGCGGTGAGGGAGATGGAGGGTTTGTCGGGGGGTGGCTGGGTGGCCGCCGGGACCGACTTGAAGGTGTCGGGGACGCTGAGTTTGGACCAGCGGCCTGCAGGCCAGACGACCACGACGGCGCGGCCGGTGATCTTGTCCATCGGGACGAAGGCGGCGTCTCCGGTGCTGCCGCCGTCGGCGCTGGTGTCGCTCAGGTGCACCCGGGAGTCGCCGGAGGCGGACCGGTGGTCGCCCATCACGAAGACCCGGCCGGCCGGGACGGTGACCTGGAACTCCATCTGCGACGGCGCGTCACCCGGGTACAGGTAGGCGGTCTCGTCGAGCGGCTGGCCGTTGACCAGCAGCCGGCCCCGCTCGTCGCAGCAGGCGACCTTGTCGCCCGGCATGCCGACGAGCCGCTTGATCAGGTGGCCGTGGCTGGAGTCCGGGAGCAGGCCGACGACCTCGAAGAACCGGCCGACCGAGCCGCGCTTCTGGCCGCTCTCCTCCGGGCCGAGCCAGCCACCCGGGTCCTCGAAGACGACCACGTCGCCGCGCTCGACGTCGGTGAGCTTCTCCACCACGACCCGGTCGCCGACCAGCAGGGTGTTCTCCATCGACTCGCTCGGGATGATGAACATCTGCCCGACGAACGCGCGCAGGATCGACGAGACGATGAGGGCCCCGACCACGATCAGGACGAACTCACGGGCGGCGGCGGCGAACCCCGAGCGATGGGCGGGCTTCTCCGGCGTCTTCGTCGGTGTATCGGTCACTTCTTCAGCCCCGGCTTCTTGAAGGTTTCCGGAGGACGCAGCATCGTCATCCGGTCAGACGGCCAGATTACGCAACAGGCCCGGCCAACCACGTTCTCGACCGGCACGAATCCGCCGCCGGGGCCGCCCATGTGGGCGCGGGAGTCGGCGGATTCGGCGCGGTTGTCGCCCATCACCCACAGGTGGCCCGCCGGCACCAGCACGTTGAAGGGCTGCAACGACGGCTTGGCGTCCTGGAGCAGGTACTCACGCTCGTCCAGCGCGATGCCGTTCACGGTGATCCGCCCGGCCCGGTCGCAGCAGATCACCCGGTCGCCGCCGATGCCGATCACCCGTTTGACCAGGTGGCCCTCACCGCTGCGCGGCAGGATGCCGACGAACTCACCGAGCGAGCGGAACGGGCCGGGCTCGGCCTGCTCCTCGTTCAGCCAGTTGCCGGGGTCCTTGAAGACGATGATGTCGCCGCGATCGACGTCGCGGTGCATGTAGCTGATCTTCTCGGCCAGGATCCGGTCGTTGGTGGTGAGCGTGTCGTACATCGACTCCGACGGCACGTAGAACGCTTCGGCGACGAACAGGCGCAGCACGACCGTGATGACGAGCGCGAGCGCGGTGACCGTGCTCATCTCGATGAGCAGGCTGAGCAGCGGATTCCGCTGCTTCATCCTGCGATGACGACCCTTGCTGCGACGTGCCCTCTTGGCTACCGGGCGAGCGCGAGTCGCAGTGCTCGGCGCCATACCTGACCGTCGTCGAGGCTAGCTCAGGAGGCCGGTACTTCGCGCTTCTCCTTGATCTTGGCCGCCTTGCCGCGCAGCTCGCGCAGGTAGTACAGCTTGGCGCGGCGGACGTCACCGCGGGTGACGACCTCGATCTTCTCGACGATCGGGGTGTGCAGCGGGAAGGTCCGCTCGACGCCGACGCCGAAGCTGACCTTGCGGACCGTGAAGGTCTCCTGCAGGCCGCCACCCTGGCGCCGGATCACGACTCCCTGGAACACCTGGACGCGGGACCGGTTGCCCTCGACGACCTTGACGTGCACCTTGACGGTGTCACCGGGGCGGAAGGCGGGGATGTCGTCGCGCTTGCTCGAGTTGTCGAGCTCGTTCAGGACGTTGCTCATCAGGTGTTCTCTTCCTCGCGCGTGCCACAGGTCACCCACGAATGTCAGTGGTGATGAAGTCATCGAAAGCTGCCGGTCGGTGGTCACCCCCTGTGGCAGGAGCACCGAAGGGCAGCAGCGAACAATCTTGCCACACCGCCCCATCCGGGACGAAATCAGCGGCGCCTGCGACGCTTGGCGAGCAGCACGAGCTCGACTTTCTCGGTCTGTCGCTCCCGCCGTACCTCTCGGTAACCGGCTTTCTGGTACAGACCAAGATTGCGGTCACTCTCCGCACCGGTGAACAGTTCGTACGACGTGACCTCGGCAGGCGCAAGCTGTTCGGCCACCTTGAGCAGCCGGCCGCCCAGGCCGCGGCCCTGCCAGTCCGGCGCGACGATGAGCCGGCCGATCCGGGCCACGGAGCCGTCCACTGTCACCTGCACCGAGCCGACGATCCGGGTCCCCGCAACAGCCTTCAGTACGCCGCCCTGCTTCAGCCGCTGCACGCTCGCAGCCGCGTCCTCCGCCAGCGGTGGGATGGACAGGTCGCCGTACGCACGCCCCTCCGACAGGAAGGCCGCCAGCTGGAGCGTGTGGATCTCCCCCGCGTCAGCCTCCGTGGCGGGCAGTACGCGGACCTGCGACGTCGCATCGTCCTTCCCCGCGACCACATCACCCCACGCCGCGAGCAGATCCGGCCGACGCTCCGCAGTACGCCGTACCGACTCCTCATGGCGCCAGCTCGCGATCAGGCCGTGGTTGCCAGACAGCAGCACGTCCGGTACGTCGTACCCGCGCCAGGTCGGCGGCTTCGTGTAGACCGGGTACTCCAGCAGCCCGTCCCCCGAGTGCGACTCCTCCGCCAACGACTCCGGGTTGCCGATGACGCCGGGGAGCAGCCGCGCGACCGCCTCGACGATGACCAGTACGGCGACCTCACCGCCGTTCAGCACGTAGTCGCCGATGGAGACCTCGTCGACCCGCATCCGCTCCCCCGCGTACGACGTGACCCGCGCGTCGATGCCCTCGTACCGACCACACGCGAACGCCAGCCACGGCTCCGCAGCAAGCTCGTACGCGAGCTCCTGGGTGAACGGACGACCGGCCGGGGTCGGCACGATCAGCCGGGGCTGTGCAGGGCCGTCCGGGGGCGCGATGGCGTCGAGGGCCTCGCCCCAGGGCTCTGGCTTCATCACCATGCCCGCGCCACCGCCGTACGGGGTGTCGTCGACGGTCCGGTGCCGGTCGTGAGTCCACTCGCGCAGGTCGTGCAGGTTGACGTCCAGCAGGCCGCTCTTCGCCGCCTTGCCGACCAAGGACAGGTCCAGTGCGGCGAGGTACTCCGGGAAGATCGTGACGACGTCGAGCCTCATCAGTCCGCGCCTGGCTCGGTCGGAACCACGTCGGCGCCCTCCGGGTCCAGCAGACCGGGCCGGTCCGCCACCACGACGTACCCCTTGTCGACGTTGAGCTCCGGGACCAGCGCCTCGACCAGCGGCACCAGCACGGCGTTGCCGGCCGGCCGGCGGATCTCCAGGAGGTCCTGCGACGGCAGGTGGACGACGTCGATCACCTCACCCGCCTCGGCTCCGTCAGCGGTGCGTACGGCGAGGCCGATCAGATCCCGGTCGTAGTACTCGTCCGGGTCCTCGGGGCGCTCGTCACCGTCCACCTCCGACTGCACGACCAGGTTGCGCAGCTGCTCGGCCGCCGTCCGGTCCGGCACCTCGACGAACTTCACCAGCAGCCGCCCGCTGTGCCACCGGCTGGCCTCGACGGTGAGCGTCCGGGGCACCTTCGACGAAGTGACGACCGTCGCGCCGTCGGCGAACCGCCGGTCCGGCTCGTCCGTCCGGACGTCCACGCCGACCTCGCCCCGGATCCCATGCGCCCGGCCGATCCGCCCGACTGTCACCAACACCGGTACAACCCTTCTGCTGTTCACGATTGACCTGAGGATATGGCGAAGGGCCGCACCCGCGAGGGGTGCGGCCCTTCGGAAGCACTACGAGGTCAGCGCCGGCCACCACGCCGGTTGAGCTCGTCGACGAAGTCGATGCGCAGCGACGACTCGGCGCTGAGCGCGCCGACCACGGTGCGGATCGCGGTCGCGGTCCGGCCGTTGCGGCCGATCACCTTGCCGATGTCGTCGGGGTGCACGTGCACCTCGAGGGTGCGACCGCGCCGCAGGTTGCGGGCCCGGACGCTGACGTCGTCAGGGTTGTCCACGATGCCCCGGACCAGGTGCTCGAGCGCCTCGGTCTCCATCATGGTCAGGCCTTGGCGTCGTCGGCGGGCGCCTCGGCCGGAGCCTCGGCGGCGGCCTCGTCAGCCTTCGGGGCCTCGTCCTTCGGCGCGTCGTCCTTGGCGGTGTCGTCGGCCTTCTTGTCGGCCTTCTTCGCCGCGGTCTTCTTCGCGGTGACGGCCTCGGTCTTCAGCGTGCCGTGCGCCTCGGCCAGGGCCTCGTTGAAGATCTCCTGCTTGTCCCGCTTCGGCTCCTTGACCCGCAGCGGCGCCGGAGCGTCCTCACCCTTGAACTTCTGCCAGTCACCGGAGGCCTTGAAGATCGCCTCGACGGCCTCGGTCGGCTGCGCGCCGACGCTCAGCCAGTACTGCGCCCGGTCCGACTCGACGTGGATGAACGACGGCTCGGCCTTCGGGTTGTACTTGCCGATCTCCTCGATGGCGCGGCCGTCCCGCTTGGTCCGGGCGTCCATCACGACGATGCGGTAGTGCGGCGCACGCTTCTTGCCGATGCGCTTCAAACGGATCTTGACTGCCACGTTTGTGGGGTCTCCCTCGGATTACATGTCTGGGTGAGCAGCACAGCGTCGTGGGGACAACGGGTGACCACTCGAATGGGCCGGCCAGGCAGTGGAGTTAGAGGGCTGCACGAAACCTGGACGGACTCAGCAGGCCATTGTGCCAGATCCCGCCGAAAGCAACCAACCCGAGGGTCAGCTCCGGAACGGGGCCAGCTCGGGTAGTTGCTGAGCATACGCGTCCAGCAGCTTCCCCGCGGCGGTGACCGAGTCGATCAGCGGGTGCCAGGCGAAGGCTCGCAGGGCGGTGTCGCGGGAGCCGGAGGCAGCCGCCTCGATCGTGGCGCGTTCGACGGCCTTGACCGAGCAGACCAGGCCGGCCTGGTGGTCCGTGAGCTGGGACACAGTGACCGGCAGGGCGCCGTTGGCGTCCACGGTGCACGGGATCTCGACGACCGCGTCGTCGTCCAGGTGGCGCAGTACACCGCGGTTGCGCACGTTCAGGATCAGCGACGCCCGCTCGTTGTGTGCGATCGCCCGCATCAACGACAGCGCCACCTGCTCGTAGCCACCCGCGGCCATGTCCCGCTCGTCCCGCTCCCCCGCGTCCGCGACCTCACGGCTCTCCACCATGTACGTCGACTCACGCTCGGCCCGCGTCTTCTGCCACAACTCCAGCGCCTGCTCCGGATGCCGAGCCGTCTCCGCGTAGAACGCGGACTGCTGCTCCAGCAGGAAGGTCCCGCGCGTCTGCCGCACAGCCTGTACGGCGGCCAGCGTCTCGCGCGCGAAGTAGTAGTAATGCAGGTACTCGTTGGGGATCGACCCGAGCGATCGCAGCCAGTCGGCCCCGAACAGCCGCCCCTCCTCGAAGGACGCCAGCGCCTCCCCCGACTCCAGCAGCGCCGGCAGCCGGTCGACCCCACCGGACCGCAGCCCGCGCAGCCACCCCAGGTGGTTCAGCCCGGCGTAGTCGTAGAACGCGGTCGACGGGTCCACGCCGAGCGCCAGCGCCGCCCGCCGTCCCAGACCGGACGGCGAGTCGCAGATCCCGATCACCCGGTCGCCCAGGTACGGGATCATCGCCTCGGTCACCATGCCCGCCGGGTTGGTGAAGTTGATGACCCACGCCTCCGGCGCCAGCGCCGCGACCCGCCGGGCGATCCCCGCCGCGACCGGCAGCGTGCGCAGCCCATAGGCGATCCCGCCGGCGCCGACCGTCTCCTGACCCAGTACGCCGAGATCCAGCGCGACGCGTTCGTCGACGGTCCGGCCCTCGAGCCCACCCACGCGGATCGCGGAGAACACGAAGTCCGCGCCGCGCAGCGCCTCGTCCAGGTCGGTTGTCTCGGTCACCACCGGAGCGTCCACGACCGAGGCTGCCTGCTGCCGCAGCACTGCCCCGATGGACGACAACCGGGTGCGGTCGGTGTCGTACAGCACCACCGACGTGATCCGGCCGTCGCCGCGGTCGCCGAGCAACGCCTGGTAGACGAGCGGCACCCGGAACCCGCCCCCGCCGAGGATGGTCAGTCTCACGCCAACACCACCTGCACGCCTGCTTCCGTCAGTTGCGCCCGGGTAGCCTCGTCGGCGCCGGACTCCGTCACCACCATGCTCAGCTCACCCGGCTCGCACACCCGCGCGACACCATGGCCGGGGAACTTCGTCGCGTCCGCCAGCAGCACCACGCGGTCGGCCGCGCGGATCATCGCCCGCTTCACCGGCACCTCGATCATCGTGCTGTCCATCACCCGCCCGTCCGGCCGCACCCCGCTGGTGCCGAGGAACAGCCAGTCCACATGGATCTGCCGCAAGCTCTCCTCGGTCAGATACCCCACCAGCGAGCGGTAACTCCGCCGGACGAACCCGCCGAGCACGATCAGCTCGATCTGCTCGTCGTTCTGCAGCTCTTCCAGTACGGCGAGATTGCTCGTGACAACCGTCAACGAGCGGCCGTGCAGGTGCTGCGCGACCCGCAGCGCGGTGGTCCCGATGTCGAGCAGCACCGACTCGCCGTCGCTCACCAACTCGGCGGCCAGCCGCGCGATCCGGTCCTTCTCCTCCGCGTGGACGGCGTTCACGTCCGCGAACGGCTCGTCACCGCCGTCGACCGCGAGGGCGCCGCCGTACACCCGGGTCAGCCGGCCCTCGGCATGCAACTGCTCGAGGTCGCGACGGATCGTCGCCTCACTCACGCCGAGCCGCTCGGCCAGCACTTTCACGCCCCCGGCGCCGTCGGCCCGGAGCGAACGGACGATCTGATCCTGCCGCTGCTTTGGCAACACGGAGAGACCGTATCATGCAAACTCCGTCATTTTCACTCAAATCTATGATCAGGTCTTGCGCATCCTGCGCATGAGATTCAAGATTCATGCACGAGTTTGATCGACAGTGCAGGAGTGTGGCAGCACATGGTGGAGCTGGACGTCGTGGTGTCCGGTCTGGTCTTCCAGGACCTGGTGCTCGGCCTGCCCACCGCGCCGCGTCCCGGCACCGAGGTCTGGGCCACCGACTCGCTCGAGAGCCCGGGCGGGATCGCCAACTTCGCCGTCGCGCTGTCCCGGCTGGGGCTGCGCACCGGCCTGGCCGCGGCGTTCGGCGCGGACGACCTCGGCGACCGGCTCTGGGACCGGCTCGCCGACGGCGAAGGCATCGATCTGACTCTCTCCCGCAAGCTCGCCGGCTGGCAGACCCCGCTGACGGTGGCCCTTGCCTATGACAACGACAGGGCACTGGTCACCCGGGGCACCCCTCCCCTGCTGTCGGCCGACGAGCTGATCACTGCGCCGCCGGCCGCCCGAGCCGTCGCCGCCCACATCGGCCCCTGGCCGAACGAGTGGCTGGCGAAGGCGAAAGCGGCCGGCTGCGTGGTGTTCGCCGATGTCGGCTGGGACCCGTCGGAGCAGTGGGACCCGCACGTGCTCGACCAGCTGGAGCACTGCGACGTGTTCCTGCCGAACGCCGGCGAGGCGATGAGCTACACCCGGACGGACAGCCCCGAGCAGGCCCTCGACCGGCTGGCGGAGCTCGTCCCGCTCGTCGTCGTGTCGAACGGCGCGGACGGTGCGCTGGCGCTCGACGCCGGCACCGGTGAGCGCGTCGTCGTACCGGCGTACCCAGTGCAGGCGGCGGACACCACCGGGGCGGGTGACGTGTTCGCCGCCGGCTTCATCGCCGCCACCCTGTGGGACCTGCCGCTGGCGCAGCGGGTCCGGTTCGCCGCACTCGTCGCCGCGCTGTCGGTGACCCGGCTCGGCGGCGCCGACGCGGCGCCCCGCTGGGACGACCTGGTCGCGTGGCAGGCCGCCCACCCCGAAGACCACTCCCTCCAAGCGCTGATCAGCGCCCACTCAGGAAGGTAACAACCATGGAGCTCTCACGTCGGACGCTGCTCGCTGGGGGCTTCGCAGCCGTGCTCGGCGGAACGGTCGTCGGCTGCTCGTCCGGGATGGACGCCGGTACGACGACCAAGACCAACCCCGCCACCGAGCTGGCGCTGTGGTGCTGGCCCGGCGGCCTGGGCAAGTCGGTGCTGGACGAGACGATCGCGCACTTCCCCGACCCGAAGATCAAGTACTCCGAGATCGGCGGCGACTTCAAGCAGAAGCTGATCACCACCTTCAACGGCGGTACGTCGATCCCGGACATCACCGGGATGAAGGGCGAGGACATCGCCTCGATGCTGCCGCAGGCGGACCGGTTCGTGGACCTGAAGACGGTCGGCGTGGACTCGATCCTCGGCGACTACGTGGAGTGGAAGGTCAAGCAGGCCACCACGCTGGACGGCAAGGTGATCGGCCTGCCGATCGACATCGGGCCGACCGCGCTGTACTACCGCGAGGACGTGTTCACCAAGGGCGGCCTGCCGGCCGACCCGGCGAAGGTGGCCGAACAGCTGAAGACCTGGGACGACTTCTTCGCCGCGGGTGTCGAGCTGAAGAAGTCGAACCCGAAGGCACTGATCGTCTGGGACGCCACCGACCTCTACGACATCGTGGTCGGCCAGGGCACCGAGCGGTACGTCTCCAAGGACAACACCTTCATCGGCGACCAGGACCACATCCGCAAGGCCTGGGACACCGTGGTGAAGGCGATGAACCTGAAGATCGACGGCAAGACGGCCAGCGGTTCGCCGGACTGGAACGCCGGCCTCGACCAGGGCACGGTCCCGGCGCACGTCGGCGCCGCCTGGGTGGCGCTGGACATCAAGTCCGCGGTCAAGTCCAGCGTCGGCAAGTGGCGGCTGGCGCCGACCCCGAGCGGCCCGGCGAACTTCGGCGGCTCGTTCCTGACCATCACCAAGAACGCGGCCGACCCGGCCAAGGCGTTCGAGGTGATCAAGTACATGCTCAACCCGGACAACCAGGCCAAGGCGTTCGCCGACGCGCAGATCTTCCCGGCCACGCCGGCCGCCTACGACAAGCCGCAGCTGAAGGTCGCGGACCCGTTCTTCGGCGGCCAGGTGCCGATCGACGTGTTCGGCCCGGCGGCCAAGGCCATCCCGGTCGCCTACGAGGCGCCGGCCGACGGCGCGGTCGCGCAGCCGTTCAAGGACGAGCTGAAGACCGTGCAGTCCGGCGCCAAGACCTCCGACGCCGCCTGGGCCTCCGCGGTGTCGAAGGCGAAGGCGATCGCCAAGCGGCAGGGAGTGCAGTGACGAGTACGACGACGACTGTGCCGACCGCGTCGGCCGAGTCGCGGACCGGGCCCTCGACCGGTCCGCGGCAGGGCCGGCCGGTCTGGTCGTACTGGCGCTTCTACCTGGCGCTGTCGCCGTTCTACCTGCTGTTCGCGGTGTTCGGGCTGTACCCGATGCTGTCCACGATCGTGCTGGCGTTCCAGCGCTGGGACGGCCTGAGCGCCCGCCGGTTCACCGGCCTGGACAACTTCCGGTTCCTGGTCGAGGACCCGACGTTCTGGCTGTCGCTGAAGAACACCGTGGTGCTGTTCCTGATGTCGACGGTCCCGACACTCGCGATCGCGCTGGTGCTCGCGGTGATGCTGCAGTCCGCGATCCGGTTCACCAACGTCTACCGGATCGCGTACTTCATCCCGAACGTCACCTCGCTGGTGGCGATGGCGATCTTCTTCGGCTCGGTGTTCAGCACCAACTTCGGCCTGGTGAACGCCGGGCTGCGGTCGCTCGGCATCCCCGAGCAGGACTGGCTCGGCCAGCCGTGGGGCATCAAGATCGCGATCTCGACGATGATCGTGTGGCAGTGGGTCGGCTACAACACGCTGATCTACCTGGCCGGCCTGCAGGCGATCCCGAAGGATCAGTACGAGGCGGCCAAGGTCGACGGCGCCGGCCCGGTCCGGACGTTCTTCTCGATCACGCTGCCGCAGCTGCGTCCCGTCGTACTGTTCACCGTGGTCATCTCGACCATCGGCGGCCTGCAGACGTTCACCGAGCCGCAGGTGATGGTCGGCAACAGCGGCGGCACCGGGCAGAGCGGGATGACGGTCGTGCTGTTCTTCTACCGGGCCGCGTTCCTGGACAACGACTATGGGTACGCCGCCGCGATCGCGCTCAGCATCTTCATGCTCGTGCTGCTGTTCACGGCCATCAACTGGCGGATCTTCCGCAGCAGGGACGGTGCGAAATGATGCGTTACCGGCTGCGTGGCATCGCGCTGCACGCCGTCCTGGTCGTCGCATTGCTGGTGTTCATGTTCCCGTTCGCGTGGACGATCATCATGGCGTCGAACAGCACCGCGGACATCTACCGGTTCCCGCCGAAGTTCACCTTCGGCTCGCAGTTCGACGACAACGTCCGGGCGGTGCTGGAGAACGTCGCGTTCTTCCAGTCGATGGCCAACACCGCGTTCGTGGCGGTCGCGACCACGCTGCTGGTGCTGTTCTTCGACTCGCTGGCCGCGTTCACGTTCGCCAAGTTCCGGTTCCCGGGGCGGAACGCGTTGTTCGTGATCCTGCTGGCGACGATGCTGCTGCCGGCGCAACTGGCCGCCGTACCGCAGTTCCAGACGATGGCGTTGCTCGGCTGGGTCGGGTCGCTCAAGGCGCTGATCATTCCCGGCGCGGCGAACGCGTTCGGGATCTTCTGGATGCGGCAGTACTTCCAGAACTCGATCCACGACGAGCTGGTCGAGGCCGCAACGCTGGACGGTTGCGGGTTCCTGCGGACGTACTGGCACGTCGCGCTGCCGTCGGCCCGGCCGGCGCTGGCGTTCCTCGGCATCTTCACCTTCGTGGCGTCCTGGAACGACTACATGTGGCCGCTGATCGTGCTCACCAACCCCGACCACCTCACCCTGCAGGTGGCGCTGTCCACGCTGAACCGCAGCCACGGCGTCGACTACAGCATGGTGATGACCGGCGCGCTGATGGCGATGGCGCCGCTGGTCATCGTGTTCGGGATCTTCGCCCGCCAGTTCATCAAGGGCGCGACCGAAGGTGCAATCCGCGGCTGACCAGGGCGGCGACCAGCAGCACGCTGCCGAGCTCCGCGGTCAGGAAGACCGGCCACGAGTCGCCCTCGGTCAGGGCGGGGATCACCGCGATCATGCCGATCAGCGCGTACGTCGCCGCGGCCGCCGTGAGCCAGGTCCGGATCCGGGCCTGGGTCGCGGCCACCGCGAGCCAGACCAGGGCGGCGGCGATCACCGGCTCCAGCACGGCGAGTCTGGTGACGGTGAAGAAAGAGATGCCGTCGGGGTGCCGGATCAGCGCGCTCGCCAGCCAAAGGATGCCGCCGGCAACAGCCAGCACCGCGGGCACCGGTGGGACGGGCCAGACCGGCCATGCGCCGGGCCACAGCACGGTCAGCAGTACGGCGGCCAACGCGGCGGCGATCACACCGGTCAGCACCCACGCCGTGGTCTCGCTGGTCCAGACGCCGAACAGCTTGACGCTCTCCTCGGACGCGATCCCGCCGACGAGGATCAGCAGCGCATCACCGAGCAGCGAGGCGACACATCCGGCCACGATGCCGAGCGCGACGGTTCCCGCCCAGCGGGCGGCCAGCGCTGCGAGCAGGACGGCCACCGAGGCCAGGATCACCGGGTCGCCCGAGGTTCGGTAGACGTACCACCCGGTGTTGGCCTCGTCGTACCAGATCTTGCGGGACTCGGTCTCGCCCGGCCAGTTCAGGTAGACGAGGACGACCGCGCCGACGACCAGTACGGCGATCAGCCACCACGGTGTCTGTCCGGTCGCGGGCTCGCGGTGCGGCGGCTCGGGCTGCGGTTGTGGCAGCGGTGGCCCGGGCTCCGGTTCGGGCGGCGGCGGTGGGGGCTCGGACTCGGTGTCCGGCATGGTGAGCTCGGTGTCCGACGCGGTGAGAAGGACCGGCGCGGTGCTGGCGTCCGGCGCCGGGGTGGTGGCTGCTGCTGGACTGGAAGAGGCGGCTGCGACCGGAGTTGTCCGGCGGACTGGGATCGTCAGTTCGCCTGTTGGGCCGGTGACGACTACTGAGGCTTCGTCGGTCTGGTCGAGGTCCGCATGGATCCGGATGGTCGCGCCATCCTGTTCGACCCGGAGCCAGTCGGCCGTCGACGACGCGACCGCGGTCAACGCGATCGGCGGCCCCTCCAGCCGCAGCTCGCCCTCGCCGGAAGGGTCGAGATCGACCACAGTCGGAGTCACCCGCGGCATACCGACCTCGAGCGCCTCCGCGGCGGCCAGGCCGACCCGGCGGCTGTCGTCGTTCACCATCGGCTCCAGCGCCTGCCAAGCGGCGTACGCCTGGCTCAGATCGTTGCCGACCAACCGTTCGCGCAGGTAGTCGACCACGCCGTACCTTGCCGCCGGCAACGGACTCTCCATCGCCTGGACCAGCTCCGGCGCGAGCTGGGCCGGAGTGATCCGGCGGACCCGGCTGCGCGCGATCAGCAGCTCGCCCTGGGAGCCGAACGTCCACATCTGCGGGTTCTGGTTCGGAGTGACCCGGTGGACCCGGTCGGTCACGTACCCGACCAGCTCGGTGAGACCGACCCAGCCGTCACCGTCACGATCGGCCTCGCCCGTGCTCAGCCCGTCGACCACCGCGCTCGTGAACACCGACGGCGCGGACGCATCCGTCGCCAGCTGCCCACCCTCGAAGGCGTACTCCATCGCACTGGACGCAGTCACGACCACGCGCCCACGCCCGCCGCCGACCTCCTCCTGACCCGCGAACGCGTCCCGCACCTGCGCCTCACCAGCAGCCCGGACGACCATGCCGCGCGGGAATGCGCCGCCGTAGCAACAATCCAGGAACAGGGCGATCCGCTGCGCCCGGCTGTCGGCCATCTGCCGGTTGACGAAGTCCGCGGCCACGGCGGTCGACGCCAGCCGGGTCGGCTTGGTGTCCGCGACCGCCAGGAACAGCTCACCCGCCGAGTTCTTCAACCCGTGGCAGGAGAAGTGCAGCATCAGCAGGTCCTCGGGCGCCCGGTCGGCGAAGAAGTCCTCGACCGCGAATCTGATCTCCTGGGCAGCGGCGTTGTGCAGCACCCGCACCTCGAAGCCGCCGACCGCGGGATCCGCGAGTACGTCGGCCAACGCAGCCGCGTCCTGGGCCGGCGCGACCAGGCGGCGCAGGCCAGGGTCGTCGTACTGGTCGTTCGCGATCACCAGAGCGACGCGTGCGCCGTCCATGTCACGCCGCCGCTGTGTGCTTGCGGACCCAGGCGTCGACCAGCTGCTGCTGGACCGCGTCGCTGGCGCCGCTCAGCTCGATGGTGTCGCCGTCGATCGTCACCTTCACCGTCCGCCCGCTGCCGGACCTGCGCAACCAGTCGCGGACCACGGCGACGACCGAGCCGAGCACCTGCAGCCCGGGCTGGAGCGTCACGCTCAGCACCCCGGCGATGGCGGCCAGGCCGGCCCGTGACCCCTCGGGCGCCTCACCTTCGCGGTAGGGCTCGACCGCGCGTACGTCGAGCGCCAGCAACTCCTGCCGCAGCAGCAAAGCCAGCTCCTCGAGCCGCGCGTCGTCGGACCCGTCCTCGACAACCCCCACGCGAACTTCTGCGCCCATCAGCCGCCTTCTCCCCCAACACCCCCAGGCCCACATCTCAACCATGCGCCTGTACCGTCACGGCCACAACCGGTGATGGCACTAAGCTTCCCGGAACTGAAGCTGGCTGAGTTGCGTCGGAGGGGCGTCATGGTGGGGAAGCGGGGACGCGTGATCGGCCGGATCGCACCGGGAACCGTCGGCGAGGTGATGCTGCCGGTCCGGGGTGCCACCGAGGCCTTCTACGCTTACCCCGCGACCGACGAAGTGATCGAGGTGGGCACGCAGGTGGTGGTGGTCGAGTTCGACCCGCCCCGCACGGTCTACGTCGCTCGCGCCTTCTGAAACACTTTTTTGTTCCCTTGGAGGGGAAATGCTCTGGACGTACCTGATCATCGGCGCCGTCGCGCTGCTGGTCCTGCTCATCCTCTTCCGGATGGTCTGGCGGGTGGCCGAACCGAACGAGGCGCTGATCATCTCCGGTCTCGGCGCGCACTCGAGCCAGGACCAGGTGAACGAGACGCTCGGCTTCAAGATCGTGGTCGGCCGCGGCACCGCGGTGCTGCCCGGTTTCCAGACCGTACGGCGGCTGCCGCTCGACATCCGCGCCACCCCGCTGACCGTCACGTGCGTGTCCAGCCAGGGCATCCCGCTGCACATCAAGGGCGTCACGGCGTACAAGGTCGGTGACGACTACGGCTCGATCGCGAACGCGGCCCGGCGGTTCCTGGAGCAGAGCGACGAGCAGGTGATGAGCACCATCCACGAGCTGTTCGCCGGTCACCTGCGGGCGATCGTCGGCTCGACCACGGTCGAGGAGATGCTGCACGACCGGGAGACGCTGACCACGAACATCCGCGGCTCGCTGGCCGGGGACATGGAGAAGCTCGGCCTGGTGGTCGACTCGCTGCAGATCCAGGAGATCGACGACGAGTCCGGCTACATCAAGAACCTGGGCCGCCCGCAGGCCGCGGCGGTCGAGGCGGCCGCCCGGATCGCGCAGGCCGAGCGGGACCGGGAGGCGACCGAGCGCGAGCAGGTCGCCGCCGCTGCCAAGGCGGCCGCGGTCCGGCAGAGCTCGATCGCCCAGGCCGGCTACCAGGCCGAGGTGGACCAGGCGAACTCGAAGGCGTCGCAGTCCGGTCCGCTGGCCGAGGCGCTCGCCCGCCAGGAGGTCGTGGTCGCCGAGACGGAGACCGCGAAGCTGAACGCGTCGCTGGCCGAGAAGCAGCTGGAGTCGACCGTGCTGAAGCCGGCCGACGCCGAGGCGTACCGGCAGCGCACGCTGGCCCAGGCCGCCCGGGACGCGCAGATCGCCGCCGCCGAGGCGCAGGCCCGTGAGGTCGCGCTGCGCGGTGAGGCCGAGGCGAAGGCGACCGAGCTGACCGGTAAGGCCGAGGCGGCCGCGGTGCAGGCGAAGGCGATGGCCGAGGCGGCCGGTATCAAGGCCCGGGCCGAGGCGCTGGCCACCAACACCGACGCGGTCGTCGCGCAGCAGCTGGCCGAGGCGTACCCGGAGATCGTCGCCGCGGCGGCCACCTCGTTCGAGAAGGTCGGCAACATGGTCGTCCTGAACGGTGCCCAGGGCATCGAGGACACCCTGGTGAAGGCCATCACGATGGGCGGATCCGGTTTCGCGCTGGCCAAGCAGATGATCGACTCGCTCGCGGTCACGAAGAACGGCGACAAGCCGACCCTGGAGCCGGTGCCGAACGAGCCGGCCTGATCCACCGCGAGGTCCCGGATCCCCGCCACGGGGATCCGGGACCTTGTGCGTTGTCAGGCGGTGTGCAGGGTGAGGCCGTAGGCCGAGAGGATCTCGTTGACCGGCTGGAACCAGGTCTCGCCGCCGCTGCTGCAGTTGCCCCAGCCACCGGACGTCACGCCCTGGGCCTGGTCGCCGGTGATGTACGAGCCACCGGAGTCACCGCCCTCGGCGCACACACTGGTCTTCGTCGCGCCGTGGAACAGCTGGCCGTTGCCGTAGTTCACCGTCTCGTTCTTCGCCAGGATCTGCCCGCAGTGCCAATGGGTGGTCGACCCGCTCCGGCACACCGACGAGCCGATCGGCGCCTCCCAGGAGCCACGGACCAGCTTGTCGCTCGTCTGTCCCCAGCCGAGCACCACCGGCACGGTCCACCAGCCGTTGCCGACCGAGACCCAGCCGTAGTCGTTGTCCGGGAACGACCAGCCGCGGAAGCTGCCGATGTCCGAGCCGTCCCAGCCGCGGACCGTGCCGCCGCGACCGCAGTGGCCGGCGGTGACGAAGCCGCCGTGCACGGAGAACCCGATCGAGCAGCGGATGTTGCTGACGTAGTACGGGTCGCCGCCGACCGTGCCGGCCGCGTACGTCCGCGGCGCCTGGGCGGCCACCTCGCGGACCGTCACCGCACCGGCCTTCGCGACCCTGGCCACGAACGCGTCGACAGCCTGGGAACGCTTGCCCGCCTGCACGTTGATGACGACACTGCCGCTGCGTGGGTCAGCGGCCCATCCACTCACCGCATCAGGCACAGCCTTACCGGCCAGCCTGTCGACCAGAGCCTTCCGCTTGTCGAGCGCAGCAGCAGTCACCGGTACGGCGGTCGTCGCGGCACCCGTGGCTTGCACGGCAGCCGCGTGATCCGGCCGGCTGAGACCGATCACGAGCTTCTGCGTGCTCGCGTCGTACCAGGCGCCGCCGAAGTGGGCGCCGGCGGCTTTCTGGGCCGCAGGCAACAGCTTGGCGGCCGACGTCTCGGCCGCGAGGCGCTGCCGGACCTGCGCTTCGGTCAGACCGAAGTCTCGTTGCATGGCCGCGGCCTGCCCGGGCACTGCGAGCGGCTCGGCCGCGACCGCTTGGCTGGGCACAGTCACCGCGCTCACCGCGAGCACGGCAGCTAGTAGGACCTTCATCCGGACTCTCCTCACCTAGGGGCGGATCGGTGCGTGAGAGCGCTCTCGCACCTGAGAGTGTCCTACTGAGCACAGCTCGTCAAGGGTCAGAGGCCGAGATGCGCGAGGACGGCGAGGACGCGGCGGTGCCCGGAGTCGGTCGGGGGCAGGTCGAGTTTGAGGAAGACGTTGCCGACGTGTTTGTGCACCGCGCCCTCGGAGATGACCAGCTTCTCCGCGATCGCGGTGTTGCCCAGCCCCTCCGCCATCAGCGCGAGCACCTCACGCTCCCGCGGGGTCAGCCGGTCCAGCGGGCTGCTGCGCTTCACCATCAGCTGGCTGACCACTTCCGGGTCGAGCACGGTGCCTCCGGCGGCCACTCGCCGTACCGCTTCCAGGAACTCGTCCACGCGGGAGACCCGGTCCTTGAGCAGGTAGCCGACGCCTTCGCTCCCGGCGGCCAGGAGCTCGGCGGCGTACACCTCCTCGACGTACTGCGAGAAGACCAGGACCGGGAGACCCGGGCGGATCCGGCGGGCCTCGATGGCCGCGCGCAGGCCCTCGTCGGTGAAGGTGGGCGGCAGCCGTACGTCGACGATCGCGATGTCGGGGGCGTCGTCGGCCATCACCTTGGCGAACTCGTCCGCGTCCCGGGCCACGGCGGCCACCTCGAAGCCGGAGTTGCCGAGCAGCAGACCGAGGCCCTCGGCCAGGATCGGGTTGTCCTCCAGGATCACGACCCGCACGGGAGCACCACCTCGACCGTGGTCGGACCGCCGATCGGGCTCTGCAGCTCCAGCCGTCCGTCGATCGCCTCCACGCGGTGGAGCATGCCATGCAGCCCGCTCCCCCGGCCCAGCAGGTCGGCCTGCTCGCTGATCCGCGCACCGCCGATCCCGTCGTCCGTGATCGCCAGGTAGAGGTCCGGTCCACGCCGTTCCATCAGTACGTCGACATGCCCGGCGGCGGAGTGCTTGGTGACGTTGGTGAGCGACTCGGCGACGACGAAGTAGGCAGCCGCCTCCACCGCGGCCGGCACGTCGCCGAGCTCGCCCAGCCTGAGGTCCACGGGCAGTGGGCAGCGGGCGCACAGTGCGGACACGGCTCCGGCCAGGCCGCGGTCGGCCAGGATCGGCGGGTACATGGTGCGCAGTACGCCGCGTAGCTCGTTCATGGCCTGCTCCGCGCCGTCACGGGCGTCGTCGAGCAGCTTGGCGGCCTTCTCGGGGTCGTCGGCCATCATCTGCTTGGCTACGCCGATGCGCATGGCCAGTGACACCAGCTGTGCCTGCGTACCGTCGTGCAGGTCGCGCTCGATGCGTCGCAGCTCGGCTCCGTGCGAGTCCACTGCGCCTGCGCGGCTCCTGGTGAGTTCGTCCACGCGCTGAGCCAGCCTGGCCGTCTCCAGTTCGGCCTCGCTCGGTGCGAGGAGACGCCGTACGGCGCGAGCGTGCCCGCCGGCCACGGCTGGGGCAACCCAGCCCAGGAAACCTAGGCTCACCAGGACCTGGAGCGGACCTAGCGTCAGCGCTTCGAACCAGCTGTCGACGTTCAGGCCCATCAGGCTGAAGTTGCCTGGGTCAAGCTTCCACAGCAGCATGCTGAGGATCGCCGCGGGCGCTCCGATCACCGCGATCACCGCGATGAGCAGCTCGGGGATCATCACGAGCGGCCCGAGCAGCAGCCGCAGGCTGCGGGTGAACGACTTGTCCCGGAACAGCGTGACGACGTCACCCGGCTGCCGTGGCGCGGCCGGCGGCAGCGGCGGATCCTGCGGCAGACCGAGGTACTTCGTCGCCCGGTACCGCTCACTGTTGGCCAGCCGGACCAGCCCGGCGGTGGCGCCCGGGATGACCCAGGCCAACAACAGACTGATCGGCACCGCCGCCAGCAGCACGACCGCCCGGAGGTAGCGGATCGCCAGGTACCCACAGGCCGGGAGGCCGCGCGACAGGATCGTGGTCAACATGCCTCAATCCTCCGGCACCTCCCGGCCTGGGTCGGTACAGCAGGCTCTACCTTTACCCGGGTGTCAGCGGGGTCATCAGCACTCGGGGACGCCGGGCAGCTTCGGGTCGGGATGGTCGATATAGATGTTGGTCATGTAGCCGCCCTGGTCGCGCAGCTTGGCCCACCAGTCGTTGGTGGTGCCCTCGGCGGTGACCGGGTCGCCCTTGACCTGGCACTCGACGAAGACCTGGGTCGGGCCGGGCAGCGTGGTGACGATGGACGCGGACAGGCTCGGCGCCGAGCGGACCCGGACTCCCGTGCCGTAGGTGCTGAAGTTGTACTGCGGCGGGTTGCCGTCGTTCACCAGCTGCATGTAGTAGTTCCAGTTCCAGTGCGGACCTGGGTCGGTGTGGTCGTTGCCGGGGATCTCGTTGTGGCCCTTGATGTGCGCCCGGTCCTTCGGGATGCCGCGTCGGTCCGCGATGTTCTTCGTCAGCGCGGCCGACGCCCGGTACATCGCGTCGGTGAACCAGGACGGCTGGTCCACCCAGCCCTCGTGCTCGATCCCGATCGTGTACGGGTTCGCGCTGCGGACGTGCCAGGCGGTGTCCTTCTCGGCCACCATCTGGGTGATCTGACCGTCGCTGGACCGGACCACGTAGTGCGCGCTCACCTGCGACGACGGGTTCTTGAACCAGCTGATCGTGCCGGCGTACGAGCCCTGGGTCACGTGGATGACGATCGTCGAGATCGCCGCGGTCCGGCCGACCCGGTAGTTGCTGGTGCTGGCCGGGTTCCAGATCGCGCCCGGGTAGTCGGCGGCCGCGACCGACGCCGGTGTCCGGGTGCCGAGCGGGGCGACCTTCGCGTAGGCGCCCCGGTCCGGCGTGACGGCCTTCGGCGCGGTGCTGACGCCGGCGGCGTGCACGCCCTGGCCGATGATCTTGTAGACCTCGTCGGTGTAGAGCCGCGCGGTCGGGCCGTCGGCGGAGTGCGAGTACTTCGCGACCACCTCGTACCACTTGCCGAGGTTCGACCGGTCGGCCAGGCCGGCGGCGTCGGCGTACGAGTCGAGGACCGCGGCGGCGCCGAGGATGTTGGACGCGGTGTCCTTCGCCAGCTTCTCGACCGGCAGGCCGGTGAGCTTGCTCGCCTCTGACATCGTCGGGTTCTTGTTGTTGCTGACCAGGTGCATCACGCCGTACCCGTTCGCCTGGCTGGGCAGGCCGTTGTGCCCGTCGAGGTGCGACTCGGCGTACCCGACGCCGACCAGCACCTCTCGGGGTACGTCGTACTTGGCTGCTGCGGTCTCGAACGCGGCGGCGAGCTCACTCTTGACCGGTTCGACCGGTTCGGCGGCGTTGCTCGGCAGGGCACCCAGGGCCAGCGCGCCGGCGGCCGCGGTGGCGAAAAGTGCGGAGAGTCTGGACACGGGTACTCGGGCGGCCAGAGGAAGAAATGTCGGACCCATGGCGGTTCCTTCCTGATTCGGTCCGCCGAGGGGCGTCGGCGGTCCCGGAAGTTCACGCTAGGCCAAGATCTTCCGCCCCGACCAGTGGTTCGGGAAACATTTTGCGGTCAAGTCACCACCCTGCCACGCAACACGATCAGCCGCGGGTGGCTCAGTACGGCGGGGTTCGCCCGCGGATCCTCGTCGTACACCACCAGGTCGGCCGGATCGCCCGGCTGAAGGTTGCTCGGAGCCCCCAGCCACTCGCGGGCCGCCCACGACCCGGCCGCCAGCGCCTGCTCCCCCGACATGCCGATCGACGTCAGCGCCTGGATCTCCTGCGCCACCAGCCCGTGCCCGAGCACACCACCCGCGTCGGTCCCGGCATACACCGGTACGCCGGCCTCGACAGCGTCCCGGAGCCGGACCAGGCGGCGCTCGTACAGGTCGCGCATATGGGCCGAGTACACCGGGAACTTCGCGGCGGCCTGGTCGGCGTACTCCGGGAAGTTCTCGAGCTGGATCAGGGTCGGGACGACCGCCACTCCGCGCTCGGCCATCGCGTCGAGCATGTCCGGGAGCAGGCCGGTGCCGTGCTCGAGGCAGTCGATGCCGGCGGCAAGCAGGTCCGGCAGGCAGTGCTCGCCGAAGACGTGCGCCGTGACCCGGGCCCCGAGCTCGTGGGCGCGGGCGATGGCCGCGTTCAGCGCCTCGGCGGGCCAGCACGGCGTCAGGTCGCCGGCGTCGCGGTCGATCCAGTCGCCGACCAGCTTGACCCAGCCGTCACCACGCCGCGCCTCCTGCTCGACGTACGCGACCAGTTCGTCCGGCTCGATCTCCCAGCCGTAGTTGCGGATGTACCGCTTCGACCGGGCGATGTGCCGGCCGGCCCGGATGATCTTCGGCAGGTCCTCGCGGTCGTCGATCCACCGGGTGTCCGCGGCCGACCCCGCGTCCCGGACCAGCAGCGCACCGGCCGCCCGGTCGGCGATCGCCTGCTCCTCCTGCGTCTCCCGGCCGACGGCGCCGCGCTGGTCCAGCCCGATGTGGCAGTGCGCGTCGACCAGACCGGGCACGATCCAGCCGCCGGTGTGCACGGTGCTGACATCGGCAGCGGTGGGCCGGTCCACGACCAGCCCACCGCTGAGGTGGATCTCCTGCTGCTCGCCGGCCGGCAACACCGTGCCGACGAGCCTGAGTACGGCGGTTTCCGTCATACCGCGACGTTAACCGGCCCGGCGTCAGCCGTGCGAGCCGCCGCCCGGGGTGCAGGTCGGCGTGGTCGGGTCGGTCGACGAGCACGGCGAGCCGGTCGGCGTGTCCGTCGGGGTCGGCGTCGGCGTCGGGGTGGGTGTCGGCGTCGGCGTCGGGGTCGGTGTGGGAGTCGGCGTCGGGGTCGGCGTCGGCTTCGTCGTCGGCTTGGTCGGCTTGTGCGTCGGCTCCTTGGTCGGCGTGTCCGCCGGGTCCGGCACCGAGGGCTCGTCGGTCGTGGACGGCGCGGTCGGCTTCGTCGTCGGCGTCGCGGACGTGCTCGTGGACGGCTTGGAGTCGTCCGGAACGTCCGGCACCTCGCGCGGGTCCACCTTGCGCTCGGCGTTGCCGGTCGCCTTCGGCACCGACAGGCTGCCCTTCTCGTTCGGGATCAGCACCGCGTTCTTGCTGTAGACGCGCATCCACTTCAGCACCGTGGCGACGAAGTCCTTGGAGTGCTGGTAGCGCAGCAGGGCCGAGACCAGGTCCCGCGGCCGCTTCAGGTCGTCGCCCTCCGAGCACAGGTACACCGCGACCGTGGTGACCGCGTCGTACACGTTGTTCGGGTTGCGGAAGCCGTCACCGTTGCCGTCGGCGCCGAAGTCGGTCCACACCTGGGGGATGATCTGCATCGGGCCGACCGCCCGGTCCCAGGTCAGGTCGCCGTCGTACCGGCCCTTGTCGGTGTCGGTGATCCGGCCGTTGCCCCGGCGCCCGTTCAGCAGCGGGCCGAGGATCTTGCCGCGGGTGGTGCCGGCCACGTCGACCCGGCCGCCGCTGGCGTGGTCGGACTCGACCTTGCCGATCCCGGCCAGCAACGGCCAGGTGAGCCCACAGTTCGGCCGGACCACGGCGAGGTTCGCGGTGGCGCGGCGGTAGGCGGGGAACACCCCGCGCGGGATGCCGTTGACGGCATCGGGCCGTCCCGGCCGGACCACGGACCGGCCGTCGGTCGCACCCTGCACGGGCACGTCGGCGCGGGCAGGCTGGTCGGAACCGAGCCGGCCGTCCACTCCGGGACGCTGCGGGACGATCATCGTCAGTTCGTCGAACTCACCGCTGTTCAGTCCGGCTCCCGGCGATGGGGCGACCGGGCTGTCCGCCGCAAGCTGGCCGGAGGCACCGGCCCCGCCCGAGGCGACTGTCACGATGGCCCCGACCAGGAGCGGGGCTGTGCACAGTGAGGCGATGATGATTTTGACCCGACGGTTACCACTACGGGTTAGGCGCATAGTCCCCTCAACGATCCATACGCCAGAAAGTTACATCAAGTCGACGCAAAGTTACCTGACCCGCCAACACCCCCGAAAACGGACACCACGACGGGCTGCGCCGAGCGTGACATCGGGGCCTGGACGGGCGTGGGACCGCAGGTAATCTCCCCGGTTACCCCGGGTTCAAACCCCTGATCAGCTACCGGGCTGCGGGGCCTGCTGCGGGGTGGACTCGGACGTCGGCTCGCCCTGCGGGTTCGTGGCGCACGGCTCCGGCGTCGGGGTCGGGGTGGCCGTCGGCGTCGCGGTCGGCGTCGGCGTGCAGGTCGGGTCCGGAGTGGGCGTCGGCGTCGGCGTGGGGGTCGGCGTGGGGGTCGGCGTCGGTGTGGGGGTCGGCGTCGGAGTGGGCGTCGGGCTCGTGGTCGTCGGCGTCTGCGACGGCGTGCCCGGGGTCTTCGTCGGCGTGGGCGTCGGCTTCGGGGTGGCCGTCATCGGCGGCTTCGTCGTCGTCGGCGGCTTGGTGGTCGGCCTCGGCGTGGTCGGGACCGGCGTGCTCGGCTGGGTCGTCGTCGGGATGACCGAGGGAGTCGGGGTGGTCGGCGGCGTGGTGGTCGTCTCGGTCCGGGTCGGGTCGTTCGAGGTGTCCACGTTGCCGTTGTCGTTGGCCGGCGGGTCGATCACACCCTCGGTGTCCGGGATGGTCACCGTCTGGTTCGCGTAGGACTGCATCCAGCGCAGCACGGTGGACACGTAGTCCATCGAGTGGTTGTAGCGCAGCACCGCCTGCACCAGGCCCTGCGGGTCGGACAGGTTCGCCCCGCCCGAGCACAGGTAGTCGCCGGCTGCCCGGGCCGCGTCGAACACGTTGTGCGGGTCCTTGACCCCGTCGCCGTTGCCGTCCGCGCCGAACGCCTTCCAGGTGCCCGGGATGAACTGCATCGGCCCGACCGCGCGGTCCCACGAGGTGTTGCCGTCGTACTGGCCCTGGTCGGTGTCGGTGATCGCGGCCATGCCGGGGCCGCCGTCGAGGACCGGGCCGAGGATCTTGCCGCGGGTGTTCCCGTTCGGCTCGACGCGCCCGCCGCTGGCGTGCGCGGACTCGACCTTCCCGATGCCGGCCAGCAGCGGCCAGGTGAGCTTGCAGCCCGGCATCGCCACGGCCAGCTCGTTGGCCGCCTTCTGGTACGCCGCCAGGACCGTGCCCGGGATGCCGGACGGGTTGCCGGTGATGCCCTGGATCGGCTGCACCGGGCCGTCGACCGCGCCGGTCACCGGAACCTGGATCTGCGACTTCGCCTGGGTCGGCAGGCTGCCGTCGGCGCCCGGCTGGGTCGGCAGAGTGTTCGCCAGCTCGTCGAACTGGGCGTCCTGGCGGGGCTGGGCCAGCGCATGCGCGTCGACGATGAACGTGTTCGAGGTGACGCCGCCGGCCACGAACACGGCGACCATGGCGGTGGGCGGAGCCAAGATGACCCAGGTGGCGGTCAGCTTGCCCCGCCACGTGTCCAGGTTCTTGAACTGCTGCCTCATCCGACCGTCCTTCGACGTCTTCGCAGTACGTGGTGCATCGGGCGTAGGCACGATCTTAGCCGTCACAGGGTCGTGGACAACCGGTAACGGTGCGCCACTTCACGCAGTGACCGAGTGCCCATCGGGCCGGCGCCGTACATCACCCACCGTAGGCCGTCACCGTCCACCGGCGCGACGGGTGAACGGTGGACAAGATTCACCTACTGGCCGCCGCCGAGCATCTTCTTCAGGTCGTCCGGCAGCTCGAAGTCGCCACCGTTCTGGCCGCCGCCGAACGCCGCCGGGAGCTGGCCCGGCTGCGGGGCGGACGGCTGCTGGTTGCCCTGGTTGGCGCGCTTGGCCGGGTTCCCGGAGCCGCGCTTCTTGCCCTTCTTGGCCTGCTGCTTGGCCTTCCGGGCGCCGCCGCCACCGCCACCGGCCATCCCCGGCATCCCGGGCATGCCCGGCATCCCCGGCAGGCCCTTGCCGGTCGCCATCGCGTTCATCATCTTGCGAGCCTCGAAGAACCGCTCGACCAGCCCGCTGACGGTGGACACCTCGGTGCCGGAGCCCTTCGCGATCCGGGCCCGGCGGGAGCCGTTGATGATGTTCGGGTCGGACCGCTCGGCCGGCGTCATCGAGTGGATGACCGCCTCGATCCGGTCGATCTCGCGCTCGTCGAAGTTCTCCAACTGGTCCTTGAACTGCGCCGCGCCGGGCAGCATGCCGAAGATCTTGGTCAGCGGGCCCATCTTGCGGACCGACTGCATCTGGGCGAGGAAGTCGTCCAGGGTGAAGTCCTTGCCGCCCTTCTTCTGCAGCTTGGCGGCGGTCTTGGCGGCCTGCTCGGCGTCGAAGGACTGCTCGGCCTTCTCGATCAGGGTCATGATGTCGCCCATGCCGAGGATGCGCGACGCCATCCGCTCGGGGTGGAAGACGTCGAAGTCCTCGAGCTTCTCGCCGTTCGAGGCGAACATCACCTGGCGGCCGGTGACCTGCGCGATCGACAGCGCGGCGCCACCGCGGGCGTCGCCGTCCAGCTTGGACAGCACGACGCCGTCGAAGCCGACCCCGTCCAGGAAGGCCTGGGCGGTGGTGACCGCGTCCTGGCCGATCATCGCGTCGACCACGAACAGGATCTCGTCCGGCGTGACCGCGTCGCGGATGTCGGCGGCCTGCTTCATCAGCTCCTCGTCGACACCCAGCCGGCCGGCCGTGTCGACGATCACCACGCTGTGCTGCTTGGTGCGCGCCTCGTCCATCGCCTTCCGGGCGACGTCCACCGGGTCGCCGACGCCGTTGCCGGGCTCGGGCGCGAACACCGGCACCCCGGCCCGCTCACCGACCACCTGGAGCTGGGTCACGGCGTTCGGCCGCTGCAGGTCGGCCGCGACCAGCATCGGCGTCTGGTGCCTGGTCTCCTTCAGCCACTTGGCCAGCTTCCCGGCCAGGGTGGTCTTACCGGCGCCCTGCAGACCGGCGAGCATGATCACCGTCGGCGGGCGCTTGGCCATCCGCAGCTCGCGGGTCTCGCCGCCGAGGATCGTGACCAGTTCCTCGTTGACGATCTTGATCACCTGCTGCGCCGGGTTCAGCCCGCCGCGCACCTCGGCCCCGCTGGCCCGCTCCCGGACCGCGGCGATGAAATCCTTCACCACCGGCAGCGCGACATCCGCCTCCAGCAGCGCGATCCGGATCTCCCGCGCGGTCGCGTCGATATCCGCATCGGTCAGCTTGCCCTTACCGCGCAGGTTCTTGAAGGTGGCCGACAACCGATCGGAAAGCGTATCGAACACGAAACAGTCCGTTTCTCCAGAGACAACCCAGGTACAACCTCACCGAGTCTACCGACGGTGATTGACAGGGTGTCCGCCGGACCTTCACGATCTAACCGGTAGATGATGATCCAATGGTTAGGGGGCAGGTGTGAGCCGGAGCCGGGTCGTGGTGGACGGGCCGTCCAATCTGGGGTTGCGGCCGCCGGCGGTGGGGGTGGTGCCGGGGTGTTACAAGCTGGCGGGGGCGGTTCGGGATCAGGGGTTCGTGGAGCGGATCGGGGCTGTCGACGCGGGATACGTGACGCCGCCGCGGTACGACCGGGCGGGCTGGAAGCCGGGTGACGGGGTGTTCAACGCGGCTGCGATGGCGTCGTACACGGTCAAGTTGGCGGATCGGCTGACGAAGCTGTTCGACGAGGACCGGTTCGTGGTGCTGCTCGGTGGTGAGTGCAGCATCCTGCTTGGGCCGGCGCTGGCGCTGAAGCGGCGTGGCAGGTACGGCGTCGTCTACCTCGACGGCCATTCGGACTTCCGGACGGTCGACAACTCCCCGTACGTCGGAGCCGCCGGCGGCGAGGCGCTCGCGCTGACCACCGGCCGCGGCCAGGCCGATCTGACCGACCTCGAAGGACTGGCGCCGTACACGCGGGACACCGATGCGGTGCTGCTCGGGATCCGGGCGGACGACGAGTACGTCGACGACGTGCGCGCGGCCGGGATCCCGGTCTGGCCGGCCCTCACGATCGCCGAGGACCCGGGCAAGGCGGCGACCGGCGTCCTCGAGCACCTGCAGGACCTCGACGGGTTCTGGGTGCACCTCGACGTCGACATCCTGGACGCGGCGATCATGCCGGCGGTGGACAGCCCGGACCCGGGCGGGATCGACCACGCCCAGCTCGTCGAGCTGCTCCGGCCGTTGCTCTCGGCACCGAAGTGCGTGGGGATCGACATCGGCATCTTCGACCCGGACCTGGACCCGGACGGCGGCTACGCGGCCGCCCTGGCCGACACCCTGGTGGCGGCCCTCACCTGACCTCGAAGGGAGGCTCCCAGACCAGGCCTTGGCCGTGGGGGTCGGCCCGGCCGAGGATCCGCCGTACGCCGCCCGGCCACAGCTGCAGCTCGACCAGGAACTCGAAGGCGCCGTCCGGCTTCCGCTGCAGCGGCTCGAGACGCAGCCGCGCCAGCGGGGACGCCTCGTCGGCCTGCGCTCCGAGCTCCGCCAGCCGTGACTCGACCGCAGCACGGTCGGAGCGGGTCAGGTACTGCCACATGATCGAGTGCCACAGCACAGTCACGTGGCCGCTCGACAGCTCCAGCCCACGCACGAACGAGACCGCGTCCTCCCGGTGTACGTCGGCCGGCACCCGGCGGGCGATCTCCAACGCGCCACGCAGCCGGCCCAGCCGCACCGGCATGTCCGGCCAGACGTACGACGTCAGCGTGCGGGCACCGTCCTCCGTCAACGGGTTCACCGGCGCGATGTCGCTGCCGACGCGCTCGGCGATCCGGAGCGGCATCGGCTTCAGCGCCCGGCCCGACCACGCCTCGTCGAACACCACTGGGCTCTCGGCCGGCCCGAATCCGGTCCCGTCCGCCAGGTTGTACCGGAACTGGTCCGCCCGCAGGTTGAGTCCGCCGCTGGCGCCGATCTCGAACAGCCGCACCGGCAGCGGCACGTCCTCGACGAGTTGCAGCAGGCCGCCGTACAGCGCGGCGGCCCGGCCCACCTCGTTCGTCTGCGGCGGCTGGGTCAGCAGCGACCGCAGCTCGGCCGACCGGGACTGCAGCACCTGCTCGAACGCCTCCCAGCCGAGCACCGGGTCCCATGTCCCGCCCACGCTCGGGTAGAACGCAGCGAGCTCCGGCAGCTCCCCCGCCAGCACCAGCCGGTGCACCGAGCCCAGCAACCGCAGGGCGATCGCGTCGCCGAACGGACGGTCCTCGTAGCCGGCCAGTACGCCGGTGGACACGCCACCGACCTCGTAGTCGTCCACGATGAGCCGGCACAGCTCGGCGTACATCGGGGAGCCGAGTTCCTCGCAGGCGACTGCTTGACGCTGAAGCGTCTCTACAACGTGCACACAGCAGACACTAGAAGGTCAGGCGATCCAGAACCGTCTTTGCCGTCGTGCGCGCGTCTTCCTCGTCCAGCGGCGAGCCGTGGCTGTCGGTGAGGTAGAAGACGTCCACACACTCGGCGCCGAGCGTGCTCACGTGCGCCGAGCGGATGTCAGCGCCAGTGGACGCGATGGCCGAGGTCACGTCGTACAGCAGGCCCGGGCGGTCGTGTGCGCGCACCTGCAGCACGGTGGCCGTCTCCGATGCACCAGGCAACAGATCCACCCGGCTGGCGACCCGTGCCTTGAGCGCAGACGAGTCCCGCGCGGCCAAGCGCCGTACGAGGTCGGTGGGGTCGCGCAGGGCCACCGCGAGGCGGTCACGCAACCGCACAGGGTCCGGTGGCGAGCCGGCCACGGTCCACTGCGAGATGCCCAGGCCCTCGACAGACGTGATGACGGCAGACCGTACGGCGAGCCGCTCGACGGCCAGCACCGCCGCAACAGTCGACAACGTGCCCACTTGATCGGGTACGGCGACATTGACCCGCATGTCACCGAGATGCTCGGACATGGTGACGCCAAGCCGCCCCACACCGACGACCTGGTGCAGTGTGGGCACCGGGATCGGCGGAGCCTCGGTCCACATGCCTTCGCCGCCGCCGGACAGCTCACCGCGCACACGGCGGCACAGCTCACCGACCAGCCGCATCCGCCAAGGTGACGCGGCCGCAGGACCGGCAGCCCGCGCGTCGGCGTACGTGAGGGCTTCCAGCAGGTCCAGCGTCTCTGTGGTGCGGACGATCCCGGCCACCAGCTCCACGGTCATCGGGTCGTCGAGGTCCCGCCGGGTGGCGACCTGCGCGAGCATCAGGTGCTGCCGGACGAGCAGCGTGATCGTGTCCGCGTCCGCCTTGTCGAAACCGAGCCGGCGGGCCACAGTCGCAGCGATCGCCGCACCCGTGACGCTGTGGTCGCCCTCAACCGCCTTGCCGAGGTCGTGCAGCAGCGCGGACACGAGCAGCAGGTCGGGCCGCCGTACGTCGCGGACCATCTTGGCGGCCTCGACACACGTCTCCAGCAGGTGCCGGTCGACGGTGAACCGGTGGATGGCCGACTGCGGCGGCCGGAACCGAACCGCATCCCACTCGGGCAGGATCCGCGAGACGTAGCCGGCCTGGTCCAGCGCCTCCCACACCTCGAGCAGACCGCTGCCCGCACCCAGCAGGGCACACAGCAGTCGCCGCGCCTCACCGGGCCACGGCTCCGGCAACGCCAGACCACGATTGGCCAGCCGTGCACAGACAGCAGGTGAGAGCACCAGCTCTCGGTCAGCGGCCACAGCAGCAGCGCGCAGCCCCAGTACTGCGTCGCGCTCGGGCCGAGCGTCCGGCATCAGTACGACTTCGCCCTCGTGCTGGCCAACTCCCTCGTCGAGTGCCAGCAGCAACGGTCCCCCGGTGCGCTGACGACGCCGGGACCGAGGCGGCCGGGTCATCAGGCTCTCGATCCGTCGCCAGGACACGTCGCAGACGTGGGCGAGCGTCCGGCCGGTCGAGTACACGTGCCGCAGCAGCTCGTCCCGGCCGCCGGTCATACCCAGCCCAGCCGCGACCTCACCGGCAACGTCCGCGACCAGCCGGTCGGTGGAACGCCCTGCAACCGTGTGCAGCTCGTCCCGGATGTTCAGTAGGTCCAGTCGCGCCCGCTCCACCACCGGATGCGGTACGTCGACCAGCCACGACGCCACCAGGCCACGCAGTACGACGGCATCCCGCAGACCGCCGTACGCCTCCTTGAGGTCGGGCTCAGCGAGGTGCGCGAGCTCTCCGACCGTCGACGCGCGTTCCTTGCAGGCCTCGGCCAACGCCGGCAGCCGTTCCTTCGCCGTACGGCGCCAGTCCGCCATCAGCACGGACCGCAGCTGCAGTGTGAGGTGTGAGTCCCCCGCGACGTGCCGCGCGTCCAGCAGGCCGAGGGCTACCCGGATGTCGTCGGCAGCCGCCTTGCGTGCCTCGCCGACGGTCCGGACGCTGTGGTCCAGCTTCGTCCGCGAGTCCCACAGCGGGTACCAGATCTGTGCGGCCAGCTCGTCCACCCGTGGGTACCCCTCGGCGTGCACGAGCATCACGTCGAGGTCGCTGTACGGCGACAGCTCCTCCCGGCCG
>NZ_JBSFBL010000065.1:0-38535 GCF_053592935.1 Kribbella sp. NPDC002412
GCCGGCAGCCGCAGTGTCAGGTCACCGCCACGGGCGAAGGCAGGCGACGCCCCGGCCGGAGCATGGACCCGCAGGTGTGGGAGCGCGTGCTCGACGTCGACCTGTACGGCGTCTGGCGCACGGTCCACCTGACGCTGCCGCATCTGCTGGAGAGCAAGGGGTACCTGCTGCTCGTGTCCTCTCTCGCGGCAATCGTGCACATCCCCGGACTCGCGTCGTACACCGTGGCCAAGGCCGGCGTGGAGGCGATGGGCGACACGCTGCGGGTCGAGCTCAAGCATCTCGGCGTCCGGGTCGGGGTCGCGCACATGACGTTCGTGGACACCGACATGGTGCGTGGGGTCGACGAGCACCCGGTGTTCGGCAAGGTCCGGACCGGGGTGCCGCTGGCGGGCAAGGTGTATCCGCTGGAGTTCGCGGTGGAGAAGTTCACCCAAGGCATCCAGAAGCGCTCGCGGACGGTGCACGTGCCCGGGTGGATCGGCGCGCTGAAGGTGTTCCGCTGGCTGATCCCGCACGTGATCGAGGCCGGCTCCCGGTTCAGCGTGCCGAAGGCCGACCGGGCCGCGCTGGCCGACATCCAGGCGCGCGGTGCCGCGGAGTCGACCCGGGCGTCCGGCGCCGGGGGCCGCGCCGACGCCGAGAAGGCCGCCGGGCGATGAGCCGCCAGTACGACGTGGTGCTGCTCGGAGCCAGCGGGTTCACCGGGGCGCTGACCGCGGAGTACCTCGCCGAGCACGCACCTCCGAGCCTGACCTGGGCAGTTGCCGGCCGCAACAAAGCGAAGCTGGAGCGGTTCGGCAAGGACGTCCTGCACGCCGACGTCACCGACCCGGAGTCGCTGCGCGCCCTAGCCGAGTCGACCCGGATCGTGGTCACCACCGTCGGCCCCTACATCCAGTACGGCGAGGCGCTGGTCGCCGCCTGCGCCGACGCGGGGACCGACTACCTCGACCTGACCGGCGAGCCCGAGTTCGTCGACCGGATGTACGTCGGCTACCACGAGCGCGCCGTCCAGACCGGCGCCCGGATCGTCCATGCCTGCGGCTTCGACTCGATCCCGTACGACCTCGGTGTTCAGTTCACCGTCGAGCAGTTGCCCGAGCGCGTGCCGATCCAGGTCAACGGCCTGATCCGTGCCGGCGGGCGGCCGTCCGGCGGCACCTTCCAGACCGCGATCACCGCGTTCTCCCGGCCGAAGCAGCACCTCGAGGCGCATCGTGCCCGGCGGCGCGCCGAGCCGCGTCCGGAGGGCCGGTCGGCGAAGGCCGTTCCGGGCAGGATCCACCGCGAGCAGGGCTTCTGGGCCGTGCCGCTGCCGACCATCGACCCGCAGATCGTCGGCTACTCCGCCCGCCTGCTGGACCGCTACGGCCCCGACTTCCGGTACTCGCACTTCGCCGCGGTCAAACGCTTGCCGATGGTTGCCGGAGGCATCGGTGGCGTCGCGCTCCTGGTCGCCGCCGCGCAGGTCCCGCCGGCTCGCAACGCGCTCCTGAACCGTCTGAAGGCCGGCGACGGCCCGAGTCCCGAACGCCGCGCGAAGTCGTGGTTCAACGCCCGCTTCATCGGCCGCGGCGGCGGGAAGCAGGTGATCACCGAGGTCGCCGGCGGCGATCCCGGGTACGGCGAGACGGCCAGGATGCTCGGCGAGAGCGCCCTCTGCCTGGCCCTCGACGAGCTGCCCGAGACAGCGGGCCAGACCACCACGGCCGCCGCCATGGGCCCAGCCCTCCGCGAACGCCTCGTCAAGGCAGGCATGACCTTCGCCACCCTCAGCCGCGACGACTACTAGCCCCGACGGCGTCCGCGTTCCGGCGGCTGGAAGTGTCCAGGTGGTCAGGGGAGACCACTGGTTGCCCCGGAACGATCCCGGACTTGTGGCGCGGCTGGTACTGCGGCACACCCGTCGGGTGGCAGGCTGGAGGGCATGAGGACGCTTCTCAACCTGATCTGGCTGGTGCTGGCCGGGTTCTGGCTGGCGATCGGGTACGCGGTCGCCGGCATCATCTGCTGCGTGCTGATCGTGACGATCCCGTTCGGCATCGCGGCGTTCCGGATCGCCGGGTTCACGCTCTGGCCGTTCGGCCGGACCGTGGTCGACAAGCCGTCCGCCGGAGCCGGCGCGGTCGTCGGGAACATCATCTGGGTGATCTTCGCCGGCTGGTGGCTGGCGCTCGGCCACCTGGCCACCGGGATCGCGCTGTGCGTCACGATCATCGGCATCCCGCTCGGCCTGGCGAACTTCAAGCTGATCCCGATCTCGCTGCTGCCGCTGGGCAAGGACATCGTCCCGAGCGACCAGCCGTTCGCGGCCCGGTGAGGTCACTCACCGTCCTGGGCTCGTGCGGCGCCTGGCCCGAAGCAGGCCGGGCGTGCGCCGGCTTCCTGCTCGAGTACGACGGCTTCACAGTCGTTCTCGACCTCGGGTACGCCGCCCTGCCACAGTTGCTCCGCCACCGCCCGACCGGCGGCGTCGACGCGATCATCGTCACCCATCAACACCCCGACCACTGCGTCGACGTGAGCGCCCTCGCCCGAGTCCGGTACTACGAAGCACGCAACGCGGCTCCGATCCCACTCCACTGCCCGCCGGGGGTTCTCGACGTACTGCGCGCCCTCGAGCCCAACCCGGATCCGGCCACGGTCTTCGACGTCCACGACCTCGCGACCACCACCCAGGTCGGCCCGTTCACCGTGGAGACCGTGCCGCTGCCGCACTACGTCACCAACCTGGGCGTCCGGCTGACTGCACCGGGCGTGTCCGTCGCCTACACCGGCGACAGCGGACCCTCGCCGGACCTGTCAAAGCTTGCTCAGGGCACCGACCTGTTCATCTCCGACGCGACCCTGCAGGGTCCGTCGCCACAGACCACACCCCGCTACGTGATGACCGCCACGGAGGCCGCTCGCGGTGCCGAAGGCGCTGAGCGGCTGCTGCTGACTCACTTCTGGCCGGGTTCCGACCGGTCGGCGTCGGTCGCCGAAGCGCGACGGGAGTTCAGCGGCGAGGTGATCGCGGCCGAGGAGGGCCTGACGGTTCCGTTGTGAGGCGGGCGTGCCGGAACGCCGAGCGATGCAGGAGAACAGCTTGCACGACCATTCCGCCGACCCCGATCCAGAGCGCCGTACGGGTGCCGAACCGGTCGGCCAGGAGGCCGCCGGCGGGCGCGCCGATGACGAGGGCGGCGCGGTTGAAGGAACGCGTCGTGGCGTTCATCCGGCCGAGCAGGCCGGACGGCGTGATCGACTGGCGGTAACCCATCTCGATCGGGCTGTCGATGCCGAGTGAGACGCCCAGGACGAACTGGCCGGCGCAGAGCAGGACGAGGCCGAGCGAGTCGTCACCGGCGAGTGGCGCGGTCAGGTAGGCGACCGGGCTGAGCCAGCGGCAGGCGATGATCGCCGGTCCGACCCCGAACCGCCGGCCGACCCAACCGGACGCGGTCGCGCCGATCACCGAGCCGACGCCGGCGCACGCGTAGGTCACGCCGAGCCAGAACGCGCTCAACCCCAGCGTGTTGAGCACGAACAGCACGAAGACCGTGGTGAGCAGGCCCTGGAACACGAACCACACGTGCGAGGTCATCGTGATCGGCCCGAGGGTGCTGTTGCGGTAGACCCAGTTGAGCCCTTCGCGGATCTCCCGGCCCAGGTGCCGCGGGCGACCGGTGCTTTCGGCAACTTCCGGCGTGCGTGGGCGGACGGTGGCGAGCACGATGCCGGAGAGCAGGTACGACACCGCGTCGACCAGGATCGCGGCCGGCGCGCCGATCAGCTTGATCAGGGCGCCGGCGAACACCGGTCCGCCGGTCTGCGCCACGGCGCTTGTCTGTTCGAGGCGCGCCCACGCCGAGGTGAGCAGCTCGGTGGGCACGAGCGACGGCGGGAACGACTGGTGCGCGGCGTCGTACGCGAGGGACAGCGTGCCGAAGACGAGGACGACGGCGATCAGCAGCGGAAGGCTGAGAACGTCCAGCATCGCTGCGAGCGGGATGATGCCCAGGACGAGCGCCCGCGCGAGGTCGGTCCCTACGAGCAGAGGCTTGCGACGGTAGCGATCGACGATCACCCCGGCGATCAGGCCGAACAGGAGGTACGGCAGCCAGCGTGCCGCGTTGAGGATCCCGACCTCGGTGCCGGACGCCTGCAGGGTGACGACGGCAACGACTTGCAGCGCGAGTCCGCTGACGGACGAACCGACCATCGAGATGGCATCGGCAAGCCAGAACCGGACGTATCCACGATGCTCCAGCAGGCCCGCCACGCCGCAACCCTATGCGGCGGCCGACCGGGCGCTGAGGTCAGGCCGCCTCGACGATCTTGCGCACGTTGGCGATGTCACCGCAGCCGGAGTCGATCAGCCGTGCCCGCTCCTCGGCGAACGCGTCACCGAGCTGGCGGCGGACCTCTTCGGACACGTCGGTCCGGGCCGGGTTGAGGACGTCGCGCTCTTCTTCGTCGAGGTGGTGGGAGAGCGCCTCGGACAGCTCGTGCAGCTTCTCGCTGAACTCGTCGCTGCCGGTGTCCTCGACCTCCATCAGCTCGAGCAGGGCCTCGTTGCCTTCGTCGTGCTCGCGCTCGGAGTGCTCGACCTCCTCGGCGTCGATCGCGTCCTTCCGCCGCAGGCTGGGGTACACCTTCGACTCCTCGGCCTCGGCGTGCGCGATCAGCACCGTGGCCAGGTCGGCCAGTACGGCGGGTCGGTCGCTCTGCACGTCACGCAGCTCACGCAGCGCCTCTTCGAACCACCTGTGGTCCGCGAGGATGATCTCCACCACGTCGCCACCCGTCGCCGGCAGGATCTTCGGCATTCGTCGTCCTCCGTTGTCTCGAACGTCTGCCGCGCCGGTGCCCCGGTTAACCTGCGGGTATGCCGACAGCCCTGGTCCGACCCCCCAGCCCACGCCTCCCCGACGGTCTCATCACGCACATCGAACGCACCCCGGTCGACGCGGACCTCGCCGTACGCCAGTGGCAGCAGTACGTCGACGCGCTCCGAGCGACCGGGTGGACGCCGGTCGAGGTGCCGGCGATCGACGAGTGCCCGGACGGTGTCTTCGTCGAGGACACGATGGTCGTGTACGGCGACCTCGCCGTGATCGCCCGGTCAGGCGCGGACGAGCGCCGGCCGGAAGCCGCAGCCGCCGAACAGACCGTGGCCGCGCAGGGCTACCGGATCACGCACATCAGCGAGCCGGGCACTCTCGACGGCGGCGACGTCCTCAAGATCGGCTCCACCATCTACGTCGGACTCGGCGGGCGGACGAACGAGGAAGGCATCCGCCAACTGGCCGACGCCTTCGCGCCGCTCGGTGCGACGGTGCGAGCCGTGCCGGTGCGCAAGGTGCTGCACCTCAAGTCAGCGGTGACCGCGCTCCCTGACGGCACGGTCATCGGGTACGAGCCGCTGGTCGACGATCCGCAGGCGTTCGACACCTTCAAGCCCGTCCCCGAGGAGTCCGGGTCGCACGTCGTACTGCTGGGGGAGGACCGGTTGCTGATGGCGGCTTCGGCGCCCAAGTCGGCCGAGCTGTTCGAGTCGCTCGGTTACACGCCTGTCGTCGTCGACATCAGCGAGTTCGAGAAGCTCGAAGGCTGTGTCACCTGCTTGTCGGTGCGTCTACGCGGTTGAGCAACGGGCGGGCAGCCTCGGCCGCCTGCACGTCCCGCTTCCTGCCCCAGGCCTTGGCTACCTCGCACGCCTCCACCAGCGCCGTGCGATAGACCGCAGTGTCCGGGTGCGAGGGACCGAAGGCGCGGTCGGCATCGCCGACGGTCTTGGCCAACGCCTCGATCGCTGACGCGATCTCACCACCGGCCAGCAACGCCCGGCCCAGTGCAGCGCGATCACGCAACAGTTGTGGATCATGCGGGTCGAGGTCCTGCTCGTCGACGGCGACGATGTTCGCGAGCAGCTTCGCCTCCGACCGTGGGCCGCCGACCATCAACCGCGCACCGGTGACCGCTTCGGTCGCGGTCCGAGTCAGCTCGTGGTTCGGCCCGAACACCTCCACCAGTTGAGGTGTGACCAACTCGAACCACGCGATCGCCTGGCCGTAGTTCGCGGTCGCGAGCAGCCCCTGGGCGACCCGCAGCCGGACCCGTAGCGTTGCTGGATCGTCAGCGGGCAACGCCCTCTCCCGCTCCACCAGCGCCGACTGGTAGAACGGCAACGCCTGACCGGGCTCGCTGTCCGCCCAGTACGCCTCGGCCTGCCGGTACGACGGGTCGCCGTCGAGCTCCGGGTGCTCCGTGCTCGGTGAGCGCCGTACGGCGGTGTGCACCGGCTGGTCGACGACCTTGCGGCCGATGAAGTCACGGCCACCGGTCGGGATGATCCGGAACCGGCCCTTCTTCGCCACCGGGATCCACAGGACCGTGGAGTAGAGCGTGCGGACCGACGAGCCGCAGTTCTCACAGACGTCGCGGTGGCCGACGAAGCGCGTCCCGACTCCGGTCAGGCCGGCGCCGTCGGGCACGCGCCAGGCGGTCGACGACGCGGTACAAGGTGCGCAGAACGGGTAGACCCCCCGCCGTTCCTCATTCATTCGGCCTATTGTGGTCATCTTCGGGTTCGTCGTCCTCTTCCGTTCCGCCGGTCACCACTTTCGTGAGTGCGGAATCGTCGACGGCGAAGGTCCGCACCGGCCCCGGCGGCGTGTCCGCGGTCTCGAACCGTACCGTCACCCGTCCGCGGCCGGAGCCCCAGACCCACCCGCGGCCGTAGTCCGGGTGGAACACGTCCTGGCCGGGGTAGTAGCCGCTGAGGTCGCGTGCCCGCTCGGGAAGCTCGACCACCTCGGGCTGCTTGCCGTCGTCCTCGCTGTCGGTGAAGAGGTCGTCCTGGATCCAGTCGGCGAGTGACGAGACGCCTACACCGAGCAATCGGATACCGCCGGAGATGTCGCTCTCGTCGAGCAGCCGGCGCGCGACCCGGGCCACCACCCGCGCGTCGTCGGTCGGCCCGGCCAGCGTGGACGACCGGGTGTGAGTCGTGAAGTCGTGCATGCGCGTCTTCACCGTCACGGTCCGGCCGGAGAGCTGCGCCTTCTGCAGCCGCTCGGCGACCCGGTGGGCCATCCGGTCCGCGATCGCGGTCAGCAGTGAGCGGTCGACGATGTCGGTCTCGAAGGTGTCCTCGACACTGACCGACTTGGTCTCGCGGTCACTGACCACCGGGCGGTCGTCGGCGGCGATCGCCAGCCGGTGCAGGCTCGAGCCGTGCGCCGACCCGACCTGCCGGATCAGCTCGTCCTCGTCCAGCTGCTGCAGGTCCGCGACGGTCCGCACGCCGGCCATGGACAACCGTTGCGCGGTCGCCGGACCGACTCCGGGGATCACCGTCACCTGCATCGGCGACAGGAACTCCGCCTCTGTCCCCGGTGGTACGACGACCACGCCGTCGGGCTTGTCGAGGTCGCTGGCGATCTTCGCGATCAGCTTCGACGTCCCGGCGCCGACCGATGCGGTCAGGCCGCCACTGGCCTTGCGGATCGCGTCCTTCAGGTCCTGCGCGATCGCGTGCACGTCGTCCACCGTGAGCCCGGTCAGCCCGGCGGCGGACAGGTCGACGAACGCCTCGTCCAGCGACAGCGGCTCGACCAGCGGCGACAGCGCCCGCATCTCGGCCATCACCGCCTGGCTGGTCCGCCGGTACACCTCGAAGCGGGGCCCGAGGTACGCCGCGTGCGGACACCGGGATCGCGCCTCCGCGGTCGACATCGCGGACCGGACGCCGTACTTGCGCGCCTCGTACGACGCGGTCGAGACGACGCCGCGGACACCGATGCCGCCGACCACCACCGGCTTGCCTCGCAGGGACGGCTTGTCGCGCTGCTCGACCGCCGCGAAGAACGCGTCCAGGTCGACATGCAGCACCGAGGGTTCACCACGCACGGCACCAGTCTCGCCGGTTGCGCCGACAAAACCGGGTACCGGTCAGGCAGACTGATGCTACGTCGTACCCCGCACACTCCGACTGGGAGGCGCAGATGGGTGAGGAAGTCGACCGGGTCGAGTTCACCCGGGCGGACCGGACCGCGTTCCGCGGCCAGGTCCATCGCAATCTGGACGCGTTCGCACGGATGTTGCGCGAGGCCCGGTTCGCCCCGGAACGGCCGATGACGGGCATCGAGATCGAGCTGAACCTGGTCGACGAGAACTTCGACCCGGCGTTCAAGAACTCCGAGGTGCTGAGCGCGATCGAGGACGACGCGTTCCAGACCGAGCTCGGCCAGTTCAACATCGAGATCAACGTGCCGCCCGGGCAGATCGACGGCATCGGTCTGGACACGATGGAGGCGAACATCCGCGACAGCCTGAACGCGGCCGAGGAGAAGGCGGCGCGGACCGGCTCGTCGATGGTGATCGTGGGCATCCTGCCGACCCTGCTCACCGAGCACATCCACCGCGAGGCACTCAGCACCAACCCGCGCTACGCGTTGCTGAACGACCAGATCTTCGCTGCCCGCGGTGAGGACGTGCAGATCTCGATCGACGGCGTCGAGCGGCTGGCGGTCACCGCCGACACGATCGTGCCGGAGGCGGCCTGCACCTCGACGCAGTTCCACCTCCAGGTCACGCCGGAAGCCTTCCCGCGGTACTGGAACGCGGCCCAGGCGATCTCCGGCGTCCAGCTCGCGGTCGGCGCGAACTCGCCGTTCCTGTTCGGCAAGGAGCTGATGCGCGAGACCCGGATCGCGTTGTTCGAGCAGGCCGCCGACACCCGCACGCACGAGCTGAAGACCCAGGGCGTGCGGCCGCGGGTGTGGTTCGGTGAACGCTGGATCACCTCGATCTTCGACCTGTTCGAGGAGAACTCGCGCTACTTCCCGGCGTTGCTGCCGGTGACGTCGGACGAGGACCCGATCGCGGTGCTCGACCGCGGCGACACCCCAGCTCTTTCGGAGTTGCGGCTGCACAACGGGACGATCTACCGCTGGAACCGCCCGGTGTACGACGTTGTCCGGGAGAAGCCGCACCTGCGGGTGGAGAACCGGGTGCTGCCGGCCGGACCGACGGTCGTCGACACGATGGCCAACGGCGCCTTCTACTTCGGCCTGGTCCGCGCGCTGGCCGACGACGAGCGGCCGATCTGGTCGCAGATGTCGTTCAGCGCGGCCGAGGAGAACTTCCACGAGGCGGCCCGGCACGGCATCGACGCCGAGGTGTTCTGGCCGGGTGTCGGCACGGCGCGCGCGACCGAGCTCGTGCTCCGACGCCTGCTGCCGTTGGCCTCTCGCGGCCTGGACGCGTGGGGTGTGGACGCCGCCGTACGCGATCGGCTGCTCGGCATCATCGAGCAGCGCTGCCTGACCAACCGCAACGGCGCCGCCTGGCAGGCCGACGAGTTTCATCGACTGTATACAAGAGGACCGCACGGTCGCCGGGACGCGCTGCGCGGCATGCTCCGCCGGTACTCCGACCACATGCACGAGAACGCTCCCGTGCACACGTGGCCGGTCGACTGACCGGGGTGGTGGGGCGGGGGAGAAGTCTGCACTGAACCGGTTAGTTCACGGCGACAACGAAGGACAGCGATGGTCACGCTGCGTCGGGTGCCCAAGGCAACTGGGTGGGGAGTTCGATAACGACCCGGACTACAGGGGTGGCGCGTTGGGTGACAGCCCTGCAAAGGTGTGGCCACCGGAAGGTTAGAGAGTTCCGTCGCGGGTAGTACTCGGGCACCGGCGTGGCTGCCACAACGGTGGCCGGGGCGGTGGTGGAGTACTACCCGCACGACGATCAGCCGTCCGTCACCGTCGCGACACAACAGGTGCAAATGCAGCGGATGCCGACCACGGTCGGGAGCAGTATCGTTCGGAACGGGTCGACACGACACCCGGAGGTGAGGCAGGGCGATGACGACCATCGTCGTGGGTTACGTGCCGAAGGCCGAGGGCCGTGCAGCCCTTCGGCGAGCGGCGGAAGAGGCAACGCTTCGTGACGCCAAGCTCGTGGTGGTGAACTCACACCGGGGCGGTCGTAGCTTCGACAGCGACGAGGCCGCGGCGAGTGACGCCGCATTGACGGAGGTGCGGGAGCAGCTCGACTCGACCGGCGTGCCCTACGAGGTGCGGCAACTGGTGCGTGGACTCGATCCGGCGGAGGACCTGGTGGCCGTCGCCGAGCAGGTGCACGCCGAGTTCATCGTGATCGGCCTGCGCCGCCGGTCCCCGGTCGGCAAGCTCATCCTCGGCAGCAACGCCCAACGGGTGCTGCTCGACGCTCCGTGTCCGGTGCTGGCCGTGAAGGCCGACGAAGGGGAGGACTGAGGTGACTTCGACACGCAGCAAGAAGCTGTGCCTCGCACAGCAGCCCGACGCCGACGAGATGCTGAGCAGAGATCCGTTCGCACTCCTGGTGGGCATGCTGCTCGACCAGCAGATTCCGATGGAGCGCGCGTTCGCGGGCCCGGTCGCGATCGCGAAGCGGATGGCCGGACCGTTCGACCCGTCCACGGTCGCGCACTACGACCCGGACGCGTTCGTCGAAGTGGTGGCCGGCCCGCCTGCCGTGCACCGGTTCCCGACCGCGATGGCGGCCCGGATCCAGACCCTGGCCAAGCACCTCGACGAGGAGTACGGCGGTAACGCCTCGGCCCTGTGGTCCGATGTGAAGTCCGGGGACGACCTGCTGGCCAGGCTGTCGGCCCTGCCGGGGTTCGGCGCGCAGAAGGCGAAGATCTTCGTCGCGCTGCTCGGCAAGCAGTTGAAGGTCCGGCCGCGGGGCTGGCGCGAGGCATCCGAGCCGTACGGCGAGGACGGCGCGTACAAGTCCGTCGCGGACGTGATCGACGTGGCGTCGCTGGTCAAGGTGAGGCAGTTCAAGCAGGAGCAGCAGCTGGTTCAGCAGCGGGTGGTGGCGCGTCCGCTGCGGCGGACCCGCAACGGCTAGGCGGCTGAGCAGGCGACATTTGAACGTTGAAGTGTTCAGGCCCCGACCGAGCGGGAACGCCCGACCGGTCGGGGCCTGAGCATGTCGTTCGGGGGGTCGCGGCGCGCTTGGCCTTGGCTCGCGGATTACAATGTAGTGTTGCCGCCGCCTGACCAGCGAGCAGCCGCACACAGCCGTACCCCCAAGCACTTGCACCACCGCCGTACCGCCGTACTACAAACCCTGCGTCAGACGAGAGGTAATTCGTGTCGTCCAGCTCGTCCGAGAATCTTCCCGCCGAGTCAGCCCGGGCAGTGGCCGCCACCGCCCGCAGCACGGCTCCGAGGACCAGCGCCCGAGTGACCGACCCTGCTGCCAAGAAGGCGGCAGTGAAGAAGGCCGCGGCCAAGCCCGCCGGCACCAAGGAGGACGGTATCCCCGCGAAGAAGGCCGCCGCCGCCAAGAAGTCGCCGGCGAAGAAAGCCGTCCCCGGCAAAGTCACTGAGGCTGGGTTGTCGATCGATCCCAAGACCGGCAAGCCGCGCTCGCTCGACGACGTGGACGAGGCCGACTTCAAGCCCGATGCTGTGCAGGGGCTGGAGAAGGAGCTGACCGAGGACGAGGGCTTCGTCGTCTCCGAGGCCGACGAGACCGACGAGCCCGAGCAGCAGGTGATGGTCGCCGGGGCCACCGCGGACCCGGTCAAGGACTACCTGAAGCAGATCGGCAAGGTCCCGCTGCTGAACGCGGAGCAGGAGGTCGAGCTCGCCAAGCGGATCGAGGCCGGCCTGTTCGCCGAGGAGCAGCTGAGTGACGAGGCCGCCAAGCTGAAGGACAAGGTCCGCGACGAGTACGACTGGATCTCCGAGGACGGCCGGCGGGCCAAGAACCACCTGCTCGAGGCCAACCTGCGCCTGGTGGTGTCGTTGGCCAAGCGCTACACCGGCCGCGGCATGCTCTTCCTGGACCTGATCCAGGAGGGCAACCTGGGCCTGATCCGCGCGGTCGAGAAGTTCGACTACACCAAGGGCTACAAGTTCTCGACGTACGCCACCTGGTGGATCCGGCAGGCGATCACCCGCGCGATGGCCGACCAGGCCCGGACCATCCGGATCCCGGTGCACATGGTCGAGGTCATCAACAAGCTGGCCCGCGTCCAGCGGCAGATGCTGCAGGACCTCGGTCGCGAACCCACTCCGGAAGAGCTCGCCAAGGAGCTCGACATGACCCCGGAGAAGGTCATCGAGGTGCAGAAGTACGGCCGTGAGCCGATCTCGCTGCACACCCCGCTCGGTGAGGACGGCGACTCCGAGTTCGGCGACCTGATCGAGGACTCCGAGGCGATCGTGCCGGCCGAGGCGGTCTCGTTCACGCTCCTGCAGGAGCAGCTGCACGCCGTCCTGGACACGCTGTCCGAGCGCGAGGCCGGCGTGGTCTCGATGCGCTTCGGCCTGACCGACGGCCAGCCGAAGACGCTGGACGAGATCGGCAAGGTGTACGGCGTGACCCGTGAGCGGATCCGCCAGATCGAGTCCAAGACGATGTCGAAGCTGCGCCACCCGTCCCGTTCGCAGGTGCTGCGGGACTACCTGGACTGATCGATGACTCAGGTGATCGCCGGCGTGCTTGCGCTGGCGATCCCTGTCTTCGACACGGCTTCCCTGGCCGCCGCCGTGCTCACGGCGGCGGCCTTGCTGTTCACCCTGCTGCTGGTCGCCCACGCGTCCGCGCCGGCGACCTCGCCGCTGCGGGCGATCGCGGTGTCGGTCCGGCACCGCGCGGAGGAGACCGCGTTCCTGCGGCTCCGCGACCCGGACGCGGCCGGACGTCCACGCCCACGAGCACCAGGACGGTAGCGAGCACTTCCGCTACCTGTTCCTACTCATCTCGTGGAGTCTTGCTGTGCCTTCCTTCCTGGAGGCGCCGGTCGCCGGCGCCTATCACCTGATCTCGTCCCTCGTCACCGCCATCGAACCGCTGGCCGGCGCCTACGCCGCCGTGGTCGCGATCGTCTTGTGCACCCTCGCCGTACGCCTGCTTCTCCTGCCGCTCAGCGTGCGGGCGCACCGGGGAATGCGTGCACGGGCTGCGCTCATGCCGCAACTGAAAGCGATCACTGATCGCCACAAGGACAACCCGGAGCGTCTGCAGCGGGAGGTCGCCAAGCTGCAGGCCGAGTCCGGGACGACGTTGTTCGCGGGCTTCCTGCCGATGCTGGCGCAGCTGCCGTTCTTCTGGTTGATGTACACGCTGTTCTCGCGCGCGATGGTCGCGGGGGAGTCGAACCACCTGATCAGCGGCTCGCTGCTCGGTGCACCCCTCGGCCTGCACTGGCCGGTTGCCACCGGCACGCCGGCGTTCCTGGCGCTCGCCGTGCTGCTCGCGGTCGTCGCGTTCTTCTCGGCGCGCCTGCAATTGCGTCAGCTTGACGAGACGGCGACGCCGCTGACCCGGCGGCTTGCGCAGATCCTGCCGTTCGGGACGTTGGCCACGGCGGCCTTCGTCCCACTGGCGGCCGGGTTGTACCTGCTGACGACGACCACGTGGACAGTTGTGGAGCGGACCGTCCTGCAGCGCTGACGGTTTGTTGCCTCAGGCCCCAAGTCTGGCTTCGAGGCCGTCGAGGATGCGGTCGAGGCCGTAGCTGAACGCCTCCTCGCCGCCTTCGACCAGGTCGACGTCGCCGTACGCCGAGTACAGCGCGCGCATCCGGCTGTACGGCGCGGCGGCCCGGACCGCGGCCGGCCAGATCTCGTCGCGCCAGGCCTGCATGTCCTTGCCGCTGCGCTTCAGCTTGTCGAGTGTCGCCGCCTCGATCGAGGCGATGCCGATGACGTAGCCGAGCACGGTCTGCGACGCGCGGTCGGCTTCGACCAGCTCGAAGCCGGCCGCGAGGTAGGTGCCGAGCATCTCGTCCGAGATCCGCATCAGGTTCGGGCCGAGGTAGTTCATGCCGACGTCGGCGAGGGTGGCTGCCATCCACGGGTGCCGCACGATCACTTCGCGGACACTGCGCGCCGAGGCCTCCGCGGCGTCGCGCCACTGAGCCTGGTCGGTGACCTCGGGGACCACGATCTCGCCGTACACCTCGTCGACGACGAGCTCGAGGAGCTCGTCCTTGTTCGCGACGTGCCAGTAGACGGCGGTGGCCACCGCGCCGAGGGCTGCGCCGAGCTTGCGCATGGTGAGGGCTTCCAGGCCGTCCTTGTCGAGCAGCTTGATCGCCTCGGCGACGATCTGCTCCTGGCTCAGCGCGGGGTTCTCGCGCCGGCGGCCGCGCTTGGGCCGGGTCCAGACGGACGTGTACTCCTCGGTCGGCATCCGCCACCTCCTCGTCGGCGTCCACCCTAGCGCATTTCCTGAACGCCGTGCAGGACTTGACCGGTGTTCAATCTGCATTGCACACTGTTCAGGCAAGCTGCACACCGTTCAATTACGAGTTCCGAGGAGGTGCGCGATGACCGAGCGTCATCCGCGTCGGTGGCTGATTCTGATCGTGCTCTGCCTGAGCACACTGGTCCTGGTGCTGGACAACGGTGTGCTGAACGTGGCCATCCCGGTGCTCACGGAGGATCTGGGCGCCACCGCTCAGGAGATCCAGTGGATCGTGGCCAGCTACATCCTGGTCTTCGCCGGCCTGCTGCTCACCGCGGGCAGCCTGTCCGACCGGTATGGCCGCAAGAAGGTGATGATTGTCGGCCTGGCCGTGTTCGGGGTCGCCTCACTGGTCGCGACGTACGCCGGTAGCCCGGAGATGCTGATCGCCGGCCGGGTGCTGATGGGCATCGGCGGGGCGATCGTGATGCCGAGCACGCTCTCGGTGGTGATCACCGTCTTCGACGACGAGGAACGCCGCAAGGCGATGGCGATCTGGAGCTCTGTGCTGATGGTCGGCCTGATCGGCGGCCCGATCCTCGGCGGCGCGTTGATCGCCAGGTTCTGGTGGGGTTCGGTGTTCCTGATCAACGTGCCGGTCGTCGTGCTCGCCATCGTCGCCGCGGTCGTGCTGATGCCGGAGTCGAAGGGCCCGTCGCGCAAGCCGGACCCGCTCGGCGCGCTGCTGTCGATGGTCGGCCTGGTCTCGCTGGTGTGGGTGATCATCGAGCTGCCCGAGCACGGGATCCACTGGCCGATGCTGGTGGTCGCCGTCGCCGGTCTGACCACCTTCGTGATCTGGGAGCTGCGGACGGCGGTGCCGATGGTCCCGCTGGAGCTGTTCCGGGACCGCAACTTCAGCGGCGGCAGCCTGTCGCTCGTGCTGGTGCAGATCGCGAACGGTGGTTTGATCCTGGCGCTGACGCAGTACCTGCAGTTCGTGCTGGGCTACTCGCCGACCAAGGCCGGCCTGGCGCTGGCGCCGATGGCGATCGCGGTGATCTTCGTCAACGGCGTCGGGGCCACGCTCGGCCAGAAGATCGGCAACCGTCCGATGACCGTGGTCGGCCTGATCGGGCTCGCCGGTGGGTTCTGGGTGATGTCGACGCTGTCCGCGGACGACGGCTTCGGCATGGTGACGATCGCGCTGGCGGTCTTCGGCATCGGCGCCGGGCTCGCTCAGCCGGCGGCGACCGCCGCGCTGATGGGCTCGGTGCCGCACGAGCACGCAGGTGTCGGCTCGGCGCTGAACGACACCGTCCAGCAGGCCGGAGCTGCACTCGGCATCGCAATCCTCGGGTCGGCGCTGGCGAGCAACTTCACCGGCCGGATGCCCGAGGGTACGCCGGAAGCCGCTCGCGGCTCGATCGGCGAGGCGCTGGCCGTGGCCGCGAGCACCGGTGACAACGCGCTCGCCGAGCTCGCCAGGACCACCTTCGCCGACGCGATGTCCGGCACCTTCGTCGCCAGCGCGTTCGCCGTCCTCGGCGCCTCGGTCATCGCTTTCGCCCTGATCCGCGACAAGAAGAAGCCCGCGGACACCACGACCGACACCCTCGTCGCCATGCACTGACGGTTGCTGTCGGCAAGAACTCTGGTGGGGTGAGGTGTGGTGATGGCGTCGGCCTCGGACTCGAGCCAGGTCTGCCGGGACGTGATCTTGTCGCCGACGCCCTCGTCCCACATCCGTTGCCAGCCACCGCCGAGGGTCTCGGCCCGGCCGCCGAGGTCCTCGAGCACGGCGAGTCCGCCAACCGCTTCTTCCCGGTGGTCTAGGTTGCGTGCGCAGTAGGGCATCAGTCCATCGTGACGAGCGCCTTGACGAATCCGTCGGGCTTGGCGAGCAGATCGGCGTACGCCTGGTCGAGGTCGCTCAGTGAGTAGCGGTGGGTGAACAGCGACCCGTAGTCGATGCGGCCGCCCGCGGCGATGTCGAGGCCGCGCCGGATGCTGTCGGTGAGCTGTCGCTGGTCCCTGACGTGCCCGTTCACGACGTCGAGCGCCTTCCAGTTCCAGGCCTGCATGTCGACCGTGCGGGAGCTCTGGTGGTAGCCGACGATGTCGAGGGTCCCGCGGGATCGCGTGAGTCCCGTGGCCAGGTCGAGTCCGCCTTGACTGCCCGTCACCTCGAAGACCACGTCGAACGCCTCGGACATCTGCTCCGTGTCATCGGGGCCGCACGTGGTGGACGCACCCTGCGCGAGCGCGGCCCGCCGGGCATCCTCCCGTACGTCGATCGCAACGAGCTCACCGATCGGACTGGTGGCGAGCAACTGGATCAGGCACAAGCCCATGAAGCCGGCCCCGATGACGGCCACGTGGTCGCCGGTGTCGAGTCGTGCACGCCGCAACGCCTCGACGACACATCCGAGCGGCTCGCCGATCCCAGCCTCATGACTCAGCCCCGGCGGTACGACGACGGCGTACTCCGCCGGTACGACGATCAGCTCGGTGAACGACTCGGTCCAGCGGCCGGTGACGACGTCGCCGACCGCGATGGCGTGCACACCGGCACCGACGTCGACAACCCGGCCGACCGGCTCGTGACCGAGCGTTCTCGGCGCGCCCTCGACCGGTCCGCGCGACCATGCCGGCAGTTCACTCGCACACAGGCCGTTCGCGATCACCTGGATCAGAAGTTCGCCTCGCCGGGGTGCGCGGACCTCGGTCTCCTCGAGCTTCGAGGTCGCCGGTGCGACCAGGATGCTGCGGCGGGCGGGCTGGGTGTCGTTCACTTCACGGCTCCTTGCATGAGCGCCTTGACGAAGTTGCGCTGGAAGATCAGGAAGATCACCAACGAGGGCAGGATGATCAGCAGGGATCCTGCGCACAGCAGGACGATGTCGGTGCCGTACTGTCCTTGGAAGGCGCCGAGTCCGCCGGCCACGGTGCGTTTCGTCGGATCGTCGACGAGGACGAGCGGCAGCAGGTACTGGTTCCAGCTGGCGAGGAAGAAGAGCACAGCCAGCGCGGACCATGCGGACGTGGCGAGTGGCAGGTGGATCCGGCGGAACGTCTGCCAGGTGCCGGCGCCGTCGACCTTCGCCGCCTCGGTGAGGGCCGGTTCGGCGCCGAGGAAGTGTGCGCGCATCCAGAAGACGCCGAAGGGCATGAGCAGCCCGATCAGCGGCAGCACGATCGCCAGCCGCGTCCCGAGCAGTCCCATGCTCCGGAGGTCGTAGTACAACGGGGTGATCAGCGCCTCGAACGGCAAGGTGAGACCGACGAGCAGGAGGCCGTAGATCGCCTTGCCGAAGGGCACGTTCAGCTGGGCGAGGGCGTAGCCCGCGGCGGTGGCCATGGCGACTGTGGCCGGGACGACACCCAGCACGATCAGCGTGCTCGAGCGGAACAGCGCGAGGAAGTTGGCCGCGCTCCACGCGTCGGCGAAGTTGCTCCAGTGCGGGTCGCTCGGCCAGCTGAGTCCTTGGGGCGTGCTGCCCGGTGCGGCCAGTGCTGTGGTGAACATGCTCAGCAGCGGTACGACCGCGAACAGCATCAAGGCGAGCAGGATCGCGGTCCGCGTGACCCGTTGGGCGATCATTTCTCCCTCCCGAGTCGCTGGATCGGCCAGATGACCACGAGCACGAGGACGGCCAGCAGCACCGCGAGCGCCGAGGCCTGGCCGACATGCTGCTGCAGGAACGTCAGCCGGTAGATCTGCACACCCGGCACCATCGTCTGGTAACCGGGCCCGCCCTGCGTCGCGATCTGGACGACGTCGAAACTGGCCAGCGCCGCGATCATCGTGAACGTCGTACACACGACGAGCTCCCGCCGCAGCCCCGGTAGCGTCACGGCGAAGAACTCGCTGATCCGGCCCGCGCCGTCCAGCCGGGCCGCCTCGTACAGCGCCGGGTCGATCTTGCCGATCCCCGCGAGCAGGAGCACCGTGCAGAAGCCGAGCATCACCCAGACCCCGATCACGCCGACCGCCGGCAGCGCGAAGGTGAAGTCGCCGAGCCACGCCCGGGTGTACTGGTCGAGGCCGACAGCGCGCATCACCTGGTTCACCAGGCCGTCCGAGGAGTACATCCAGGTCCAGGCGATGCCGGCTGCGACGAGAGGCAGCACCTGCGGGATGAACAGCATCACCCGGGCGGTCGTGCTGAACGCGCCCGGTCGGAGCTCGCGGATGAGCGAGGCCGCGATCAGCCCGAGTCCGACCGGCAAGACCGTGTAGAAGAAGACCAGGACGAACGCGTGCACCAGCGACTGAAGCAGCTCGGGCCGGGTGAAGATCGCCTTCCAGTTGTCCAGTCCGGCCGGCGTCGCCGGGCCGATGCCGTCCCAGTCGTAGAACGAGTACTGCACGGACTGTGCCATCGGGAACAGCACGAACACGGCGTACATCGCGAACGCCGGTGCGACCCAGAGCAGCGCGCTCCAGCGGCGCCTGGAGCGCCGGGCCGCGAGTGGCCTGGTGTCCGGCTCTCTCGGCGCCTTCGTCACCGGTGACGCCTGTTCCATCACCGACGGGCTCATTGGCCAAGGTCGCGTTCGTAGTCGGCCTGCACCTTGGCCGCGAACGCCTCGGGCGTCGTCTTGCCGGCCAGCAGCAACTGCGTCTGCGGGATGAGGCTGTTGACGTGGATCGAAGCCGTGGCATCGGCCATGAAGCCGACCAGCCCGTTGCTCTTCAGCAACTCCTGGAACGCGGCGACGGTGGCGGCTACCGCCGATCCTTCGGGTGCGGTCGGAGCGGCCGCATCCGGCGGTCCGGCGGGCACGAGGCCCCCGAGAGTCACCGTGTTCTGCCGCGCCTTCGCATCGGTCTGCACGAAGTCCAGGAAGGCGGCCGCGACGTCGGCGTTCGGCGACTTCGCCGGGATCCCCAGGTTGGCGGCAGCTGTCATCGCGTACGACGGGCCATCGGCCTCGCCGGGCGGGAAGAGGAAGAAGCCGAACTGACCGGCCCCGGCCTTGTCGAGTCCCGGCGCCTGCCAGTTGCCGCTCGGGAAGAACACCCCGTTGCCCTTGAGGAACTCGGCCGGTGCCCGGGTCTGATCGATGTCGTTGACATCGGCCGGCAGGTAGCCTGCCTGTCCCCAGCGCTGCAGGGCGGTCGCGCCCTTGACCGTCGCCTCGTTGTCGATGCTCGCGCCGGGCTTGGCGTAGTTCCAGTCCTGAACGGCTTGGGCATCGCCCGCTGCGGACATCACCAGGTTCTGCAGCGGGTAGACGCTGCCGCCGTCCTTGCCGTTGATCATGATCGGCTGCAGGCCGGCGTCCTTGGCCTTGGCGAGCAGGTGCTCGAACTCGGCGACGGTCGCCGGCGGCTGCGTCATACCGATACGCTCGGCCAGCGCCTTGTTGTAATAGACCCCGGTGAGCCCGAACCCGGCACCGGCGGCGTAGAGCGATCCCGTCCCGCGCTGCTTGCCGTCCGGAGCGACACGGGTGGAAGCGAACTGCGACTGCGGCCACTTGTCCCATCCGTACGCCGCGGCGTACGGGTCGAGGTTGGTCAGCAGTTGATCCCCGGTCAGGTTGCCCAGCTGTGAGACCCGGACCAGGTCCGGAACGTTGCTCCCGGCAAGGATGTGCGCGATGTTCGTGGTCAGGGTGGCGTAGTCCTGGTTCTCCACCTTGACGGTGACGTTGCCGTACCTGGCGTGGAACAGCTCACCGAGTGCGGTGTAGAACGCGACGTCGACGCCACTGTTGACGAGCAGCTTCAGGGTGACCGGCTCGCTGCCGACACCTGTGGTCACCGGCTTGGACGGACCCGGGCCGGCTTCGGTGTTCCCACCGGGGGCGCAGGCGGCGAAGAACAGGACGGAAGTCAGGGCGACCGTGGCCGCCTGGACGATTCTGCGGTACTGCGTCAGCGATCGCACGACAACTCCTTCGAGGACTCGATCGGATGGCTGGAGCGGAAGGCGCGGCGAACGGCGTCGCCGGCCGCGGCGACGGCGCGTCGCGCGTCGGTCAGCGCGGAGAACATCTCGAAGAACCCATGAATCTGGCCTGCGTACTCGTGCACCTCGACCGGCACGCCGGCCGATCGCAGCCGCCGGACATAGTCCTCGGCCTCGCCGCGGAGGAAGTCGTGTTCGGCGACGACAACGATCGCGGGAGCGACGCCGTCCACAGACTCGGCGTGGAGCGGGGACACGTACGACGCCTTGCGGTCCGCCGGGTCGGGTACGTAAGTCCGCCAGATGTACTGGAGCCGCCGGTAGCTGTTGGCGCCGAAGCCCGTCCGGCCGGCGAACTGCTCGTACCGCTGCCGGAAGGCGACCTTGTAGTCGGTGTCCTCGACGCTGTCGAGCGCCGGGTAGACGAGCAACTGGGTCGCAAGTTCGACACCTTCGTCACGCGCCTTGAGCGCTGTGGCAGCAGCGAGATTGCCACCCGAACTGTCGCCGCCGACGGCCACGCTGCCGAACGTGCGCCGAGCCCAACCGACGGCCGTCCACAGGTCGTCGAAGCCGGCCGGAAAGGGGTGTTCGGGCGCGAGCCGGTAGTCGACCGACAGAACGGCGCAGGCGGCTTGGTTCGCCAGCGCGCGGGCAACGCCGTCGGCGGTGTCGAGGTCGCCGTGAATCCAGCCGCCGCCGTGCGCCCAGACCAGCACGTCTGCTTCCGCCCCGGTGGGCCGATAGAGCCGGCCGGGTACGCCGTCCGCGTCGACCGACTCGACCGACGCCACCGGCGCGGGCTCGCCGGACACCGCCAGGACCTTCTCGCGGGCGTCCGCGCGCACGATCGCGATGTCGGCGCTCCACGGATCGGGCGACGGTCCGACGCTGTCCAGGAAGGCCTGGACCTGCTCGTGCGGCCGCGGCAGCGCGTCCGGATCGCCGACTTCCCACCGTGACACTGAGTTCATCGGGTCTGTCCCTCCCTATTTCAGACTGAGTACTCGGTCTGTTTTGCAAAAGCTACCGAGTACTCAGTCGGTTGTCTATGCTTGGCGGCGACCGTCCCAGCCATCGCGAGGAGATCGACCGTGCCCGCTGCTCAGAAGCCCAAGACCTCGGCCAAGGGCCTCGAGACCCGGGAGCGGATCGTCGATGTCGCCGTCCGCTTCATCGCGCGGAACGGGGCCCGCGGCACGAGCCTCGCGGACATCGCCGCCGAGGCAGGGGTGTCGCAGACCGGCCTGCTGTATCACTTCCGCAGCAAGGAGGCGCTGCTCAACGCGGTCCTGGACCGGCACCTGGCCTTCACCGAGGAGTGGCTGTGGGGCGACGGACCCGACCCGGGCGTCAAGATCGTGGACATCATCGCCCGGCACATGGCGAGCTGGCCGAGCCAGCACGACGACAAGGTGGCCAGCCTGCTCGGGATGAACACCGTCGTCCTCGGGGAGAACGTCAGCCCGGACACCGATCTCCACCCGCGCCTGGTGGAGGGCTATCAGACGACGATCGACCGGGTGACGGCGACTCTGCGCGCCGCCCAGGAGCGCGGTGAGATGCGGGCCGACATCGAGCCGCGGCTCAAGGCGATGGAGATCATCGCCTTCTGCTACGGGCTCGAGGCCGCCTGGCTGGTGGACCCGACGATCCCGGTCGCCGACGCCGCCGCCCGCTGGGCCGCGCAACAGACCATTCAGATGACTTCATGAGTACGACGTCAGCCGTTCAACGGCAGGTGCACGGTGAAGGTCGCGCCGTGCGGTGAGGTGTCGGTGACGGTGACTCGGCCGCGGTGCGCGGCAACCAGCGCGGCGACGATCGACAGGCCGAGACCGGAGCCGCCGGTCGCGCGGGTGCGGGCCGAATCGGCTCGGTAGAACCGTTCGAAGACCCGTGCCTTCTGCTCATCGGTCAGGCCGGGCCCGGTGTCGCTGACCTCGAGGATCGCGTCGCCGCCCCGGGTGCCGATCGAGACCGTGATCGGTGCGTCCAGCGGGGTGTGGTGCAGTGCGTTGCTGACCAGGTTGCCGAGCACTTGGCGCAGCCGGGCCTCGTCTCCCTGGACCACCGGGGCCTCGGAGCCCGGCAGGATCTTCAGCGAGATGTTCCGGTCCGGCTGCATGGCCTGGGCGTTGTGCAACGCGTCCGCGGCGATTGGCAGTAGGTCGACCGGTTCCATTCGCAGCGGTCGTTGCTGATCAAGGCGCGCGAGCAGGAGCAGGTCGTCGACTAGCAGGCCCATCCGCTTCGCCTCGTCCTCGATCCGCTGCATGATCTCCGGGTCAGCCGAGTCGCCGCGCTGCCGGCTGAGCTCCGCGAATCCGCGGATCGACGTCAGCGGTGTCCTGAGCTCGTGTGAGGCGTCGGCCACGAACCGCCGCATCCGGTCCTCCGACTGTCGCGCCGCTTCCTCCGAACGGCGTGCCGCGTCCTCGGACCGCCGGGCCGCGAACTCCGACGCGGTCCGCTGCGCGAACGCGGTCTCGATCTGGCCGAGCATCTGGTTCAAGGCGACCGACAGCCGCCCGACCTCGGTGCGTGGATCCCGCTGCGGCACCCGCCGGCCCAGGTCTCCACCTGCGATCGCGACGGCGGTGTGCTCGACGTCCTCGAGTCCGCGCAGACTTCGCCGTACGACGTAGGTCCCGACGCCGGCCAGCAGCACCAGCAGGATGAGTCCGGCGGCCGCCTGGACTCCGATCAGGCGCTGGATGGTCCGGTCCATGTCGCCGAGGCTCTGCGCCACCATCACCGAGCCTTGGCCGTTGTTCAGCGGCAGCACCACGACCCGCCAGGTCGCGTCGCCCGAGACGGCATCGGTGTTGAACGCCTTGCCGTCGAGGGCGCGGACCTGGTTGAGGTTCAGCTTCGGAAGGTCCGGCAGCGGATCGGTCTCGGCCAGCGGCGCCCGGAACGGCGAGTCGTCGGGGTCGCCGTCGGAGTCGTTGAACTGTACGACGATGAGGCTCGGCAGCGGCCGGTTCCGGCCCGGACCGGGCCGCGGTGGACGGTTTGTGGCGCCGTTGTCCTGCTGGAAGGCGGCGGCCGTCTTCGTCAGCAGAGTGTCCACCCGGTCCACCAGGTAGCCGCGCATGATCGTGGTCGCCAGCACCCCGGACGCGACCAGCGCCACCGCCACCAGCGTCAGCAGGACGACGACGATGGTGACGCGGAGCGGGTACCGGTCGGTGAACCGCCGGTGGGTCTGCTGCATCAGTTGGGGCCTCGGGGCGTGCGGAGGACGTAGCCGACCCCGCGGACGGTGTGGAGCAGCTTCTGGTCGCCGGTGTCGACCTTACGGCGCAGGTACGACATGTACGACTCGACCACGCCGGCGTCCCCGGCGAAGTCGTAGTTCCAGACCGCGGACAGGATCTGGCCCTTCGACATCACCCGCTCGGCGTTCTCCAGCAGGCAGCGCAGCAGCTTGAACTCGGTCAGCGACAACTGGACCGCCTGGCCGGCCTTGAAGACCTCGTAGCTGTCCTCGTTGAGCTCCAGGTCGGCATAGCGCAGTACGGCGGCCTCGGTCGTGGTCTGCTCGCGGTGACCCGACCGGCGGAGCAGCGCACGGACCCGGGCGACCAGCTCGTCCAGGCTGAACGGCTTGGTCACGTAGTCGTCGCCGCCGGTGTGCAGGCCGAGCACCTTGTCCTCGACCGCGTCCCGCGCGGTGAGGAACAGCACCGGCACGTGCCGGTCCTCGCCGCGGAGGCGTCGTACCACCTCGAAGCCGTCCAGGCCGGGCATCATCACGTCCAGCACGACCAGGTCGGGCTCCACCTCGCGGGCCTTGCGCAGCGCCTCGGCGCCGTGCGTCGCCGTGGTCACCTCGTACCCGGCGAAGCGCAGACTCGCGGACAGCAACTCGACGATGTTCGGCTCGTCGTCGACCACCAGCAGATGCGGGCTCATGCCTTCAGTCTGCCGCCGCCACCCGTGCGAACCCTGCAAGCTTCCTGGCAATCAGCTGTGAGTCGACGGGGGTGGTGCGAGTCGACCGGGGGAGCGGTGCCGGTCAGCGCGTAGTGCTCTTGTCGGTCAGCGGGGGCCGCGGTGGAAGCCCCAGCGGTCGCCGGCCGCCTTGCGGACGGTGCCGTCGTTGACCGAGGTGGCGGTGGCCCTGCCGTCCGCGACCACGGCGAAGACGGAGACCGTGTTCCCGGTCTTCACGTCGTCGATGCCGTCCCGGGCGGCGTTCACCAAGGTGTCCTCGGTGAGCGTGTAGGTCCGGCTGTAGCCGTCCTCGCTCTTCACCGTGATCGACTCCTTGCTGACCGCGGTCACCTCGCCGCGCTGGGTCGCGACGGTCTGGTAGCTCCCGTCGTCCTTCTTCACCACGAACTCCCCATGCAGCGCGCCGCCCAGCCCGAACTGCCCGCCCCGGTGCGGCCCCTTACCAGGCTCACCCTGCTTGTCCGGGGTCGGTGAGGCCGAGGGCGAAGGAGTCGGAGTCGGGTCCGCACCACTCGACGCCCACGCGACCCCACCCGCCACGGTCATAGCCACCACCGCAGCCGCAGTCCCGGCCACCCGCCACCGATTCTCGAAAACCTTCTTGTACGACGCCATCGCCCCGCCTTCCGACTACCTACAGGTCACCCACAGCCTGACCCACCAACCTCCGCCCCACCTAAGAACACCCTGGCAATCACATAACGCTTCACCCGGCGCGCTCGGATAGCAGCCGGGCTGTTGCGCGCTGAGTGCAGCAGCCCGGCCGCTGTCGCGCCGGTTGTCAGCAGCTGGGCTATGCCAGGGCAGGCTATTCGGGGTTGGGGTGGCGCTGCTTCCCGTGCCGGGCTTGCCGGGCTCTGGTCGGGAGCCAGGCTTGCGAAACACTGGCAATCGAGCCACCGCAGAGCGTGACTAGACCACGAACAGTACGGCGGTCAACCACACCGCGGCCGCGAGCGACGTACCGATGAACTCGATCAGGATCGACAACCCGGTCGCCCGCAACGCATGCTTCGTCGACCCCCAGGCGTCCCCGTGGCTGCCGAGCCGCTGCCGCTCGGACAGGTACACGCCGAGCGGGAAGCCGACGAACATCCCGACCACCGGGATCACGAAGAACCCGACGATGCCGAGCACGACCCCGACGAACATCGACCGCCGCGGCACCCCGGACTCCCGCAGCCGTCGCTCCGGTACGACGTACTTCACCACCTGACTGGCCCCGATCAGCACCACGGCCGCGGCCAGCACGATCCAGCCGGTCGGGCTCTGCTCCTCCAGCGCCCAGATCAGGATCGCCGCCAGGCTCAGGAGGGCGCCCGGCAGCACCGGGACGACGATGCCCGCGATCCCGACGAAGATCGCCACACCGACGAGGAACGTCGCAACACTGTCCACACCGGCAACTCTGCCGCATTCCGCAACTGTTTGCTCGCAGGTGCACAAAACCGAAGGGCAGACGAGCGGGCGCAGGGCAGGCCTTTAGGGTGGGGCCATGCCCCAGCTGCACGAACTGGTCATCGCACTCGCTGCTCCCTGGGTGGTTCTCTCGCCCCGCTCCGGTCAGCTCACCGGCACCGGCGCGGAGGGCGTGTACGCCCGGGACCGGCGCATCCTGTCCCGGCTGAGCGTCACCGTCGACGGCGAGCCGCCGGTCCCGATCCACGCGGACGAACGCTCTGCCTCGGTGCACGAGTACGTCGCCGTGGTCGAGGGACTGGGCGACTCCAACCGGCACGACCCGACCGTGATGCTGTACCGCACCCGCGAGGTCGGCTCCGACGGCATGACCGAGCGCATCCGCCTGGTGAACCGCTCCCGGGCCACCGTCGAGTGCCGCCTGGACGTTGCCCTGGGCACCGACCTTGCCGGTACGGCGGCCGTCCGCAGCGGCGCCGCCGCGGACCTGCCCGAGCTGAGTCCCGCGTACGACGGCCCGGCCCGGCTGCACTGGGACAACTCCGGGACCCGGGTGACCGTGCGGCTCGACCCCGGAGTGACCGCGACGCCGCGGCTGGAGCCGGGGGAGGAGTTCACCATGACCCTGCAGGTCGCGGCGGACTTCCCGAAGCCGACGACCGGCTTCAGCATCGACCCGCCCGCCGACCGGCAGCCCTATGCCTTCGCCGTCGAGTGCAACGACAAGCGCGTGGACCGCTGGGTGAGCCGGTCACTCGCGGACGTGCAGGCTCTGCAGCTCGCAGCCGGCGACGACCGCTACCTGGGCGCCGGACCGCCCTGGTACCTCACCCTGTTCGGCCGCGACTCGCTGATCTCCTCCGGCATGCTCATCCCGGTCGACCCCGAACTGGCCGCAGGCACGCTCCGAGCTCTGGCCGCGTGGCAGGGCACCAAGGTCGACCCCGACTCGGCCGAGCAGCCCGGCAAGATCCCGCACGAGCTCCGCGCCGAAGTGGCCGACCACGGCGGTGGCCTGGTGCTGCCCGCGGCGTACTACGGCACGCACGACGCGACCCAGTTGTGGATCACCACGCTGCACAAGGCCTGGCGCTGGGGCATGCCCGCCGACCAGGTCCGGGACCTGCTGCCGAACCTCCGCAACGCTCTCACCTGGATGAAGGAGTACTCCGACCCGGACGACGACGGCTTCCTCGAGTACATCGACGAGTCCGGCCACGGCCTGGCCAACCAGGGCTGGAAGGACTCGGCCGACGCAGTGCAGTGGCCGGACGGCACGATCGCCTCCGCGCCGATCGCACTGTGCGAGGTCCAGGGCTACGCGTACGCCGCAGCCGTCCGTGGAGCCGAGTTGCTCGAGGCCCACGGCGAGTCCGGTGACGAGTGGCGCGAGTGGGCGGCCGCACTGCAGGAGCGGTTCCGCAGCGCGTTCTGGGTCGACGGCTATCCGGCCATCGCCCTCGACGGCGAGAAGAACCCGGTCGCCGGGCGCGCCTCGAACATGGGCCACCTGCTCGGCACCGGCCTGCTCGACGCCGACGAGGAGCTGACGGTCGCCGAGGTCCTGGCCGGCGCCGACCTGGACAGCGGCTTCGGGCTGCGAACGTTGACCACGGCAATGACCCGGTTCAACCCGCTCGGCTACCACACCGGCAGCGTCTGGCCACACGACACCGCGATGGCCGTCCAGGGGCTGTACGCGACCGGGCACGGCGCGCGTGCTTCGTCGTACGTCGAGGGGCTGATCCGGGCTGCGGAGGCGTTCGACTACCGGTTGCCGGAGTTGTACGGCGGCCGCGGACTGGCGGACGAGTCGACGCCGACGCCGTACCCGCTGTCGTGCTTCCCGCAGGCCTGGGCGGCCGCCTCCGCGATCGCCGTGGTCGTCGCGGCACTGGGGATCGAGCCCGATGTCCCGGGCGGCACGCTGGTGCTCAACCCGGCGGACACCATGCCCTGGGAGTCACTGAAGGTGTCCGGTCTCCGGCTGGGGAACGACAGCCTGTCCCTGCACTGGCAGTCGGGCGAGCTGACGGTGCTGGAGGCCCCGGAGGGCCTCAGACAGTGAGGACGGCGGCCGTCGCAAGAGCCAGGTAGATCCCGGCGACGATGCGGTTGCGCCAGCGGCTGGAGGCTCGTGCCGAGCGGACCCGGCGGCCGATCGCGTCGGCACCGACGGCGTAGCAGAGGTCGAGCGTCAGGCCGATGACGAGCGCTCCGACGCCTAGCAGCAGCATCTCGGTGCGCAGCTGGTCGGGTCCGGCACCGCGACTGGTGAACTGCGGCAGGAAGGCGAGGAAGAACAACGCCGCCTTCGGGTTCAGCAGGTTCACCACGACACCGTCGCGGAAGACGCGGCCCAGCGGCGCGGGCGGGACACCGCCCGCGGTCTCGGTCGCCGGCATCCGCAGCATCTTCACGCCGAGGTAGGCCAGGTACAGCGCGCCGGCCAGCGTGATGGCGGTGAACAACACCGGCGACGCCTTGACCAGCGTCGCCAGCCCGAGCGCGGCGACCACGATGTAGACGAGGGTGCCGGTCTCGATCGCGAGCGCGGACACCACTCCGGCCCGGCGTCCCTGGGTGAGGGAGCGGAGCGAGATGTAGAGATTGTTCGGCCCCGGCATCCCGACCAGCACCACCGTCGTGCCGGCGAACCCCAGCAGCTGCGCGATCCCCATGAGCTTCTCCCTCTCGAACTGGACTGCCTTGTGGTACTAGCCTGGCCGCGGGAGAAGCAGTCCACCCGAGCCAATAAGGGGAGAAGTGGACCGTTCTGGAGATGCCGCCGCGCTGGCGGACCTGATCGGCGGCCGGCTGAGCGGGCCGGGCGGCGGCCTGTACCGCCGGCTGGCCGACGCGATCGCCGGCCTGATCGGGTCGGCCGAGCTGCCGGTCGGCGCCCGCCTGCCCGCCGAACGCCGCCTCGCCGAAGCCCTCGCCGTCAGTCGCTCCACCGTCGTCGCGGCGTACGACGAGCTCCGCGCCCGCGGCCTGGTCGAGAGCCGCCGGGGGAGCGGTACGACGATCGCCCGGGCCGCGAGCCGTGGTCGTTCCCGAGCGGACAAACGGATGCCGGTGGGGTACGGCGAGTCTCTGTTCCACCGGATCGCGGCCGGACCGGGCGAGGTCATCTCGCTGACCTACGCCGTCGACCCGGGGATGCCCGAGTTGGCCGCCGAGCTGATCGATTTGGCGACCAGCGACCTGCCGACACTGCTTGACGACGTCGGCTACCACCCGCGCGGGCTGCGGGTGTTGCGGGAGCGGATCGCCGAGCACTTCGAGGAGTCCGGCCTGCCGACGGCACCGGACGAGATCGTGGTGACCACCGGCGCGCACCAAGCGATTGCCTTGGTGACCCAGATGTACCTGCGAACCGGAGCGGCCGTGGTCATCGAGCAGCCCAGTTGGCCCGGTTGTTTCGACCTGTTCGGGGCGGCCGGCGGGCGGGTGGTCGGCGTACCGCTGGACGATGCCGGGATCCGGCCTGATCTGCTGACGGCCGCGTTCGCCGAGCACGAGCCGGCCATGCTGTTCGTGATGCCGACGTTCCACAACCCGACCGGGCGGCTGATGTCGGCGAACCGGCGGCGGCAGGTGGCCGAGCTCGCGGCCAAGCACGGTGTCGTGGTGGTCGAGGACAACGCGTACTCGGCGTGGGATCCGGCCGGGCCCGCGATCCCTCCGCCGCTGGCGGCGTACGCGCCGGACGGCAGCGAGGTGCTGACCATCGGGTCGGTGTCGAAGGCGGTGTGGGGTGGGCTGCGGATCGGATGGATCCGCGCGTCGCGGCCGCTGGCCGAACGGCTGGCGCGGCACAAGGCGCTGGCCGACCTCGGCAGTCCGGTGATCGACCAGGCGCTCACGGCGCGGTTGCTGCCGCGGCTGGGGGAGCTGACGTCGGCGCGGGCGCGGGTCGCGACGGCGCGGCGGAAGTTGATGGGGCAGTTGCTGACCGAGCGGCTACCTGACTGGGAGTGGTCGCAGCCGGAAGGTGGGTCGGCGTTGTGGATCCGGCTGCCGGACACCGACGCCCGGGTGTTCGCCCAGGTGGCGCTGCGTCATGGTGTCGAGGTGGTCGCGGGGCGCGCGATGGATCCGACCGGCCGGCACGACGACCACCTGCGGGTGCCGTTCGCGTACGCCGAGCCCGTCCTGGACGACGCGGTGGCGAGGCTTGCACGGGCCTGGCAGGAACTGCGCCGGCATGGGCCGCCTCCCGACGTACCCCTGATCTGACAATGAAGGATGGCGGCCACCCGCTGGGGTGACCGCCATCTCAGCCTCTATGACTTTGGCGCCGTCGTTGGCGCGTTTGTGAAGCTTGGGCTTACCGATCCTCTTCCGCAGCGACGCTCGGGGCGGCTTCGAGCCGACCGGTCTCGTCGTGGATGGTGATCGCGATGTTGCGCAGCTTCTCCGCGTGCTCCCGGCTGTGGTGGGCGCAGAAGAGCAGCTCCCCACCGGAGGTCAGGGTGACACGGACGTAGGCCTGCGCGCCGCAGCGGTCACAACGGTCCGCAGCCGACAGGGTCGAACTCGGGGCGAGTGCTGTAGTCACTTGAGGCCTCATCTCATCTAGTTCCGTACTCACCAGATAGCAACATCCTGACATGCGGATCGCTTCCCGGTAGGGGCAGCGTGTCCGTATGTGAGACGAACCACCTGTTCCCGTATGACGCATCTTGACGAGGAATCGTTTCGGAAGCGGGCGAATTCTTGTTTCCGGCGGGTGTCGGGCGTGTCTTCTCTCACTGTGCGCCATGGTGCCGTCACCGTGTGCTGATGTTCGGAGTGTCGTACACCACTCCGGATCGAGTCCGGATCGATACCTGCCGAATCACCTTTCTCGTCGGGGATGTGCTGCGCCTCCGGTACCCGGTCGCATGCCCGCCACAGCCCCGCCTGCAGGGTTTTGGGGGTCGGGCCGCATAGTCTGTGAACAGGCGTTCGGACCCCGGCCGGGTCCGGATGTGTGGCAGTGAGTTTGTGAACCAGTGAAGGAGCCCAGTGGCCGCCCCGACGCCTCGCAGTACCGAGCTCGACCCGACGTACAACGCCCGTCACCTCCTCGTCCTCGAAGGACTCGAGGCGGTGCGCAAACGCCCGGGTATGTACATCGGCTCCACCGACAGCCGCGGCCTGATGCACTGCCTGTGGGAGATCATCGACAACGCCGTCGACGAGGCCCTGGCCGGGCACGGCGAGCGGATCGACGTCGTCCTGTACAAGGACGGCTCGGTCGAGGTGAAGGACCGCGCCCGCGGCATCCCGGTCGACATCGAGCCGAAGACCAAGCTGAGCGGCGTCGAGGTCGTGTTCACCAAGCTGCACGCCGGCGGCAAGTTCGGCGGCGGCTCCTACAACGCCTCCGGCGGTCTGCACGGTGTCGGCGCCTCGGTGGTGAACGCGCTGTCCGCGCGGCTCGACGTGGAGGTGGACCGCGGCGGAGTGGTCTGGACCACGTCGTTCCGGCGCGGTGTCGCCGGTGAGTTCGACGGCGAGGGCGCGAGCGCCGGCTTCACCCCGGCCAAGGGCCTGCGCAAGGCCGGCCGGGCCAAGAAGGGCGTCACCGGCACCCGGATCCGGTACTGGGCGGACCGGCAGATCTTCACCCGGGACGCGACCTTCAACTACGACGAGCTGGTCACCCGGGCCCGGCAGACGTCGTTCCTGGTGCCCGGCCTCGAGCTGGTGATCCGGGACGAGCGCGGCGACGAGGTCACCGAGGAGACCTTCAAGCACGACGGCGGGATCAGCGAGTTCTGCGAGTTCCTGGCCACCGACCAGAAGGTCACCGAGGTGATCCGGCTGACCGGAACCGGCCACTTCACCGAGACCGTGCCGATGCTCGACGACGCCGGGCACATGACCCCGACCGACGTCGAGCGCGACCTGGACGTCGACATCGCGGTCCGCTGGGGCGACGGCTACGAGACCGAGCTCCGCTCGTTCGTGAACATCGTGGCCACGCCCAAGGGCGGCACCCACGTGGCCGGCTTCGAGCGCGCGCTGTCGAAGAGCTTCACCAATGCCCTCGACGGCACCCGGCTGCTGAAGAACGGCGAGGAGATCATCAAGGACGACGTCCTGGAGGGTCTGACCTCGGTGGTCACGGTCCGGCTGGCCGAGCCGCAGTTCGACGGCCAGACCAAGGAGGTCCTCGGCACGCCGGCCGCCTCGCGGATCGTCGCGAAGGTCGTGCAGAGCGAGCTGGAGTCGTTCCTCACCTCGAACAAGCGCGAGCACAAGGCGCAGGCCCGCGCCGTGCTGGAGAAGGTCGTCGCGGCTTCCCGGACTCGGGTGGCCGCGCGTCAGCACCGCGAGCTGCAGCGACGCAAGACGGCGCTGGAGTCGTCGGCGCTGCCGGCGAAGCTGGCCGACTGCCGCAGCAACGACGTGGACCGCTCCGAGCTGTTCATCGTCGAGGGTGATTCCGCGCTCGGTACGGCGAAGCTGGCCCGGAGCTCGGAGTTCCAGGCGCTGCTGCCGATCCGGGGCAAGATCCTGAACGTGCAGAAGGCGTCGGTCGGCGACATGCTGAAGAACGCCGAGTGCGCCTCCATCATCCAGGTCGTCGGCGCCGGGTCCGGCCGCAGCTTCGACCTCGAGCAGGTCCGCTACGGCAAGATCATCTTCATGGCCGACGCCGACTCCGACGGCGCGCACATCCGCTGTCTGCTGGCCACGCTGTTCTTCCGGTACATGCGGCCGCTGGTCGAGGCGGGCCGGGTCTACACCGCCGTACCGCCGCTGCACCGGTTCGAGCTGACGAACCCGAAGAAGGGGCAGGACAAGTACCTGTACACCTACAGCGACGCCGAGTACCAGCGGAAGACGGCCGAGCTGATGAAGAAGAACGTGCGCTGGAAGGAACCGCCGCAGCGCTACAAGGGTCTCGGTGAGATGGACGCGGACCAGCTGGCGGAGACCACGATGGACCCGCGGCACCGCACCCTGCGCCGCATCACCGTCGACGACGGCGAGGCCGCCGCCCAGGTCTTCGACCTCCTGATGGGCAACGACGTCGCGCCGCGCAAGGAGTTCCTCGTCCAGGGCGCCTACGAACTGGACGAGAACCGCATCGACGTCTGACCTGGCCTGGCCCCGCGGGCGGGCCGCAGGCTAGGTCAGGCCCAGTGCGGCCGTCGTGACCTCGCAGAACAGGGCCAGGTCGCTCTCGGCGTTGGGGTGAGGTCCCCTGTTGACGACGATCTCGCGGCTGACGAACTCCTCGCCGTCGAAGACCTCGTGGAGGACGAGGTAGCCGGCCCCCAGCAGGACGACACCGTCGGCGGTCCGAAGATGCCCGACCAGCCCGCGGACGGTGGTCTCGACCGTGTGCAGACCCTCCGGGTCGCCGGAGATGATGGTGTCGGACACCGGTCCGGCGGCGTGCCGAAGGACTGTGGCGCCGTTGTCCGGGTTGGTGTAAACGACGTCGACCTGGCTGACGCTGCGGGAGTCGACCGGCTGGTTGGGTGTCAGGAACGCTGTTCCCTTGACAGTGATCGTGACGTCCACCTCCTTACCGGTGCCGCAGAAGTTGCCATCGGTGAACGAGTCCGTGAAGGCGAAGCGGACGACGCCGGGGTTGGCGGCGACCGCCGACGGCATGGCGCCCAGCCCGAGCGCAGCGATGATTCCAACGACCAGTGCGAACCTACGCATTGGTCCCCTCCATTCGTGGTGCTGTCCCGGCGGCGGAACGCGTTCGGTCACACACCGAATGCGTGGCGGCACGGGCCCCTCCCCGAGCAGAGCGCGACCAGTCGACTCTGCCGCGTTGATGCCGGTGGCATCTTCCCCCGCTGAACGATCGCCGCAGCGGACATGCGCCGGCGGCCCTGACTTCAGCAAACGCCCGGACGCCCATCCTGTAAAGGGATCGGCGATGATGCTTGCATGCACCCGCGGCTCGCCTGCTTCGACCTGGACAACACGCTGATCGATCGGGACGGGGCGTTCGCGGCCTGGGCCCGGTGGTGGGTGGAGCGTGCAGGGCTTGGCACGGATGCGGTCGAGTGGCTGGTTGCTCACGACAATGGTGGGTTCACGCCGCGGGCGGAGCTGTTCGCGGGGTTGCGGTCGGCCTTCGGGCTGAGGGCTTCGGCCGAGGAGTTGGTGGGTGCTTACGATCGGGAGCATCCACCGTTCACGTGGGTGGAGCCGGCGGTGCTGGATGGGTTGGCTTCGTTGCGTGCTGCGGGTTGGCGGGTGGCGGTGGTGACGAACGGGAACGTCGTACAGCAGACCGGAAAGCTCGAGCACACCGGGATCGCCGCGGCGGTCGACTACTGCTGCATCTCGGAGGCCGCCGGGGTGCGGAAGCCGGACCGCCGCATCTTCGAGCTCGTCGCATCACAGACCGGCACCACCCTCACGGACGGCTGGATGGTCGGCGACCACCCGTCGTACGACGTAGCCGGCGGCATCAACGCCGGCCTCAAGACCATCCGCATCGGCCACCACCACACCCTCGACACGCCAGTAGCCGACCACCACTTCGACTCAATCCTGAAAGCCTTCCCAGTCATCCTCGCCAGCTGACTTTCTTCCACCTCATCCAAGGCCTTCTGCTGTTGGGCATAGGGTTGGGGCATGGGGCTGGAGCTTGTGCAGGTGAATTTCAAGGCGGGGGATGACTCGGCGTTGGGGCGGTTTTGGGCTGAGGCGCTGGGGTGGGAGGTTGTCAGCGCGGAGCCTGGGGCTACTGGTGTGTTGCCTGGGGGTTCTGGGTGGCCGGTGCCGGGTGGGGTTTCTCTTGATGTGATTCGCGTTCCGGACCCCGAGACTGTGAAGGATCGGGCGCACCTCGAGCTTGCGACCAGCTCGGCGGCTCATCACGTGGAGTTGGTTGCGCGGCTGAGGGAGCTTGGCGCGACGCCTGCCGGGGTTGGGCAAGGTGATGTCCCGTGGACGGTGCTGGCCGATCCGGAGGGGAATCTGTTCTGTGTCCTGGAGCCCCGGGAGATCTACCGGGACACCGGGCCGATCGCCGCGGTGGTTGTCGACTGCGCGGATCCGCGGGCCATGGCGCGGTTCTGGAGCGACGCGATGGGCTGGACGCTGCACGAGGTGACCGACGATCACGCGTTGCTGCGGTCCGCCAAGGGCACCGGCCCGTACCTGGAGTTCCTCCGCACGCCTCACGGGAAGGACCTCGGGCACCGCGCCCATCTCGACCTGCTGCCGTACCCGGTTGAGGATCAGGCGGTGGAGGTGACCCGGTTGCGAGGCCTCGGCGCCACGCCCGCCGACGTGGGACAGGGCAACGTCCCGTGGGTGGTGCTTGCCGACCCGGAAGGCAACGAGTTCTGCGTCCTCGGCCGCGGCTGACCGTTCTGGAGAGCTGGGTCATAGTCGGGGAGGGATGACTTCGCCAGGGTTCGCCTCGCGGCCGTCGACGGTGATCTTGGTGTGGGTGGGGGCGATGGTCAGGTCGATGGTGTGGTCTCCGTGGGTGTAGCCGGTGAGGGTCACAGTGCCGGTCGGGACAGGGTTTGGGTGGATGGTCAGGGAGCCGTTGGGGTGGGGGTGGATGCCGGCTAGGCCGGTGAGGATGGCTTCGGCGCCGGTGAGGCCCGCTATGACGTTGGAGCGGCGGCCGGTGGCTGGGGCGCCGGGCTTGTCGCAGTAGTGGTCCTGGGGGAAGTACGGGTAGTGGTCGCCCATCCAGAACAGGCGGCGGAGGACGTCCCAGGCGAGTGTTGACTCGCCGCGTTCCCACAGGGCCAACGCGAGTTGGGGTGCTTCGCCGGTGTAGGCACCGGCGCCGGACCAGTCGATGTCGGCGGTCTCGTAGTGGCGGTCGTCCTCGGCGCTGACACTGCTGACGCCGTACTCGCCGAGAAAGGCTCCTGGCCGGAGGTGCTTGATCAGCGCGGCAGCGACCTCGGGTGGGCAGGCGCCGGAGCGCAGTACGTCGAAGGCCTGGATCGAGTAGGCGAGTTCGGTGTGACCGCCGGGGTAGCGGCTGCGGAACCAGCCGGCGTCGGCGTCCCATAGTTGGCGGATCACCTCGGTCCGGATCTGGTGGGCGGATGCTCGCAACTCGTCGACGGGCAGGGCCGCGCCGGAGACTTCGGCCAGTTCTGCGAGGGTTTCGAGCGACCAGGCGCGCTCGGCGTTGGGGCTGGCGACGACGTGTTCCCAGCCGGCGCCGCGCATCTCGAGGAGGTTGCTCTGGTCGCCGTAGTCACGCAGTACGCCGGTCTGATCGTCGGGACGGAAGCGTTTGTCGAGGGCGGTGAGTACGTCGTACAGCCGTGAGACCAGACCGGGGTCGAGCCGGCGGGCCGCGGCGGCTGCGCGGGCCAGCGTGGTGAGGGACCAGCCGCTATAGGCGTAGGCGACGCCGAGGCCGGTGCCGTCGGGAGCGATGGCGTAGCGGTCGGTCAGGTCGGCGTCGAGGAAGGACTCGATGAGGTCGACGACGTGGTCGCCGAGCATGAGGCTGAGGACGTTGGGGGCGTAGCCGCCGGTGTCCCAGGCGTACGCGCAGAGGGCGCCGCCATCGAGACCCGAGGTCGCTATGAAGGGTGTGGTGACGAAGGCTGGGTGGTCCCACCAGGAGACGAGACCGCTGGCGAGGGAACGGCGGTAGTACTGCTCGAGGCCGGGGATGTCGCTGCTGAGGACGGGGACTCTCGCGAGGGCCTGGTTGAGGCGGGCTGTCCAGACGCGGTTGGTGGCCACTGCGTCCGCGGCGGGGTCGGCGGGTGGTGTTGCGTCGGACGGGTGGACGGCGAGGGTGAAGGTGGCATCGGCGCCGGGTCGGAGTTGGGCGGTGAGACCTGTGTGGGTGAGGGCGATTGGGGTGCCGGTGCCTCGCGCAGGTGGGACCCATCCCCAGTCGGACAGGTCAACCGCATGGGCCTGGGTGGGAGAGAGTGCCGGGCGGATGGTGAGTTCGTGGGTGCGGTCCGAGCGGTTGCGTACGCGGACGGTCAGGACGTAGCCGGGCTGGCCGTGCCGTGCCGTGAGGGTGCTTTCGACGGCGAGGGAGGTCAGGCGACCGTCGACGTACTGGTGGTAGGTGCCTCGGCGCGTCACGCGGTCCGGGCGCCAGGTGCCGCCGGCGGGGAGGAGGCCTCGGTCGCCTGCGCCTGGGCGGGTGCCGTCGGGGATCCTCCGGCCGTCGAGCTCGAACGCCACCGTCAGTTGGCTGTCGGCGGCGGCGTGCGGGGGAGCGAACCAGCCGCCGACGCCGCAGACCGTTCCCGGCAGCCGGCTGACGGTGCCGGTGCCGCTGCCGACCCAGATCTGGTCCGGCGGTACGGCGCGGCGGAGGTCGAAGGCGAAGTCGTCGAGGGCGTACGGCGGCATGGGCGGCCTTCCTGCAGAAACTGGCGAACCCGGCACAGGTCGTGGCGTGGCGAAGCGGCGAAGGTGGCAAGCGTGGTGTGGCGGCCGGGTGGGAGTGGGCGTGCCGGACCGGTCCCGGCAGGTGATCCCGGCCTGCGTAGGACCGGTCCAACACGGTGGCTCGATGGTGGCACGAAGGCCAGGAACTGCGCAATGGTCAAGCGGTGAAACCGTTTGCGTGCGGCCTGTTGACCTCGCTCCCGCCCGCTGTTACGTTCCGGTGCTGACCCGTTGGACCAGTCCAACGGAGCTGATCAAGGGAGGGCCCGATGGCGAAGCTGACGATTCGCGACATCGCCGCGCTGTCCGGCCTGTCCAAGTCCACCGTCTCGCTGGTGCTGAACAACAGCCCGAAGGTGGACCCGGCGACCCGCCGGCACGTGCTCGCGGTGATGCGCAAGCACCGGTACGTGCCGAGTTTCGCGGCCACCGCGCTGGCCAAGGGCAGCACCCGGCTGATCGGGATGGTCGTGCCCGGCCTGTCCTGGCACATGGTTGCCTCGATCAACATCGGGGTGGCCGCGGTGACCGAGCGGAACGGGTTCGACATCATCCTCTACACCGCGACCAACGACCGTGACTACGGCTCGCTGATCGATCGCGTGCTGACGTCCAGCATGGCGTCCGGCCTGCTCGTGGTCAGCCACGAGCAGCCGCTGGAGCCGCTCGTCCAAGTACACCAGGAGGGCCTGCCGGTCGTCCTGGTGAACACCATCGACGCCGACGTGGACCTGCCGTCGGTCACCGCCGACAACTACCAAGGCGCGCTGACGGCGATGGACCACCTCCTGCAACTCGGACACGAGCGAATCGCTTGTGTGCAAGGCCGAATGGCGTACCGGTGCTGCCAGGACCGCTACCGCGGCTACCTGGACGCGCTGCGCACGGCGGGGATCCAGCCCGATCCCGAGCTCACCAAACCCGGTGACTTCGTGCCCGAGCAGATCCGCTCCCGGTCGCGCGAGCTGTTCGCGCTGCCGGCCGGTCAACGGCCGACTGCGGTCTTCGCGCACTCCGACGTGACGGCGTACGGCGTGATGACCGCTGCCGCCGAGGCCGGGTTGCGGGTGCCGGAGGACGTGTCGGTGATCGGCTTCGACGACATCGAGTCCGCGGCTCAGATCCGTCCGCCGTTGACCACCATCCAGCAGCCGTTCGTCGAGATGGGCAAGCGCGCCGCGACCATGCTGGTCGAGGCCATCGGCCCGAACGACGACGAACCCGAAACGGCGGCGACCGACGAGGTGGAGCTGCCTCGCCTGGTGATGCCGACCAGCCTGATCGTCCGGGCGAGTTGCGGGCCGGTGCCCGTGACCCGGTCCCCGCGCGGACGGTCGCAGACCGCCAAGGCCTGATCCTCCGGATCGAGGTCCCGCCCGACCACCGACTCCTGGCGCCGACGGCGCCCACCGACAGCGCACCCAGCAGTCCCCCCACAGACCCCGGTCGATGGCCGGCGGGTCACGTGCTGCTGCGCGCCGCCCTCTGGAAGGACCCCGGAGTGAACAGAAAACTGGAAATGCACCCACCCCCTCGCTCCGCTCGGGGGCGGGGATGGGTCAGTGCCCCCGCAGCGGCTGTCGCTCGGGGGCGAGGTAGGGTCAGCGCCCGGGCCGCGGCTGTCGCTCGGGGGCGGGGTTGGGGTGGCGCCGTCGCCGCGACCTTTGGC
>NZ_JBSFBL010000066.1:0-38181 GCF_053592935.1 Kribbella sp. NPDC002412
GCCCCGGCGGGTCCCTACGGCTCTGGCCCGGACCTGCCCGGCCGGGGTGAGCTGGCTACCTACCGTGCCGCGCGATCGCAAGCCTGTCCGCCGCGAACGCCGGTCTCGCGGCCGACGCGCCGACCGTCGCCCGTTGGGGCTACCAGTTGTACGGCGGCCGCGTGATCCCGGCCAACCAGGTCAGCGAGCTGACCAAGGGCGACGGTGAGTACGGTCTCGGCACGATGTTGTTCACCCAGCGCTTCGGCATCGGTACGGCGGTCGGCCACCGCGGCGCCATGCCCGACTACACCAGCCTGCTGGTCGTGATCCCGGACAAGAAGGTCTCGATCGCCCTCCTCCTTGCCGACGGCAACAAGCAGGTGGACACCGTGATGACCGACCTCACCACAGCCCTCCAGCCCTTGCTCGCCTAGCGACGGACGCGGTACCGGAGGTGGGTGGCCGCAGGGGTGTCGATGACGCGGACGATGTCGAGCTCGATCCGGTCCGGCAGTACGTCGAACAGCCGCCGGCCCTGGCCGAACAGCACCGGAACCTGGTCGATCTGCAGCTCGTCCAGCACGCCGGCCTCGAGGGCCTTCTGGGCCGTGTACGCGCCATGGACCAGCACGTCCTTGTCGCCGGCGGCCGCCTTCGCCTGCGCCATCGCGGCCACGATGTCGGTCTCGAACGTCACCGCCGGGTACTTCGCCGCCACTGCAGGGTCCGCTGAGCGACTGAACACGAACAGCGGCGTGCCGTGGTGGTCGCCGCCGTAATAGTCCACCTGCTCCGCGGTCCGCCGGCCGACCAGGACAGCGCCGGTCGCGTTCAGCTCGTCCCAGATGACTCCGGCCGGACCCTCCGGTCTGCCGAACTCGCCGTCCGGGCGCTCGTACCACTTGTGCAGCCGCATGAAGCCGTCGCCGCCCGGGTTGCCCGGTACGTCGTTCGGGCCCGCGATGAAACCGTCGAGGGACATCGACATCAACAACACCGATGAGGACATGAGCCTGCTCCTTCAGTCCGGCGGCGCGGCCGGTCCGCGCCCCGTACCCTCCCGTCGAAGGAGCTCGAGCGGATTCGACACCGGGCGATCAGTCTTGTTCGTCCAGCGCCGCCAGCACGCCCTCGCCGTACTTGGTGAGCTTGTTCTCGCCGATGCCGCTGATCCGGCCGAGCTCGGTCAGGCTGGTCGGGAGATCGGTCGCGATCTGGCGCAGCGTCGCGTCGTGGAAGATGACGTACGCCGGGACGCCCTGCTCCTTGGCCACACTTGCACGCCAGGCACGCAGCCGCTCGAAGACCGGCGCGGCCTCGGGGGAAAGGTCCGCGGCGGCCTTCTTCGCGCTGGACGACCTGGACGAGCGGGCCGCCCGCTCGGGCTCGCGGCGCATCATCACCTCGCGCCTGCGACCGAGCACCTCGCCGCTCTCCTCGGTGAGCACGAGCGTGCCGTAGTCGCCTTCGACCGCGAGCAACCGTTGCGCGAGCAGCTGCCGGACGACGCCGCGCCACTCCTGGTCCTTCAGCTCGGTGCCGATCCCGTAGACGGTCAGCTGGTCGTGCCGGAACTGCTTGACCTTGTCCGTCTCCTTGCCGAGCAGGATGTCGATCAACTGGCCGGCGCCGAACTTCTGGCCGCGCTCGTGCTGCAGCCGGTAGACCGTCGACAGCAACTTCTGCGCCGCGATCGTGCCGTCCCACGACTCGGGCGGGGTGATGCAGGTGTCGCAGTTCCCACAGGCGTCGCCTTGCTGGCCGAAGTACGCCAGGAGCTGCGACCTGCGGCATTCCACGGTCTCGCACAGCGCCAGCATCGCGTCGAGATGCGAGCTCAGCCGACGGCGATGCGCGAGATCGCCCTCGGACGTGTCGATCATCTTCCGCTGCTGTACGACGTCCTGCAGCCCATAAGCGAGCCACGCCGTCGACGGAAGCCCGTCCCGCCCGGCGCGACCCGTCTCCTGGTAGTAGCCCTCGACCGACTTCGGCAGGTCGAGATGCGCGACGAAACGCACGTCCGGCTTGTCGATCCCCATGCCGAACGCGATCGTCGCGACCACGACCAGGCCGTCCTCCCGCAGGAACCTGGCCTGGTTCGCCGCGCGCGTCCGGCCGTCCAGACCGGCGTGGTACGGGAGGGCCTCGATGCCGTTCCTGGTCAGGAACTCCGCCGTCTTCTCGACGCTGTTGCGGGACAGGCAGTAGACGATGCCGGCGTCACCGGCGTGCTCGGTCCGCAGCAGGTCGAGCAACTGTCGCTGCGGGTTGTCCTTCGGGACGATCCGGTACTGGATGTTCGGCCGGTCGAAGCTCGCGACAAAGTGCTTGGCGTCGGACAGCTTCAGCCGGGTCGCGATCTCCCGGTGCGTCGCCTCGGTCGCCGTCGCGGTCAGCGCGATCCGCGGCACGTCCGGCCAGCGCTCGTGCAACTCCGACAGCATCAGGTAGTCGGGCCGGAAGTCGTGACCCCATTGGGACACGCAGTGTGCCTCGTCGATCGCGAACAGCGCGATCTTGCCCTGGTCCAGCAACCGCACGGTCGCCTCGACCCGGAGCCGCTCGGGCGCCAGGTAGAGCAGGTCCAGCTCACCGGCCAGGAACGCCTGCTCGACCGCGCGCCGCTGCTCGAAGTCCTGGGTGGAGTTCAGAAACCCGGCCCGCACCCCGAGCGCGGTCAGCGCGTCCACCTGGTCCTGCATCAGCGCGATCAGGGGCGAGATCACCACGCCCACCCCGGATCTGACCAGCGCGGGAATCTGGTAGCACAACGACTTCCCGCCGCCGGTCGGCATCAGCACCAGCGCGTCCCCGCCCGCGATCACGGTGTCGATGATGTCGGCCTGCTGACCGCGGAAGGCGTCGTACCCGAACACCCGGCGGAGCACCTCGAGTGCTTCGCCGGCGGATTCGTCCAGGACTGCGGCTGTCTCGGTCACCCGGCGATTCTAGTGACTCCGGGACAACCGATCCCGGACCTCGCGCGCGGGTTGTGGATAACCGCTACCCGGTGACTTCGCCGCGGTACGTGCCGACACTCCAGAGGTTGCCCTCGTGGTCCTTCACCGTGAATCCACGGGACCCGTAGTCCTCGTCCCGCAATCCGCGGACGACGACCGCGCCGGCGGCGATCGCCTTGGCCAGCAACGGATCCGGGTCGCCGTCGACGACGAGGTAGACCGACTGCGGGTGGTCTGCCAGCCAGGAGAAGTCGTCCGGCTGACGCGATCGACCGGCAGAGCTGACCATCACGCCACCACCGGCGGGCCAGGCCAGCTCGGAGTGCGCGATCGATCCTTCGGCGTCACCGGCGTACACGCAGACCTGGGTGAACCCCAGTCCTTCGGTGAGGAACTTCAGGGCCGCCTGGCCGTCGTGGTACACCAGCGTCGGCCAGACCCCGATGACGATCTTGTTCTCGGTTGTGGTGTTCATACCCCCGACTCTGCGGCCGCGCCGGGTGCTACGTCTTGAACGTTTGGGATCAGCTCCTCGGCGATCCACTGCCGCGGCGAGCACCCGGCGATCGTGTTCCACTCGCGGGTCAGATGCGCCTGGTCGGCGTACCCGAGATCGGCGGACAGGTCCGCCAGCCTGGCCTTCGGGTCGCGCCGGAGCCGCCCGACCGCCTGCTCGAACCGCATCACCCGGGCCGCCACCTTCGGCGCCAGCCCGTACTCCATCGTGAAGCGGTCGGTCAGGTACCGGCGGCTCCACCCGACCTCGGCCGCCAGGTCCTGTACGCCGATGCCGCCGGCGGTCTCGCGGAGCCGCCGCCACGCCCAGCCCACCTCGGCGCGCGTCTCCGCGGCCGGTGGCTCGGCCCACTGCTGCAGCAGCATCGTCTCCAGCACGTCGAAGCGGTCGACCCAGGTCGGCGCCGCGCGCAGGCGCTCGGTGAGCACCCGCGCCGGTGCGCCGATGACCTCGTCGAGGCCGACGACGATCGACGCGAGCTCGCCAGGTGGCAGGCCGAACAGTGCGCGCGAGGCGGCCGGCGTGAGGCCGAGCTGGATACCGGACCGGTTGGGCGTCTCGCCGATGTGGACGGCGGTCGAGTGCAGGCCGCCGATCAGAGTGTCGTACTTCTCCACGGCGCAGTCCGGCCAGGCGACGCCGAGCGGATCGTCCAGGGTGATGACGAGCGTGAGGTACTGCGAGGGGAGGCCGCGATGCAGTGGCGGCGGCTCACCGCCGTACGCGTAGCCGCTGATGTCTGCGACGTACGGGCGCAGCGCGGGAGGCACCCGCCGCGAGTGGAGCTCGTAGCCCGTCATGTTCCTCAGGCTAGGGCGAGGGTCCGACAGTTTCGAGCCCGCCAGAATCCGGGACCCGCGTACCGCCATCTGGACGGGCGTGGCACCATCGGATGAGTTGTCCCACACCTAGGAGATATCCCGTGCCTGCTCTGAGGTCCCGCACTGTCACCCACGGCCGCAACATGGCGGGCGCCCGCGCGCTCATGCAGGCCTCCGGGGTCGCCCGGGAGGACTTCGGCAAGCCGATCATCGCGGTGGCGAACAGCTTCACCGAGTTCGTCCCCGGCCACACCCACCTCGCGCCGGTCGGCCGGATCGTGTCCGAGGCCATTCACGCGGCCGGCGGGATCGCGCGCGAGTTCAACACGATCGCCGTCGACGACGGGATCGCGATGGGCCACGGCGGGATGCTCTACAGCCTGCCGTCGCGGGACCTGATCGCGGACTCGGTCGAGTACATGGTCGAGGCGCACTGCGCGGACGCGCTGGTCTGCATCTCGAACTGCGACAAGATCACCCCGGGCATGCTGATGGCCGCGCTGCGGCTGAACATCCCGACCGTGTTCGTCTCCGGCGGCCCGATGGAGGCCGGCCGGGCCACGCTGGTCGACGGGACCGTGCGCAAGCTGGACCTGATCGACGCGATGTCCGAGGCGGTCAACGAGAACATCTCCGACGCAGACATCCTGCGGATCGAGGAGAACGCCTGCCCGACCTGCGGTTCCTGCTCCGGCATGTTCACCGCGAACTCGATGAACTGCCTGACCGAGGCGATCGGGCTGTCGCTGCCCGGCAACGGCTCGGTGCTCGCGACCCACACCGCCCGCCGGGCGCTGTACGAGAAGGCCGGCGAGACCGTCGTACAGATCACCAAGCGGTACTACGACACCGACGACGCGACCGTGCTGCCGCGGTCGATCGCGTCCAAGGAGGCGTTCGGCAACGCGATGGCGCTGGACATCGCGATGGGCGGCTCGACGAACACGATCCTGCACCTGCTCGCGGCCGCCCAGGAGGCCGAGGTCGGCTTCGACCTGGACGACATCAACGCGGTGTCGCGCCGGGTGCCGTGCCTGGCCAAGGTCGCGCCGAACGTGGCGCCGAGCGGGACGTACTACATGGAGGACGTGCACCGGGCCGGCGGCATCCCGGCGATCCTCGGTGAGCTGCACCGGGCCGGGCTGCTGAGCGAGAACGTGACCACCGTGCACAGCGACTCGATCGACGAGTGGCTGAAGACGTGGGACCTGCGCGGCGGCTCGCCGTCGCCGGAGGCGGTCGAGCTGTGGCACGCGGCGCCGGGCTGCAAGCGCTCGGCGACGGCGTTCTCGCAGTCGGAGCGGTGGGACACGTTGGACACCGATGCGGCCAACGGGTGCATCCGCGACCTCGAGCACGCGTACTCGAAGGACGGCGGGCTCGCGGTGCTGAAGGGCAACCTGGCCGTCGACGGCTGCGTCGTGAAGACGGCCGGGGTGGACGAGTCGATCTGGACGTTCCAGGGTCCTGCGGTGGTGTGCGAGTCGCAGGAGGAGGCGGTCGAGAAGATCCTCGCCAAGCAGGTCCAGCCGGGTGACGTCGTGGTGATCCGCTACGAGGGCCCGAAGGGTGGCCCGGGGATGCAGGAGATGCTCTACCCGACGTCGTTCCTGAAGGGCCGCGGCCTGGGCAAGGTCTGCGCGCTGGTCACCGACGGCCGGTTCTCCGGCGGTACGTCGGGACTGTCCATCGGCCACGCCTCACCCGAGGCCGCATCCGGCGGCGCCATCGCCCTGGTCCAGGACGGCGACCAGATCCGCATCGACATCCCCAACCGCTCCATCGACCTGCTCGTGTCCGACGAGGAGCTGGACAGCCGCCGCGCCGCCCTGAACGGCGTGTACGCCCCCAAGAACCGCGACCGCAAGGTCTCCCAGGCCCTCCGCGCCTACGCCGCCATGGCCACCAGCGCCGACAAGGGCGCCGTCCGCGACGTCACCAAGCTGGGCTAGAGCGGACCCTCGAGGTCGAAGGCGAGGGTGATGGCCTCGGCCAGGGCTGGTTCCTGGTCGGGGTGGAGGTAGCCGATCAGGCGGCCCAGTTGGAGCTTGGGGATCGTCTGGATGTTGTCGCAGGAGATCGCGCTGTCGTGGTCGAGGCCGTTGCGGGGGCCGACCGGGACCTCGGTGGACAGGCCGCGGATGGTGCTGGTGATCGGGGCGACCGTCACGTTGGTCAGCCGCGGGCGGATCAGTTCGCGGGTCAGGACCACCACCGGTCGCGGCTTGTCCAGCCGGGCGATGTGGATCGGCCGCATCAGTCGAGATCGCTGAGCACGGTCCCGGACGCGGCGCTGGCCAGGCCGTCCAGGTCGTCCAGATCGTCACCGTCATGCTCGGCGAGGATGGCGAGGTCGCGCGCGGCCAGCTCCCGGCGGCGCTCACGCTCCATCGCCCGGGCGACCACGGTAGCCCGGCTCGACGCCTTGTCGGCCGCCACCAGCTGGTCCATGAACTCCACCAGCTCGTCCGGCAACCGCACGGTGATCTGCTTGCTCATACCAAAACCATACCAACCTGGGATTCAGATCGGTAGGGCTCAGTTCGGGGCCATGGTGGACCAGCTGATGTCGGTGGCCGGGAGCGAGGGGAGGGCGGCGATGGCGGTGAGCTCGGTGTCGAGGAGGCCGACGAGCTGGGCCAGGCGGGACGTGGTGTCGGGGGCCTCCAGGAGCTTCTGGCGGTCCGGGGTGATCAGGGTCATCGCGGCCGACATCAGGTAGGACAGGGTGCTCGGGTCGTCGGGGAGGTCGGCGATGTGCAGGCCGGGGCGGCTGATCTCGGTGACCGCAGCCGCGTACCGCCGGAAGCGGTCGAGCGCGATGGTCGCCGTACCCAAGGGGTCGTCGCCGAGGCTCTCGACCAGCCACTCGACGTCCGCGACCAGGTAGTCGCCGCTGCCGTCCAGCTCCGCGACCTTGAACCGCCGGCTGCCGGTCAGCGTGATCTCGACCGGGCCGTCGTCGTCCGCGTCCAGCGTGATCTCCGAGATCGTGGCCGCGCAGCCGGTGCCGTACAGCGACCGGAACACCCGCTCGCCCAGCTCGTACCCGTCCCGGACGGCGAGCGTGCCGCAGACCAGTTCGCCACCGTTCTCGACCAGGTCGCGGATCACCGCGCGGCCCTGGACGTCGGTGACCGGAATGGGGAGCACCAGCCCGGGGAAGATCACCGTCTCGACAGTGAGCAGCGGCAGGCGGGAGTCCATGCCGACGAGCTTAGTGGTAGCTACCCCCTGATCACGCCTCGTGACAGCCAGCCAGTGGATATGCCGTCAGCGGCCCGGGTCGTCACCACTAGACTGAAGCCATGATTCGCCGCGTCGACCTGCGGGGCCGAGTGGCGGCCGGAGAGGTGCCCGACCTCCAAGCCGAAGTGAACGCCCTCGTCCCCCGAGCCGTGTTCGACGTCGAGAAGGCTCTCGACGTCGTCCGACCGATCTGCCTGGACGTCCGCCATCGCGGACTCGAGGCGATCAGGGAGTACGGCGAGCGGTTCGACCATGTGCGCGTCGAGGACATCCGGGTCCCGGCCGACGCGTTGAAGACCGCCCTCGAGGAGCTCGAGCCCGAGGTGCGCAGCGCGTTCGAGGAGTCGATCCGCCGGGTCCGCGAGGTCAGCCAGGACGAGCTGACCGCCGACGTCGCCTCCGAGCCCGCGCCCGGCGGCCGGGTCACCCAGCGCTTCGTCCCGGTCCAGCGCGTCGGTCTGTACGTCCCGGGCGGCCGTGCCCCGCTGGCGTCCAGCGTCGTGATGAACGTCGTACCGGCGCAGGTCGCCGGCGTACCGTCGCTTGCGGTCGCCTCACCTCCCCAGAAGGAGTTCGGCGGCCTGCCGCACCCGACTGTGCTCGCGGTGTGTGCGCTGCTCGGGATCGAAGAGGTCTACGCGATGGGCGGCGCGCAGGCGATCGCCGGGTTCGCGTACGGCTTCGACGAGTGCAAGAAGGTCAACCTGATCACGGGTCCGGGCAACATCTACGTGGTCGCGGCCAAGCGGTTCCTGCTCGGCGAGGTCGGTATCGACTCCGAGGCCGGACCGACCGAGATCGCGATCCTGGCCGACGACACCGCCGACCCGGCGCACGTCGCCGCCGACCTGATCAGCCAGGCCGAGCACGACCCGATGGCCGCCAGCGTGCTGGTCACGCCGAGCGAGACCCTGGCCGCCAAGGTGGAAGCCGAGTTGCCGGTCCAGGTTGCGAAGACCAAGCACCAGGACCGCGTGACCGAAGCGCTCACCGGTCAGCAGTCGGCCGTCGTACTGGTCGACGACCTGGACCAGGGCACCGCGGTCGTGGACGCGTACGCCGCCGAGCACCTGGAGATCCAGACCGCGGACGCCGAGGAGCGGGCCGGGCTGATCAACAACGCCGGCGCGATCTTCGTCGGCGGCTGGTCGCCGGTCTCCCTGGGCGACTACTGCGCGGGGTCCAACCACGTGCTGCCGACCGCCGGCTGTGCCTGCCACTCGTCCGGCCTGTCCGTGCGCAGCTTCCTGAAGGCCATGCACGTCGTGAACTACTCCCGCGAGGCCCTCCAGGACGTCGCCGATCACGTCGTCACGCTCGCCCACGCCGAGGACCTCCCGGCGCACGGCGCCGCCGTGTCCGTGCGATTCCCGGGGGAGAGCTGATGGGCCGCTTCGACGGGCTGCCGATCCGCGACGAGCTGAAGAGCTTCGAGCCGTACGGCGCCCCGCAACTCGACGTCCCGATCCTGCTCAACGTCAACGAGAACCCGTACCCGCCGAGCGAGGAGACCGTCGCGGACATCACCGCGTCGGTCGCCGTCGCCGCGCGCGGGATGAACCGCTACCCGGACCGCGAGTTCCTCGACCTGCGGGCCGACCTCGCGGCCTACCTGGGCCGTGAGTCCGGGGCGCAGCTCACCGCCGAGCAGGTCTGGGCGGCGAACGGCTCCAACGAGGTCATGCTGCACATCCTGCAGGCCTTCGGCGGCCCGGGGCGGACGGCGCTGTCCTTCGCCCCGACGTACTCGATGTACCCGGAGTACGCGCGGGACACGAACACCGGCTGGGTGACCGGCCGCCGCGCCGAGGACTTCACCCTCGACCAGAGCAAGGCGCTGGCCGCGATCTCCCGGCACCACCCGTCCGTCGTGCTGCTCGCCTCGCCGAACAACCCGACCGGCACGGCGCTGCCGATCGAGGTGGTCGAGGCGATCGCCGCCCGCACCGCCGCGATCGGCGCCGTCCTGGTGGTCGACGAGGCGTACGCCGAGTTCCGCCGGGCCGGGACTCCGAGCGCGGTCACGTTGTTGCCGTCGTACCCGAACCTCGCGGTCGCGCGGACCATGTCGAAGGCGTTCGCGATGGCCGGCGGCCGGGTCGGATACCTTGCCGCGAGCAAGCAGTTGGTGGACGCGCTGCGGATCGTCCGGCTGCCCTACCACCTGTCCGCGGTCACCCAGGCGGTCGCGCGGGCCGCGCTGCGGCACTCCGGCGAGCTGCTCGGCCGGGTCGAGCAGCTGCGGGTCGAGCGGGACGAGACGGTCGACTGGCTGCGGTCGCTCGGCCTGCGCGCGATCGACTCGGACGCGAACTTCGTCCTGTTCGGCACCTTCGCCGACCGGCACGCGGTCTGGCAGTCGCTACTGGACGACGGCGTGCTGATCCGCGAGACCGGCCCGGACGGCTGGCTGCGGGTCTCGATCGGCACCGGCGCCGAGATGGCCGCATTCCGCGCTTCCCTGGAGCGCGTCCTCAAGACAGACATCGGAAGGCAGACATGAGTCGTACGGCGCGGATCGACCGCGAGACGAGTGAGTCCAAGGTCCTGGTCGAGCTGAACCTCGACGGTGAGGGCCGGGCCGACATCTCCACCGGTGTCGGGTTCTACGACCACATGCTCAACGCGCTGGCCAAGCACGCGTTGCTGGACCTGCACGTGAACACCGTCGGCGACCTCGAGATCGACGCCCACCACACCGTCGAGGACACCGCGATCGGGATCGGCCAGGCGCTGAAGGAGGCGCTGGGCGACAAGCGCGGCATCCGCCGGTTCGGCGACGCGACTGTGCCGCTGGACGAGGCGCTCGTGCACTGCACGGTCGACCTGTCCGGCCGGCCGTACTGCGTGCACACCGGCGAGCCGGACGGTCAGGTGTACGCGATCATCGGCGGCGACTACGCCGGTTCGCTGACCCAGCACGTGTTCGAGACGCTCGCGTTCAACGCCGCGATCTGCATCCACATCCGGGTGCTGTCCGGCCGCGACCCGCACCACATCGTCGAGGCCCAGTTCAAGGCGTTCGCCCGGGCGCTGCGCGCGGCGGCCGAGCCGGATCCGCGGCAGCCGGGCATTCCGTCCACCAAGGGCGCCCTGTGAAGGCGGCCCTGTGAAGGCGGCACTGTGAGCAAGAGGGTCGTCCTGCTCGACTACGGCTCGGGCAACATCCGGTCCGGGGAGCGCGCGCTGCAACGCGTCGGCGCGGACGTCACCGTCACCTCGGACTTCGACGAGGCGCTGAACGCCGACGGCCTGCTGGTCCCCGGCGTCGGCGCCTTCGAGGCCTGCATGACCGGGCTCACGGCCGTCCGCGGTGACGTCATCGTCGACCGCAGGCTGACCGGCGGCCGCCCGGTGCTCGGTATCTGCGTCGGGATGCAGATCCTGTTCGCCCGCGGGATCGAGCACGGCGTCGAGACCGAGGGCTGCGAGCAGTGGCCCGGCACGGTCGAGCGCCTGCAGCCGCACAGTGACGAGCCGGTTCCGCACATGGGCTGGAACACCGTCGACGTCCCGGCCGGCACGACGCTGTTCGACGGCATCGAGAAGGAGCGGTTCTACTTCGTCCACTCGTACGGCGTCCGCGCCTGGGAGCTCACCGGCACCCGCGCGTCGGTGACCCCGCTGGTGACCTGGACGACGTACGGCGACGACCGCTTCGTGGCCGCCGTCGAGAACGGCCCGCTGTCGGCGACCCAGTTCCACCCGGAGAAGTCCGGCGACGCCGGCGCCGCCCTGCTCGCCAACTGGGTCCGCTCACTCTGACACCCGCACGGCCGACCGCTTCGCGCCTCATGCGGAGCGGGTGACGACGCCTCCGGCGACCCGGTGTGGGATGGATCGCGGCGGCAAGCCGTGCCGTCGTGATCGAGGGGGTAGCGATGGGTGGGATCAGCAGCACCACGGACCGGGCGGCCGGCGATCTGGCGGTCATGCCACGCTTCACCCGGGACAGCGTCCTGGCGGTCCCGAAGGACCGGATGCCGGATCACGAGATGCTGCCGCAGTCGGCGTACCAGATTGTCCGGGACGAGGTGATGCTGGACGGCAACGCCCGGTTCAACCTGGCCACGTTCGTGACGACGTGGATGGACGACGAGGCGGACCGGCTGTACTCCGAGACGGCCGACAAGAACATGGTCGACAAGGACGAGTACCCCCAGACGGCGGAGATCGAGAGCCGGTGCGTGCTGATGCTCGCCGACCTGTGGAACGCCCCGGACGCGGCCGACGCGGTCGGGACGTCGACGACCGGAAGCTCCGAGGGCTGCATGCTCGGCGGCCTGGCGCTCAAACGGCGCTGGCAGCACGCCCGGCGCGCCGCGGGTCTGCCGGCCGACCGGCCCAACCTCGTGATGGGCCAGAACGTGCAGGTCGTGTGGGAGAAGTTCGCCGAGTACTGGGACGTCGAGCCGCGGTACGTGCCGCTGGAGGGTGACGACCTCTACCTCACCGCCGACCGAGCCCTGCGGTTCGTGGACGAGAACACCATCGGCGTGGTCGTGGTGCTCGGTTCGACGATGGAAGGCAGCTACGAGCCGGTCGCCGAGATCTGCGCCGCCCTGGACGACCTGGAGCAGCGGACCGGACTGTCGGTGCCGGTGCACGTCGACGCCGCGTCCGGTGGCTTCGTGGCTCCCTTCCTGCAGCCTGACCTGGTCTGGGACTTCCGGCTACCGCGGGTGGCCTCGATCCAGGCGTCGGGTCACAAGTACGGGCTGGTCTACCCGGGCGTCGGCTGGGTGCTGTGGCGGCACAGCCAGAACCTGCCCGAGGAACTCGTCTTCAAGGTGAACTACCTCGGCGGAGACATGCCCACGTTCGCGCTGAACTTCTCCCGGCCCGGCGCACAGGTTCTGCTGCAGTACTTCCAGTTCCTGCGACTCGGCCGGGACGGCTACCGGCGCATCCAGCAGACCTGCCAGGACGTCGCCGTCCACCTCAGTGACTCGATCAAGGAGATGCCCGCGTTCGAGCTGGTCTCGGACGGGCGCGACCTGCCGGTGTTCGCGTTCCGGATGGCCGACGGCATCACGAAGTACACGGCGTACGACGTGTCCCGGAAGCTGCGCGAGCGGGGCTGGCTGGTACCGGCGTACACGATGCCGCCGAACCGGGAGGATCTGGTCGTCCTGCGCGTCGTGGTGCGCAACGGGTTCAGTCACGACATGGCCGAACTGTTCCTGCGGGACCTGCGGGTCGCGGTCGAGTGGCTCGACGGCCTGACGGCGGCGATGCCGCAGGAGAAGGCGCCGGCCGGGTTCCACCACTGACCGGTAGTGAGCGGACAGAATCCGGTGATGACCTGGGCAGCCGGCTTCCGGACCCGGCAGTTCGTCCGGCAGAGCCTGTGGGTGGTGCCGCTGGCCGGCGGCGTGATCGGAGCGGTGCTGGCCGATGTCGACCTGTGGATCGAGGGCCGGATCACCTTGCCGCCGGGGTGGTCGTACTCGGCCGGCACCGCGAACAGCGTGTTGTCGGCCGCGGCGGCCGCGATGGTCGGGCTGATCGGCTTCGTGGTCACGATCGGCGTGCTCGTCGTGCAGATGGCGACCGGCACGCTGTCGCCACGCTTCATGCGGCTGTGGTACCGGGATCGGCTGCAGAGGTTCGTGCTCGCGGCGTTCACGGCCACGTTCACCTTCACCTTCGGCCTCCTGCGCCATGTGGAGTCCGACTCGGTGCCTGATCTGGGCATCACCCTCGTCGGAGTGGCCGTCGGCGCCGACCTGATCCTGCTGCTGTTGTACTTCGACCGGTTCGTGCACGCCCTCCGGCCGGTCGCCGTCGCGGCGGCGATGGCCGAGGCCGGAATTGCGATCGACGCCGAGGAGGATGGCCTCACTACGGCTGCCGAGGCCGGCGATGACAGCGACCGGCGCGGTACGCCGGATGCGGGAGTGCCGGCGCCTCGGTCGGGAGCCATCCAGGACATCGACATCGCGGGCCTCGTCCGCTTCGCCGCGGCTCGCGGGCTGGTCTGCGTCGTACCGCACACGATCGGTGACTTCGTCACGGTCGGGAGCGTGCTGATCGAGGTGCACGGGGCGGCGAACGAGACCGACCTACGCCGGTTGGCCTCGATGGTCGCGCTGGGCCGTGAGCGGACGATCGACCAGGACCCTGCGTTCGCACTGCGCATCCTGGTCGACATCGCCATCCGCGCGCTGTCCCCGGCGGTCAACGACCCCACCACGGCGGCTCAGGTGCTCGATCACATCGGCGCCTTCCTGCTCGGGATCGGGTCCTCCGATCGCGCGTTCCGGGGGACCGCCCTGGACGCCACCGGCCGGGTCCGCCTGGTGATCCGGACCCGCGGCTGGGCTGACTACCTCGACCTCGGAGTGACCGAGATCCGCCGGTACGGCGCCACGTCGCCGCAGATCTGCCGGCGGCTGCGGGCGATGCTCGAGGAGCTGCGGGCCGGAGTCCTGCCCGCGCGCCGGGCGGCTGTGCAGGATCAGCTCGACGCCCTGGACCGGGCGACCGACGCGGCGTTCGCCGACCCGTTCGACCGGGCGCTGGCGCGGATGAGCGACCGGCAAGGCCTCGGCACCACCCGGCCCGGCGAGACTTCCGATGCCCGCCGTTGACCCGAGACTGGTCACCCGGACGCGGGCGGTCAGGGGCTTGTTGGTGCGATCCGCCTGCCTCGGGGGCGCGACCGCGGCGTTGGTCGTCGCGCAGGCCTGGCTCCTGGCAGGGCTGCTCTCCAGGTCCCTCCAGACGGGCGCAGGACTCGCCGAGTTGCGGAGTCCACTGCTGGCCCTGCTCGGCGTGGTCATCGCCCGCGCCGCACTCGCCTGGTGGGCAGAGCTGATCGCGTACCGAGCCGGCACGCAGGCCAAGGCGGAGCTGCGGATGTGCCTGCTTCGGCGAGTTGTCGACCTGGGCCCTTCCTGGCTTGCGCGGCACCGAACGGCGGAGCTCGAGACGCTCGCCACCCGCGGCCTGGATGCCCTCGACGGCTACTTCACCCGCTACCTGCCACAGCTGGTGCCGGCGGTCGTCGTGCCCACCGCGGTCATCGCCGCGGCCCTGACTCAGGACGTCGTGGCCGCGGCGATCGTCGCTGTCACGGTTCCCCTGATCCCGCTGTTGATGGCCGTCGTCGGTGCCGGCTCCAGGGCTCAGGCGGCCAAGCGCCTTGCCACGCTCCAGCGTCTTGGTGGCCACTTTCTCGACAGCGTCGCCGGGCTGACGACGCTGAAGGTGTTCGGGCGGGCGCGTTCGCAGGCAGCCCTGGTACGGCGTGCGACCGACGACTTCCGCAGGGAGACCATGGGGACGCTGCGAGTCGCTTTCCTGTCGTCCCTCGTGCTGGAGTTGCTCGCCTCGTTGTCGGTTGCGGTCGTCGCGGTGGCTGTCGGAATCAGGCTCGTCAGCGGCGGTCTCGACCTCTCGACCGGCTTGTTCGTGCTCATCCTCGCTCCTGAGGCCTACCTCCCACTGCGCACGCTCGGTGCGAGCTTCCACGCCGCCACGGACGGCGCCGCCGCGGCGGACCAGGTGTTCACGGTGCTGGACAGCCCGCGTCCGGCCCGGCGTACGGGCTCGAGTGTCCAGCCCTGCGCGTCGGTAGATCTGCGCGTCGACGAGGTGTGTGTCAGCTATCCGGACCGGGCCGGACCGGTGCTCGACCGGGTCAGCCTGTCGATCCGGCCGGATGAGGTGGTGGCGTTGACTGGTCCGAGTGGCTGCGGCAAGTCGACCCTGATCGCCGTACTGCTGGGCTTCGTCGGTGTGGACTCCGGCCAGGTGACCGTCTGCGGGGTCGACCTTGCCGGACTCGATCTCGACTGCTGGCGCCGGACTGTGGCGTGGGTGCCGCAGCGGCCGTACTTGCCGGCCGCGAGCCTGGCCGACAACGTCAGGCTCGGCAGGCCGGACGCTGCCGAGGACGACGTACTACAGGCGATTCGCGACGCTGGGCTGGAACACCTGACCGACCGGCTGCCCCAGGGCCTCGCTACGCTGCTGGGCGAGCGCGGCACCGGTCTGTCCGCGGGGGAGAAGCAGCGCGTCGCCCTGGCGCGCGCGTTCTTGATGGATGCGCCGCTGCTCCTGCTGGACGAACCGACGGCCAACCTGGACGGCGAGACCGAGGCGTCGGTCCTCGATGCGGTCGCTCGATTGACCGTCGGCCGCACTGCCCTGATCGCCGCGCATCGTCCCGGGTTGGTCGCGTTGGCGGACCGGGAGATCCGGCTGGACCGTGCGATGTCGTTGGAGTACCGATGAAATCCGGCGTCACGGCCCGGCTGGCCGCGGCGAGTCTGCTCGGGGCGGGTGGCGCCGCCGCCGGCCTCGGTCTCGCGGCGACCGCGGGCTGGCTGATCGCCCGCGCCTCCGAGCACCCCAACATGGCCGCGCTGGGACTCGCCGTCGTCGGGGTGCGGTTCTTCGGCATCAGTCGCGGGCTGCTCCGGTACGCCGAGCGCCTGGTCGGCCACGATGCGGCCTTCCGGGCCCTGGCCGACGTACGGATGAAGGTCTACGCCGGGCTCGAGCGTCTCGCCCCGGCCGGACTGCCAAGTTTCCGGAGCGGTGATCTGCTGGCCAGGTTCGTCGACGACGTGGATTCACTGCAGGATCTGCTGCTGCGCGTCGTCCCGCCGTACGTCGTTTTCGTCGCCTCCATCGGGTTGACGGCCGGTCTGGTGGGGACCTTGGTACCGACCGCCGGTGTGGTGGTTCTGGTGGCGGCGCTGCTCTGCGCGACCGCCGTTCCCGTCCTCGCCCGGCGACTCGTGCGGCGGTCCGAGGCACGCCAGTCGACGACGCGAGGCGAGCTGTCGACCGCGGTGGTCGACCTGGTCCACGGCGCGCCCGACCTGATCGCCTACGGTGCCGCGAAAGCGCAGCTGCGACGGGCCGAGCGAGCCGACGCCGAGTTGAGCGCAGTGGCCCGCGGGGCTGCTCGCACCGCCGGGACCGGCTCGGGACTCACCACCCTGCTCGCGGGCCTGTGCGGCTGGGGTGTGCTCGTCGCCGGAATCGTTGCCGTCGACAACGGCCAGCTTCCCGGTGTTCTGCTCACCGTCGTCGTCCTGGTCTCGTTGGCCGCATTCGAGCTGGTCACCGCACTGCCGCAGGCCTACGCGACCGTCGAGCGGGTCCGACTGAGCCGCGCCCGGGTAGACGCTCTCCTCGCTGTCGACAGCCCGGTCCGCGAGCCGACGAATCCGGTGCCACTGCCGGCCGCGCCGTACTCGATCCGCCTTCACGATGTGCGGGCCCGCTACCCGTCCGGACGGCTCGCGCTCGACGGAATCGACCTGGAGCTGGCTCCCGGCGATCGCGTTGCGGTGGTCGGCCCCAGCGGGTCGGGTAAGTCCACGCTGGCCGCCGTTCTGCTGCGGTTCCTCGACCTGGAGTCCGGTACGGCGTCGCTGAACGGCGTCCGTCTCGGCGACCTGGAATCGGCGGCGCTCCGGCGCGTGGTCGGGTTGGCCGAGCAGGACGCTCATGTCTTCGACTGGACGATCGGCGACAACCTCCGGGTGGCGCGGCCGGACGCGACCGAGGCCCAGGTCCGGTCCGTCCTGGCGGCAGTCGGGCTGCTGGCCTGGGTCGACGGGCTGCCCAACGGCGTCGCCACCGAAGTCGGCGAGCACGGCACCCGGCTCTCGGGCGGCCAGCGGCAGCGGCTCGTCGTCGCTCGCGCCCTGCTGGCGGACTTTCCGGTGCTGATTCTCGACGAGCCGACCGAGCATCTCGATCCGCGGGCCGCCGACGCGCTGACCGCGAACCTGCTGGCCGCGGCCTCCGGGCGGACCACAGTGCTCATCACCCACCGGCTGAGCGGCCTGGAGGCCGTCGACCGGATCGTGCTGCTGGAAGCGGGCCGGGTGGTCGAGACCGGGACGCACGCGGAGCTGGTCGCGGCGGGGCGGGCGTACGCGCGGATCTGGGCCAGGGAACAAGCAGATCTCATCCAGTACGAGTGATGCCCCGACGGCGACCCGCGCGTGAGCCTGCCGGGAACGACGACTTCCGACGAGGGGTGGTCAGCCCGGGGAAGGGGGGAGATGGACCCGACCGATCTTGCGCGTATCCAGTTCGCCACCACCAGCATCTACCACTTCGTCTTCGTCCCGGTGACGATCGGGCTGGCGTTCCTGGTGGCCGTGCTGCACACCAAGTGGTACCGATCGGGCAAGGAGGACCACAAACGTTTGACCCGGTTCTTCGGCCACCTGCTGCTGATCAACATCGCCGTCGGGGTCGTCACCGGGCTGGTGCAGGAGTTCCAGTTCGGCATGAACTGGTCGGCGTACTCACGGTTCGTCGGCGACGTGTTCGGTGCGCCGCTGGCGATGGAAGGACTGGCGGCGTTCTTCCTGGAGTCGACGTTCCTCGGGTTGTGGATCTTCGGCTGGAACGTGCTGCCCCGGCGGGTCCACCTCGCCACGATCTGGCTGGTCGCCGTCGGCGCCTCGCTCTCGGCCGCGTTCATCATGGCCGCGAACTCGTGGATGCAGCACCCGGTGGGCTACACCACCGACGCCCAGACCGGGCGGCCGCAGCTCAGCTCGATCGGCGACCTGTTCACGAACCCGGTGTTCGTGTGGGGCTACATCCACGTGCTCCTGGCTTCGCTGGTGACCGGAGCCGTGCTGATGCTGGCGGTGTCCGCCTGGCAGCTCAGGCGCCGCGCAGACGGCGGGATCTTCCGCGGGTCGGCCAAGCTCGCGATCATCGCCCTGGTCCCGGCCTCGATCCTGGCGCTGGGGGTCGGCAGCCACCTCGGTGTGGTGGAGGCGGAGTACCAGCCGATGAAGATCTCGGCCGCCGAGGCTCAATGGGACACCTGTCAGCCCTGCTCGTTCTCGCTGTTCCAGATCGGCGGTGGCAAGAACGACGAGACACCGACACAGCTCATCGAGGTACCCCATCTGCTGTCCGTGCTGGCCACCGGAACCTGGAACGGCCAGGTGGAGGGGCTCAACGAGCTGCAAGCGGCGGAAGTCCAGCGGTACGGACCTGGCGAGTACGTGCCGAACGTGTTCGTGCAGTACTGGTCGATGCGGGTGATGGCCTACCTCGGCAGCCTGATCACGCTGCTCGCTCTGTGGGGTGCGTGGCTGCTGTACCGCCGGAAGCTGACGGAGTCGCGGGTGTTCCTCGCGGTGGCGACCTGGTCGGTCCTGGTGCCGTTCGTGATGAACACGGCCGGCTGGATGCTGACGGAGAACGGGCGCCAGCCGTGGCTCGTGCAGGGGCTGATGAAGACCGCGGACGGCGTTTCCTCCTCGGTCAGCACGACCGAGCTGGTGATCAGCATCGCGGTGCTCGTCATCGTCTACGTGCTGCTCGGGATCGTCTACGCCTTCCTGATGCTGCGCTACGCGCGGCGCGGGCTCGAGCTCGAGCATGCCGAGGAACCCCGCCGCGATCCCCGGACGCCGGCGATCACCTATTAGCGAGCGATCCGGGAGGCGACGGTGGGACTACCCGAGCTGTGGTTCGTGATCATCGCGATCCTGTGGACCGGCTTCTTCGTCCTGGAGGGCTTCGACTTCGGTGTCGGCATGTTGCACCGGTTCGTCGGCCGGACCGGACGCGAGCGCCGGGTGGCGATCAACACGGTCGGTCCGTTCTGGGACGGCAACGAGGTCTGGCTGATCGTCGGTGGTGCGGCGATCTTCGCCGCCTTCCCGGACTGGTACGCCAGCTGGTTCTCGGCGGCCTACCTGGCGGTGGTGCTGCTGCTGGTTGCGCTGATCGCGCGGGGCGTGTCCTTCGAGTTCCGCGGCAAGGTCGACACGCACGGCTGGCGCCGGCTGTGGAGCGGCACGCTGATGACGGGGAGCCTGGTGGCACCGCTGGTCCTCGGCACAGCGCTGGGTGACCTGGTCGCCGGCCTTCCGCTCGATGCCGACGGCGAGTTCACCGGCACGTTCTGGGATCTCTTCACACCGTTCGGCGTGTGGACCGGGGTGACGCTCGTGGTCCTCTGCCTCATGAGCGGGGCGACGTTCCTCGGCATCAGGACGACCGATGCGCTGCGTACACAGGCGCACCGCGCCGCTCGGTGGTTCGGCTGGGCGAGCTTCGTCGTGGTCACGGTCTACGCAGTCTGGATCCTGGTCATCTCCGACCACGGCTGGGCGCCGGTCGTGCTGCTGGCGGTCTGCCCAGCGGCGCTGGCGGTCTCCATCTGGGCAGTGCACGCGGCACGGGACGGTACGGCGTTCGTCCTGTCGGCGACGGCGATGGCGTGTGCCGTGGCCGGACTGTTCGCCGCTCTCTACCCCGAGGTGCTGGTGTCCAGCACCGACCCTGCGAACAGCCTCACCGTGACCAACGCGGCGTCCGCCGACTACGCGCTCACGGTGATGAGCGTCGTCGCGTTGATCTTCTTCCCCTTGGTCCTCGCCTACCAGGCCTGGTCGTACGTCGTCTTCCGTCATCGGCTGAGCACGTAGGCCAGGTCATCCGTCAAGGGTGATTCATCTGCACCGCACGCGCCGAAAGGTAGAGGGATGGCGGCCGATCAGCACTACGACGTGATCATCATCGGTACCGGTGCGGGCGGAGGCACGCTGGCCCATCGGCTGGCGCCGTCCGGCAAGCGGGTCCTGCTGCTCGAACGGGGAGACTACCTGCCTCGAGAACGCGAGAACTGGGACTCCTCCGCGGTGTTCGTCCAGGGGCGTTACCGGGCGCCGGAGTTCTGGTACGACGAACACGGCCACGAGTTCCCGCCGGAGACCAACTACTACGTGGGTGGGAACACCAAGTTCTACGGCGCCGCGCTGTTCCGGCTGCGACCGCAGGACTTCGGTGAGCTGCGGCACCACGGCGGCGTGTCGCCCGCCTGGCCGCTGGGGTACGACGACTTCGAGCCGTACTACACCGAGGCCGAACATCTCTACCGGGTGCACGGCCGCCACGGTGAGGATCCGACCGAGGGCCCGGCCAGTGCCCAGTACCGGTTCGCGCCGGTCGAGCACGAGCCCCGGATCCAGCAGTTGAGCGACGACCTCGAGAAGCAGGGTCTGCACCCGTTCCACCTGCCGATCGGCGTCGATCTCCTGCAGGACGAGGAAGGCCGGGCGACCCGGGACAGCGCCTGCATCCGGTGCGACCGGGTGGACGGTTTCCCCTGCCTGCTCCAGGCGAAGTCGGACGCGCAGGTGATCTGCGTCGACCCGGCGCTGCAGCACGAGAACGTGTCGATGCTGACGAACGCGCACGTCCTGCGGCTCGAGACCGACCCGGCCGGGCGCACCGTCTCGCAGGTCGTGACCGAGATCGACGGGTCCACCGTCCAGTTCAGCGCGGATCTCGTGGTCGTCTCCTGCGGCGCGGTCAATTCCGCCGTACTGCTGCTGAAATCCGCGAACGACCGCCACCCGCAGGGGCTCGCGAACAGCTCGGACGTCGTCGGCCGGCACTACCTGCGGCACAACAACCTGGCGCTGATGGCAGTGTCGAAGGAGCCGAACCCGACCCGGTTCGAGAAGACCCTGGCGATGAACGACTGGTACCTCGGCGCCGACGACTGGGACTACCCGCTCGGCGGGATTCAGATGCTGGGCAAGTCCGACGCCGAGCAGGTCCGCAGCGGCGCGCCGCGCTGGGCGGGCAAGATCTCGCCGAACATGCCGTTCGAGACGATCGCCCACCACGCGGTCGACTTCTGGCTGTGCGGTGAGGATCTTCCGCAGCCGGACAACCGGGTCACGGTGCGCGCGGACGGCTCGATCCAGCTGGCGCTCGACGAGAAGAACAACGTCGAGGGAGTCCGCCGGCTCAGGCACAAACTGGAGGGCATGCTCGGCGACCTCGGCATGCACGAACACCGGCTGCTCGACCACAGCATCTATCTGCACAAGGGAATGCCGATCGGCGCCACCGCTCACCAGGCCGGCACCGTGCGGTTCGGCGACGATCCGGCGAGCTCGGCGCTCGACGTCAACTGCAAGGCGCACGACCTCGACAACCTCTACGTCGTCGACACCAGCTTCTTCCCGAGCATCGGCGCCGTGAACCCCTCGCTGACCGCGATCGCGAACGCGCTCCGGGTCGGCGACCACATCCTCGACCGGCTCGGCTGAGACCGGCTGACCCGGACCGAACAGGAGAATCTCTATGCCAACTGCTGACATGGATGCGCTGGTCATCTTCGGTGCGACCGGTGACCTCGCGAAGCTGGAGACCTTCCCTGCCCTGGTCGGGCTGGTCGACCGGGGCGTGCTCGACGTACCGATCGTCGGGGTGGCCAAGAGCGGCTGGGGACTCGACCAGTTCCGCGCCTACGCGGAGGCGTCGTTGCGGGCCAACGGGATCGATCCGGCCACCCCCGCCGCGGCCGGCATGCTCGGCCTGTTGCGCTACGTCGACGGCGATCTCGGCGACGATGCGACGTACGCCGCGATGGCCGACGAGATCGGCGCCGGCGGACGGGCGCTGTTCTACCTCGAGGTGCCGCCGCCGCTGTTCGGCCGGATCGCCGAGGGGATCGCGGCCGCGGGCAAGGCCGACGGGGCCCGGGTGATGGTCGAGAAGCCGTTCGGCACCGACCTGGCCAGCGCCCAGCAGCTCAACGCGACGATGAACCAGGTGTTCCCCGACGACGCCATCTACCGGGTGGACCACTGGCTCGGCCTGGACCCGCTGGAGAACGTGCTGTTCGCCCGCTTCGCCAACTCGGTGATCGAGCCGCTGCTCAACCGCGACCACGTGGAGAGCATCCAGATCACCATGGCGGAGAGCTTCGACGTCGCCGACCGGGGCAGCTTCTACGATCGCACCGGCGCGATCCGCGACGTCCTGCAGAACCACATGCTGCAGGTGCTCGCGAGCGTCCTGGCCGACCCGCCGGGCCGCCTCGACGACGCCGCCTGGCGGGCGCAGAAGACCGCGGTCATCAGCGCGCTTCGCCCGCTCACCGCCGAGGACGCCGTGCTCGGGCAGTACGAGGGTTACCACGACGTCGCCGGTGTCGATCCGCAGTCGCGGACCGAGAGCTACGTCGCGGTCCGGCTCGCCCTCGACACCTGGCGCTGGGCCGGCGTGCCGATCGCGATCCGCGCCGGGAAGTGCATGCCGGTCACCGCGACCGAGGTGGCGATCCGGTTCCGCCGTCCGCCGCAGGACTTCTTCCAGCTGGGACATTCCGCAGACACGAACCAGCTGCGGTTCCGGATCTGGCCGGAGAGTCAGGTCGGCATCACCCTGACCGGCAAGAAGCCCGGCGCCGGCTGGACCCCGCAGGCCGAGGACCTCACCTTCGCCGAGGCGCCGGGATCCGACCAGCGGCCGTACGACCGCCTGATCGGCGCGGCGCTCGCGGGCCGGCAGGCGCTGTTCGCCGCGCAGGACACGGTCGAGGCAGCTTGGCGAGTGGTCGAGCCGGTGCTCGGTGACGTCGTCCCGGTCGTCACGTACGCCAAGGGCAGTTGGGGCCCGAAGGAGGCCGACGCCCTGCTGCCGCACGACGTGATCTGGCACGACCCGGCCGGATGACCCGGGGTGGATCGATGAGACTGCGAACCAGGAGCGCCGCCACGGATCGGTCGGAGCCTCGCCGGGTGGTGATCGTGGGAGGAGGCTTCGCCGGGCTGTTCGCGGCGCGTGCGTTCCGGCGGCGACCCGTGCAGGTCACCCTCGTCGACCGCGCGGCTCACCACCTGTTCCAGCCGCTGCTGTACCAGTGCGCCACCGGAATGCTGTCCGAGGGCCAGATCGCTGTGCCGCTGCGGGCGATCCTGCGCCGGCACCACAACATCGAGTGCGTGCTCGCCGAGGTCACCGGTGTCGACGTCGAGACCCGCGTCGTGCACGCGACCCGGCCGACCGGCGGCGAGATCGAGTTCCCGTACGACGACCTGATCCTGGCCGCCGGGGTCCGGCAGTCGTACTTCGGGCACGACGAGTTCGCCAGGTTCGCACCCGGGATGAAGACGCTGGCCGACGCCTTGCTGATCCGGCGCCGGATCTTCGGCGCCTTCGAGATGGCCCAGTCGACCACCGACCCCGCGGAGCGCCGGCGCTGGCTGTCGTTCGCGCTCGTCGGCGCCGGCCCGACGGGGGTCGAGCTGGCCGGGCAGATCCGTGAGCTGGCCACGTCGACGCTGAGCAAGCAGTTCCGGGACTTCGACCCCGCCGAGGCCAGGGTGCTGCTCTTCGACGGTGGCGACGCGCCGCTTGCGCCGTTCGGCCCGAAGCTGTCCGCCAAGGCCGCCGCCGCGCTGACCGACCTCGGCGTCGAGCTCCACCTGGGGTCGATCGTCACCGACGTGAACCAGCACGGGTTGGTGGTCCGGGGGCGCGACGGCACGAGTACGCCGTACGAGGTGGGAACTGTGCTGTGGGCCGCCGGCGTGTCGGCGCCGCCGGTCGCCGACGTTCTCGCGAAGGCGGCCGGCGCGGAACAGGACCGCGCCGGGCGGATCAAGGTCGAGCCGGACCTCACCCTGCCCGGTCACCCGGAGATCTCGGTGGTCGGCGACGTGATGAGCCTCGACGACCTGCCCGGCGTCGGCGAGGTGGCGATGCAGACCGGGTACTACGCGGCGAAGCGGATCCGGAACGAGGCGGACGGCAAGACCGATCCGCCGAAGCCGTTCCGGTACCGCGACCTGGGTTCCGCGGCGTACATCGCGCGCGGTCAGGCGGTCGTCTCGGTCGGCCCGGTGCACCTGAGCGGCCGGGTCGGCTGGCTGGTCTGGCTCGGCATCCACATCGCGTTCCTGACCGGGTTCCGCAACCGCTTCGGGGCTGTGCTCAGCTGGGCGATCGCCTTCAGCCGGGAGACCCGGCGCGAACGAGCCTTCACGATGCAGCAGGTCGCGCCCGGCGGCGCCGATCTCTACCGCAACCGAACAGGAGACGATCCCTGATGCCTGAGTACCCACCCATCGCCGACCACGGACTGATCGGCGACCTGCAGACCGCCGCGCTGGTGTCCACCGACGGATCGATCGACTGGTTCTGCTGCCCGCGGTTCGACTCACCGAGCGTTTTCGGCGCGTTGCTCGACCACGAGCGCGGCGGCTGCTTCCGGGCCCGCGCGGTCGGTGCCGACGTCACCAGCCGGCAGCTGTACTTCCCCGACACCGCCATTCTGATCACCCGGTTCCTGACCCAGGACGGCGTGGGCGAGGTCATCGACTTCATGCCACCGAGCGGCAAGCAGCCCACCGACAACCACCGGATCCTGCGGATGGTTCGCTGCGTGCGCGGGCGGATCAAGTTCGAGGTGGACATCCAGCCCCGGTTCGACTATGGCCGCACGCCGCACGAACTGCAGCTGATCGATCCGGGCGCGGTCTTCGTGACCGACGACCTGAGTCTGACCGTGCACATCGTCCGCGAGCCTGATGACGAGCGGCTCGCGCAGGCGCGGGCCGACGGCGGCGACATCCATGTCGACATCGAGATGACGGCCGGGCAGACCCGGGGCCTGGTGCTGGAGTCGGCGGCCGACGGGCCACCGCGCGAGATCAGAGTCGCTGAGTTCACCGCGATGTTCGACGACGCGGTGAGCTTCTGGCGAGGCTGGCTGTCCACGTCGACGTACACCGGCCGCTGGCGGGAGATGCTGCAGCGCTCGGCGATCACCCTGAAGCTGATGACCTACGCGCCCACCGGCGCGCTGGTGGCCGCACCGACCGCCGGTCTGCCCGAGCAGGTCGGCGGCGAGCGCAACTGGGACTACCGCTACACGTGGGTGCGGGATGCGTCGTTCTCCGTGTACGCGCTGCTCGGTATGGGCTTCACCCAGGAGGCGGCCGAGTTCTGCGCCTGGCTGCGGGAGCGGGTGCACGAGCAGACCACGGGAGAGGGCGGGCCGCTCAACATCATGTACCGCGTGGACGGCTCGTCCGATCTGGCCGAGGAGTCCCTGGACCACCTCGACGGGTACCGCGGCTCCCGCCCGGTGCGGATCGGCAACGGCGCCTCGGAGCAGCTGCAGCTGGACATCTTCGGCGAGGCGCTGGACAGCATCTACTTCGCGGACCAGCACGGCATCGAGCTCGATCACCACGGCTGGGTCGCGCTGCGTGGCATCGTCGACTGGCTGGCCGACAACTGGGATCGGACGGACGAGGGCATCTGGGAGACGCGCGGCGGGCAGAAGAACTTCACCTACGGCCGGGTGATGAGCTGGGTCGCCTTCGACCGGGCCATCCGGCTGGCCGCGAAACACGGCCGGCCGGCCGCGCTGGAGCGCTGGGCGAACAGCCGGGACGCGATCTACGAGCAGGTGATGCAACGCGGCTGGAACGAGAAGATCGGCGCCTTCGTGCAGCAGTACGACGACATCGTCCTCGACTCGTCGATGTTGCGGATGGCAACGGTCGGCCTGATTGCGCCGAACGATCCGATGTGGCGGTCCACGCTGGACGCGATGGAGGCGGAGCTCGTCGCCGACAGCCTGGTCTACCGCTACAACCCGGCCGCGTCGCCGGACGGGCTCGCGGGCGACGAAGGAACCTTCTCGCTGTGCACCTTCAGTTACGTCGACGCCCTGGCCCGGGCGGGCCGGCTCGAGGACGCCCGGCTCATCTTCGAGAAGATGCTCACCTACGCCAACCACGTGGGGCTGTACTCCGAGGAGATCGGTCTGACCGGCGAGCAGCTCGGCAACTTCCCGCAGGCCTTCACGCACCTGGCGCTGATCGACGCGGCGATCACCCTCGACGCGGCGCTGGATCAGGCGAAGGCGAACGGAAGCCACGTCGCGACCGACGTCCCGGCCGCGCGCCGCCGGGCGGATGCGGCGGAGACCTGATCGGCGTCAGGGCCGGGTCTCGTCGAGCGCGTCGCGGGTGCGGGCGAGCCGGGCGTCGATGGCGACCGCGATCGCCGGGTACACCAGGACGGACAGCACGCCCGCACCCACCAGCGCGGCGGCGTTCTCGGGCAGCATGTGGCCGGTCTCGAGTCCGATCTCGCTGAGGGCGACGAGCAGCGGCAAGGCCGTCGACACCACGAACGTGAGCTCGAGGCGACGCGGCCAGAGGAGTGCGGATCGGTACACCAGCAGTGTCGGGAGACCTCGTACGACGAGCAGCAGCAGGAAGAACAGGAACAGCCGGCCAGGTGCCTCGAGGACGGACCGGAGATCGAGACTCATCCCCGACGACACGAAGAAGATGGGGATGAAGAAGCCGTAACCGATGGCATCGAGCTTGGGGTCCAGTGCCTCGCCGGTCCCGGGTCCCCAGCGGCGCAGGACGACGCCGGCCACGAACGCGCCCAGGACGACGTCGAGCCCGAAATCGTTGGCGACGACGAGCAGCAGCAACAGCATCGCGACCGTCCACCGCAGCGTCGTCTGCGAGGTCGCGTGCTGCCCCTGGGACAGGATCCGCGCGATCTTCCCGCCGCGACCCAGCCGGGGAGCCAGGCTCAGCAGCAGCCCGAGGACGCCCATCGCGAGCAGGGAGATGAGCCCGATGAACCGGCCGTGCGACCCGAGGAAGATCGCGATCGCCACGACCGGCAGGAACTCCCCGACCGCCCCGGCGGCCAGCACGTAGGCGCCGAACGACCCGCGCAGCATGTTGTGGTCCCGCAGGATCGGCAACAGCGTTCCGAGCGCCGTCGTCGTCAGTGCGAGCGCGACCGGCACGAACGCCCGCACAGCTCCCAGCGCAGCGAGCGCCGCGACGACCGCGGCGGCCAGGGCCGTGGTGACCAGCCAGCCGACGACCGCGAGCTTGCCGGCTCGCTGCCGGAAGACCGCCAGGTCGAGCTCGTAGCCCGCCAGCAGGAACAGGAACCCCAGACCGACGTTCGCGAGGAGTTCGATGCTGTCCGGGTCGGCCAGGTCGAGCACCTCCGGCCCGACCACCACCCCGCCGAGAATGAGCACCACCACCTGGGGAATCCGCAACCGGCCGAACAACCCGACGATCACAGGTGTCAACGCCGCCACCAGCACGACCACGAACAGGCTTGTCAGTCCCAGACCGAGTTCGGCGCTCATCCAGCCAGACTGACTGCCCGTCCGGGTCGGGAACCTCCCTCAGCCCGGACGATCCCACCGCGGCGCGCGCTGCGACGCCGGCCCCGCCCTGCTTGCCAACCGGGTTCGTTCGCTGTAATACCAGTTGCATAGCTGGTTTTACACCTGACGATTCGTCACGGTTGGGTGTGGTGTCCGGTTTTCGGCCTGCGAGGTCTTCCTACTCGTCAGTTGGGATGTCACACTCACTCGCCAGGACGGTGGTTGGGAACCTTCGGGGATCCGGGAGGCCGGATGCTGGCGGCGAAGAACCTCGAGGTCGTCTACGACGACGTCATGCTGGTGCTGCGGGGGGTCGGTCTCGAGGTCCCGCAGGGGCGGATCGTCGCCCTGCTGGGGGCGAACGGGGCCGGCAAGTCGACGCTGCTGCGCGCCCTGTCCGGCCTGCTCGACGTGCACGAGGGCGAGGTCCGGCGCGGCTCGATCACGCTCGACGGTGAGCCGATCCACACCTACGGCGCCAGCCGGATCGCTGCCCTGGGCATCAAACAGGTGATGGAGGGCCGGCGGATCCTGGCCGACCTGACCGTCGAGGAGAACCTGCGGATCGGCGGCCACGTCAGCCCGCGCTCGATCCGGCGGAACCTGGACCGGACCTACCAGCTGTTCCCGGTGCTGGCCGACCGGCGCCGCAAGCTGGCCGGCTACCTGTCCGGCGGCGAGCAGCAGATGCTGGCGATCGGCCGGGCCCTGATGTCGGACCCGAAGTACCTGCTGCTGGACGAGCCGAGCCTCGGCCTGGCGCCGATGATCGTGCGGCAGATCCGGGACGTGATCGTGCAGATCAACCAGCAGGGCACGACGGTCCTGCTGGTCGAGCAGAACGCGGCGATGGCGTTGTCGATCGCCGAGCACGGCTACGTGCTGGAGAACGGCGCGATGGTGATGGACAAGCCCGCGGCGGACCTGCTGGCCGACGGCGACGTCCGCGAGTTCTACCTCGGTCTCGGCGCGGAGGGTACGGCGAAGTCGTTCCGCGACGTGAAGCACTACCGGCGCCGGAAGCGGTGGCTGTCGTGACCGCGACCGAGGCACGCCAGAGCGAGAGCACGCAGGCGTCCACCCCGGTGCTCAGCTTCGCGGACGTCGTCCTCACCTTCGACGGCGTGACCGCGTTGAACGGCGTGAGCTTCACCGTGAACCCGGGCGAGCTGTTCGCGGTGATCGGCCCGAACGGCGCCGGCAAGACCTCGATCTTCAACGTGCTCTCCGGTGTGTACCGGCCGCAGCGCGGGACTGTCCGGTTCGGCGACCAGGACCTGCTCGGCCGCCGCCCGCACGCGATCGCCCGGCTCGGCATCGCCCGTACCTTCCAGAACATCGAGCTGTTCTCGAACCTGACCGTGCTGGACAACCTGATGCTCGGCCGGCACCACCATCACCCGTACGGCGTCCTGGCCGCGCTCGCGTGGCTCGGCAAGGCCCGCCGCAACGAGCGCGCGAACCGGCGGGCGGTCGAGGAGATCGTCGACTTCCTCGAGCTCGCGCAGTGGCGGCGGCTCCCGGTCGGCCTGCTCCCGTACGGCGTCCAGAAGCGGGTCGAGCTCGGCCGGGCGCTGGCGTCGGAGCCGAAGCTGCTGCTGCTGGACGAGCCGGTCGCCGGGATGAACCTGGAGGAGACCGAGGACATGGCCCGGTTCATCCTCGACATCCGCGACGAGCTCGGCCTGCCGATGATCATGGTCGAGCACGACATGGGCCTGGTGATGGATCTGGCCGACCGGATCATGGTGATCGACTTCGGCAAGCCGATCCGCACCGGGACGCCGCAGGAGGTCGCGACCGACCCCGAGGTGGTCCGCGCCTACCTGGGCGAGGAGCACAAGGTGGACCGGTCATGACCGCGACCATCGCCACCAGGGTCCGGGACCGGGCGCGGACGACGCCGCACGTGATCGCCTTGCGGGAAAAGGATCTGGGCATCTGGCAGCAGGTCAGCTGGGAGCAGTACTGGGACACCGCCGCGCTCGTCGGCCACGCCTTGCTTGCCCTCGGCATCGAGCCGGGCGACCGGGTGGCGATCCACTCGGAGAACCGCCGCGAGTGGCTCTACACCGACGTCGGCACGGTCGCCGTACGCGCTGCCACCGTCGGTCTCTACCCGACCAACCCGGTCGCCGAGGTCGGCTACCTGCTGCGGCACTCGGGCGCCAAGGTGCTGATCGCCGAGGACCAGGAGCAGGTCGACAAGGCTCTCGCGATCGACGACCTGCCCGACCTGAAGCACATCGTGTACGTCGAACCGCGCGGCATCCGGTACCGGTACGACGACCCGCGGCTGATCGCCTGGCCCGACTTCCTTGCCATCGGCCACGAGCACCGCGAGGCGAACCCGGACGCGATCGCACACCGGATGGAAGCGGCACAGGCCGACGACGTGGTCACGCTGATCTACACCTCCGGCACCACCGGCCCGCCGAAGGGCGTGATGCTGACCGCCGCGAACGTCGACTTCGCCATCCAGGAACTGGTCGAGCGCGGTGGTTTCACCGCGCCGCCGCCGTCACCGCGCGACAGCGTGCTGTCCTACCTGCCCTTGTGCCATGTGGCCGAGCGGATCTTCAGCGGCTGGTTCGGAGCGGGCGCCGGTGTCTGCGTGCACCTCGCCGAGTCGATCGAGACCGTCGCGACCAACCTGCACGAGGTGCAGCCGACCATCCTGTTCGGCGTCCCCAGGATCTGGGAGAAGATCGCGGCCGGGGTGCAGATCCGGATCGGGTCCGCGGACCCGGTCAAGCGCGTGATCGGCGGCTACTGGCTGCGCCGCGCCGACTGGATCGGCGGCGTCCTCGCGGCCAACGGCGGACGTCATACCCCTGTATCCAAAGCGGTTTACGCGATCGGCTGGCTGTTCTGCTACCGCGCGCTGAAGGACCGCGTCGGCCTGCGCAAGGTCCGGTACGCCGCCTCCGGGGCCGCGCCGATCGCGCCCGAGGTCCTGCGGTTCTTCATGGGCCTCGGCCTGCCGATGCACGAGGTCTACGGCATGACCGAGAACACCGCAGTGGCGACGGCCAACCGCCCGGGCCGGGTCAAGGTCGGCACGGTCGGCGAGCCGCACCAGGGCGTGGAGGTGAAGATCGACGAGACCACCGGCGAGATCCTCACCCGGCATCCGGGCACCTTCGCCGGCTACTGGCAGGACCCCGAGGCGACCGCGAAGGTGATCGACGCGGACGGCTGGCTGCACACCGGCGACGTGGGGGAGTGGGTCGACGGCACGCACCTGCGGATCACCGACCGGATGAAGGACATCATCATCACCGCGGGCGGCAAGAACGTCGCCCCGTCGGAGCTCGAGAACGCGCTGAAGGCGTCGCCGTACATCAAGGAGGCGGTGGTGATCGGCGACCGGCGCAAGTTCCTGACCGCCCTGATCGGGATCGAGCCGGACACCGTCGGCCACTGGGCCCAGCTGCACCGGCTGCCCTACTCGACGTACGGCGACCTGTCCGCGAAACCCGAGGTGGTCGCGCTGGTCCAGGGCGTCGTGGACGAGGTCAACGCGCGGTTCGCCACCGTCGAGCAGGTGCGGTCGTTCCGGCTGCTGCCGAAGCTGCTGGACCACGAGGACGGCGAGCTGACCGCGACCCAGAAGGTGAAGCGCAAGGCGGTCGCCGACACCTTCGCCGGCCTGGTCGACTCGATGTACGCCGGGGGTGGCGCCCGGTGAACGAATTCGTCGCCACCGTCGTCCGCGGTCTCGGCAACGGGGCGATCTACGCCCTGCTGGCGCTCGGCTTCGTGATCGTCTACAAGTCGATGCGGGTGATCAGCTTCGCCCAGCCGGCCTTCATGATGACCGGCGCGCTGCTGGTCGGCTACCTGGTGCTGGAGATGAACTTCTTCCTCGCCGTCCTGGTCGCGCTGCTGCTCACCGCGCTGCTCGGCGCCGGCGTGGAACGGCTGGCGCTGCGGCCGATGATCGGCAAGCCGGTGTTCGTGATCGCGATCATCACACTCGGCGTCGACATCGTGATCCGCACGGTGGTGAACTCCTTCATCGGCCTGGACATCCGCCAGATGGGTGATCCGTGGGGCCTGAAGCAGGTCGACCTGCTCGGAGCGAAGATCGACCAGCGGCACCTCGCCACGCTGGTGACGACGCTGATCGTGGTGGCCGCGCTGTTCGCGTTCTACCGCTGGTCGCGGACCGGGCTGGCGATGCGGGCGGCGTCGTCGGACCAGGAGGTCGCGCTCGCGCAGGGGGTGTCGGTCGGCCGGGTGTTCTCGCTGTCCTGGGCGCTCGCGGCCGCGCTCGCCGCGCTGGCCGGGGTCTTCCTGTCGACCGGGATCGGGCTCGAGCAGAACCTCTGGCTGACGGCGCTGAAGGCGCTGCCGGTGATCATCCTCGGCGGTCTCGACTCCCTCGGCGGGGCAGTGATCGCGGGCCTGTCGATCGGGGTGGTCGAGGCACTCGTCGGCAGCTACGGCGACAACCTGCATCCCGTCTTCGGCGGCGACTTCTTCCTGGTCGTGCCGTACCTCCTGATGCTCCTCGTCCTGCTGGTCAAACCCTACGGCCTGTTCGGCACCAGAGAGGTGGAGCGGATTTGACGTCCTCCCCGCCGGGGCGGGGATTCCAACTACTACGCGGAGGTAGCGTGTTGAGGTTCACGCTTCGGCGAGACCCATGCGGGCGTCTCTCGGCGTGCGCTGACGGCCCGTCCGGCCGCGATGTTGACTGCCGCGTTCACATCCGCGTTCGCCTGATTCCCGCAGGCGACGCACCGGAACACCGATTGGCTCTCTCGGTTCTCTGGCGCGCGGTGCCCGCAGACGCTGCAGGTCTGCGACGTGTACGCGGGATTGATCTTTTCGACCCGTCCCGCTGCTTTGTGCTCCAGGCGCTGGACGAGCAGGCTCCAGCCGTTGGCCAGGATGCCGCGGTTGAGCCCGGCTTTGGCGCGGCGACGGTTCGGCAGGTAGGTGCCTGGTCGTTCAGGGTCGAGCTTCGGCTTCGGACGGCGAGTCATCTGGGCGACACGCAGGTCCTCCACCCGGATCAGGTCGAAGCGGCGGGCGAGGTTGGTGCTGGTCTTCTCGACCCAGTCCTTACGGCGGTCCCCGGCCAGGGCGTACAGCTTGGCGATCGCGATCTGCACCCGTCGGCGCCGGTTCGAACCGCGGCGGCACCGGGACAGGCGTTGCTGCAGGTGCTTGAGCCGTTCCTGCTCGCGCTCCGACAGGCTGGGGCAGTTCAGGCGGTCGCCGGTCGACAAGGCGGCCGACACGGCGATGCCGCGGTCCACGCCGACGACATCACCCGTGCCGGGTGCAGGGATCGGCTCCGGCACGACAGCGAACGCGAGGTGCCAGCGTCCCGCCCGATCGCGAGTGACCCGGTACGACTTCGCGTCGGGCAGCGCGCGGGACAGCCGGAACCGCACCCAGCCGACCTTGGGCACCAGCACCCGCGCCCACTTCCGGCTCAACGGCTCAACACGACGGGCCTGGGAACCGACGATGTGGAATCCTTCGTGCAGCCCGGCCTTGCGCCAGCTCGGGCGCCGGTGGGTGCGCGCATAGAAGTTCTTGACAGCCTGGGCGAAGTCCCGCAGGGCCTGCTGTTGCACGGTCTGCGACCCTGCTCGAAGCCACCCGAATGCCGCCCTGGCCTCGGTGAGTTGCCTGGCTTGCTCGACGTACCCAGGTGTCGGTCCCCTGTCGGGGGTCCACATCGACCACAGCTCGAGCGCCAGGTTCCACATGGTCCGGGCGTGCCTGCACTGCTCCAGCAAGGCAGCTTCCTGCGCGGGAGTGGGGCACAGCCGGTATCGGGACATGCCGTCTACCCAATCAGCCGGGACCGACAATCCCCGGTTTCGGAGGCGAGGCGACAAAAGCCATGACCACCTCACTCGGAAGGCCCCTGCTCTACCTGTCCTACAAGCAGGACATGTCGTTGCTCAACACGCCGGCGAAGCGGATGTGGACGGGGGTGCTCGTGGTCCTCGCGGTGTTGTTGCCGTTCCTGCTGACCGACGACCTCCTCGTCGTGCTGGCGACTGCGTGTGCCGCGTCGATCGGGGCGATCGGGCTGAACATCGTCACCGGATACGGCGGCCAGGTGTCGCTCGGTCATGCGTTCTTCCTGGGGATCGGGGCCTACACCGCGGCGGCGTTGTCGGGTGATCCGGACAGCACCCGGCTGATCGGGTTCGGGATCACCTCGCTGCCGATCTGGTTGCTCGCGGCCGGGCTGGTCGCCGGGCTGGCCGGGTTGATCGTCGCGCCGCTGGCGGCCCGGCTGCGGGGGTTGTACCTGGCCGTGGTGACACTCGGGCTGGTGTTCATCGGGGAGCACATCTTCAAGCACTGGCGGGAGCTGACCGGGGGAGTCGGGGTCGGGCGGCCGGCCGCCGTACCGGAGTTGTTCGGGTTCCAGTTCGCCGTGGACGGCGCGAGCTTCACCAAGGCGCAGAAGCTGTACCTGCTGATGCTCGTGCTGCTGGTGATCTTCGGCGTGCTGGCCCGCAACCTGGTCCGGTCCAGGATCGGCCGGGCGCTGGCCGCCGTCCGGGACCGGGACCTGGCCGCCGAGGTGATCGGGGTCGACGTGACCCGGTACAAGATGATCGCGTTCGCGGTGTCGTCGTTCTACGCCGGCGTCGCGGGCGCGCTGCTGTACGTGATGATCGGCTTCGTCGAGCCGGGGTCGTTCAACCTCGGCATGTCGGTGCAGTACATCGCGATGGTGCTGATCGGCGGTGTCGCGACGATCTCCGGATCGGTGCTCGGCGCGCTGTTCATCACCCTGCTGCCGCGGGTCACCCGCGAGCTTCCGGCCGTGCTGCCGTTCATCAGCGCGAGCTCCACGGCCGGGGGCATCACGGTCTTCCAGGTCGAGACGATCCTCTACGGCCTGTTGATCATCGGCTTTCTGATCTTCGAGCCGCGAGGGCTGTTCGGGATCTGGATCAGAGTCCGCACCTACTGGAAGTCGTGGCCGTTCTCGCACTGAAGGAGTATCGATGAGCGTGCACAGGGGAATCGCCGTCGCCGTCGTGGCGGCGCTGGTGTTGGTCGCAGGGTGCCGCAACGACGCCCCGGAGGCCCAGGAGGGCAGTTCGGGGGTCAAGTTCGACGTCGGCGTCACCTCCGAGCCGTGCCCGGCCGCGGTCGACTCGTCCAAGGGCTGCATCTACCTCGGCTCGATCTCGGACCTCACCGAGGGCCCGTTCAAGGCGCTCGGGGTCCCGATCACCGAGAGCCAGAAGGCGTTCTGGAAGCGGGTCAACGAGGCCGGCGGGATCGGCGCCTTCGAGGTCGACGTGTCGAAGTACACCAAGGACAACAAGTACAACCCGCAGATCCACAACGAGGTGTACGCCGAGATCAAGCCCGACGTGCTCGGGCTGGCGCAGACGCTCGGCTCGCCGACCACCGCGGCGATCCTGGGCGACCTGAAGTCCACCGGGATGGTCGGGGTGCCGGCGTCGTGGACGTCGGCGTGGGCGTTCGAGGACGTGATCCTGGAGTCCGGCACGAACTACTGCTTCGAGTCGATGAACTCGGTCGACTTCGCGGTCGAGACGCTGAAGCCGAAGAGCGTCGCCGCGGTGCACTTCCCGGGTGACTACGGCGACGACGCCGCGGCCGGGACGAAGATCGCGGCCGAGGCCAACGGGCTGACGTTCACCGACATCCCGACTGCGCCCGGGCAGGAGAACCAGGGCGCGGCGATCCAGAAGCTGGTCGCGGCCAAGCCGGACCTGGTCATCCTGACCACCGGCCCGACCGAGGCGGCCACGATCGTCGGCGGGGCGGCGCAGAACGGGTTCAAGGGCCAGTTCATCGGCACCAGCCCGACCTGGAACCCGGCGCTGCTGAAGAGCCCGGCCGCGCCCGCGCTGACCGCGCTCTACCGGCAGTCCGGGCCGTGGGCGCCGTACGGCGCGAACACGCCCGGGCACAAGGCGCTCGCCGAGTCGATCGACCAGGCGACGTTCCGGGCGGCGCCGAACGACGGTTACACGGCCGGCTGGGTCTGGTCGTACCCGCTGAAGGCCGCGCTGCAGAAGGCGGTCGACGCGAAGGACCTCACCCGGACCGGACTGCTGAACGCGGTGAAGTCGCTGGAGACGGTCGACTACGAGGGGATGCTGCCGGCCGAGGCGGGCCGGTTCTCCGGCGACCCGAACGACCGGGTGTTCCGGGCCAGCATCATCTCCAAGGTGGACCCGGCGGCGCCGACCGGCGTCACGGTGGAGCGGGACTTCTTCACCGGGAAGACGGCGAAGGCGCACGAGTTCTCGAAGCCCTGCTACCAGTAGTCGGTTGAAAAATCTCCCGCGCTTCGCTGGGGGTTGGGGAGGAGGTGGCACCCGCGACGCGGAAAGTCGCGGGTGCCACGGCGCGCGGTTCGCCTTGTCGTTGTCTGTCGTTCACCGTACGTTCATCGATGACCGGCAGATCCTTTCCGCCCACGAGGAGGCCACCCACCGTGTCCGTTGAGCACAATCCCCTGTCCCGGCGGCAGTTCGTCGCCCGAGCGGCCGCGGCGGGTGTCGCGGTCAGCGTCGCGGGCTCCGTCGAGGCGCTCTACACCGCCCAGCCCGCGCTCGGCACGTCCGGCCCGAAGCTCGGCTACGGCCCGCTGATCGAGGACCCGAACGGCATGCTCGACCTGCCCCGCGGGTTCAGCTACAAGATCCTGTCCCGGGAGGGCACCGTCCGTCCCGACGGCCTGAAGACGCCGAGCCGGTTCGACGGCATGGGCGCCTTCCCGGACCGGGACGGCGGCTCGCGCCTGGTCCGCAATCACGAGTGCAGCCCGACCGCCACCATCAAGGTGGTCGCGCCGCCGGAGCGCACCTACGACCCGGGTGCCGCCGGCGGCACCAGCACGCTGGTGGTGGACAAGCACAACCACACCGACCGGGAGTTCGTCAGCCTCGGCGGGACCGCGATCAACTGCTCCGGCGGCATCACGCCGTGGCGCACCTGGCTGACCTGCGAGGAGACCGAGGCCAAGGCCGGCGACACCGGCTACACCAAGGACCACGGCTTCATCTTCGAGGTCGACCCGTACGACGACCGCCGCAACGTGGACCCGACGCCGCTGAAGGCGATGGGCCGGTTCCAGCACGAGGCGGTCGCGGTCGATCCGGCGACCGGGATCGTGTACGAGACCGAGGACGCGTTCGTCGCGCCGCTCGGCGGGTTCTACCGGTTCCTCCCGAACCGTCCGCGCGGTGGATGGGGTTCGCTGCGGGCGGGCGGGGAGCTGCAGGCGATGCACATCCCGGGCCTGCCGGACCTGTCCGTCGTCCAGGAGGCGGGGGCCCAGTTCGGCGGTGTGCAGTGGCTCAAGGTGCCGGACCCGCTGGCGACCACGCAGTCGGTCCGCGCCCAGGACTACGGCAAGCCGATCACCGGCGGCTACAAGCTGGAAGGCTGCTGGTGGGGCGCCCGGGACCGCTGCGTGTACTTCGTCTCGTCGTTCGCCCGGACCGAGCTCGGCCCGAAGGTCGACCACGACGGCCAGGTCTGGCGCTACGACCCGCGGAAGCAGACGCTGCGCCTCGAGGTGATCTTCACCCGGCCGTCGCCGGGCTCCGACGACCCGGAGTTCGACGCCCCGGACAACATCACGATGTCGCCGTACGGCGGCCTGATGATGTGCGAGGACGGCCTCGGCGAGCAGCACATCCTCGGCACCACCGAGGACGGCGAGGTGTTCAAGTTCGCCCGCAACCGGGTCAACAACGGCACCCCGGAGGACCCCGAGTTCGGCGAGCTGGCCGGCGCCGGCTTCTCCGCCGACGGCCGGACCATGTTCTTCAACGTCTACACGCCGGGGATCACGTACGCGATCACCGGTCCGTGGCGCCGACGGAGGTGACGTAGACCCAGGCGCCGTCTTCGCGCACGAAGCGGCTGTTCTCCTGCTGGTGGCCCGTCCGCCCGCCGAGCCGGTAACTGGCCCGGAACTCGACGGTGCCCGCGGTGTGGAACGGACTGCCGTCGGTGGTGCCGAGGATCTCGAGACCCGTCCAGCGGATGTCCTCATCCAGCTGAAGCTCCGCTGGACGGGTCGCGGCCGACCAGGTGCGGAGCAGGTACGCCGTGTCGCCGACGACGAAGGCCGAGTAGCGCGAGCGCATCAGCTGCTCGGCGGTGGTCGCCGTACCGCCGTCATGGAGCGGGCCGCAGCAGTCTGCGTACGAGGCGCCGAGCCCGCACGGACAGGGTGAAGTGCGTCTGGCCATCAGACATCGCCGGGGAAGGCGACCGGCGCTCCGCCCCAGGCGAGCTGGGCGCTGGCGGTGGCCAGCAGGCTCTGGATCGCGAAGGCCCGGACCGCCGGTTGCTCGGCCGCCTCGACCAGGTCGCCGTACACGGCGGCCAGCCGGCGCTCGATCAGCAGGACCAGCGCCGAGGCCGTCGCCGCGTTGGAGACCACCTGCGGCAGGTCGTACGCCGCCTCGGCGGCGACCGGGGTCTGGTCGGCCGCGACGATCAGCTGCGACAGGCGGTCGCGGTTGCGCCGGTGCTGCTCGTAGCTGTCGGTCGCCGCCCGGAAGCGTGCGCCGCTCAGCTTGCCGCCGGCGACGCCCACGCCGTACATCGCCGCGTGCTCACCGGCGAGCGCCGCCTGGAGTCCGCAGCAGCTGCGCGGCCCGGTTGGGCACGAAGTCCAGCTCGGCCGCGGCTTCG